>DAIOVO010000008.1:8702-47219 GCA_036758965.1 Chthoniobacterales bacterium
AACTCGTGGGCAGCCTGGTTCAACAACTCACAATCGCATTCATCCACATCGCGCACCAGATGCGCGGTCAATGCCGTCTCGGTCGTGCTCATCGGCCAGACATGGAGATCGTGCACCGCGGTCACGTGCGGCAGCCCGGCCAGATAGGCGCGCACCGCTCGCATCTCGATTCCGCTCGGCACGGCCTGCAAAGCGAGATTCACCGAATCGCGCAGCAATCCCCACGTTCCCCACACAATGACGATCGCAATCGCCAGACTCACCACCGGATCGAGCCAGGTCCAGCGCGTCTCTAATATAATAAGGCCGGCAATCACGACCCCGAATGAAACCGCCGCGTCCGCCGTCATGTGCAGAAACGCCGCGCGCACATTGAGGTCTTGTTTGCGGCCAGAAAAAAATAAAAGCGCGGTCAAGCCGTTGATCACAATTCCCAGCAGCGCCACCCAGACGACGACTTGAGCAGCGACGGCCGGAGGATGATGCAACCGCCGGATCGCTTCCCACGCGATCGCGCCGACCGAGATTAAAAGAAAAATGGCGTTGAAAAGTGCTGCTAGAATCGAAGTGCTCTTGAATCCATAGGTGCGCCGCTCAGTCGGCGGACGTTGCGCCAGAATGCTTGCGCCCCAGGCCAGCAAAAGCGCAAGGACGTCGGCGAGGTTGTGTCCGGCATCCGCCACCAGCGCGAGCGATTGGGAGAGGAAACCGAAAACCACTTCCAGAATGACGAAGGCGGAATTCAACACCACCCCGATGAAGAACGCGCCGCGAAAATCGTGCGCCCTTTTTTCGTGCGAGGAATGATGATGACTGTGATTGTTCATGCGAAGGACGCGCGCCGATTATTTTTCAAACAATAAAACCAGCACGCCTACTACGCACAGCAAAACTCCGACCAACGCGCCTTCATAATTTTCCAGTAACCCGAGCCGTATCCTGCGCACGCCGGCCAGGGTCAGGCCGGTGAAAAGAATCATGCCGGCGACCGTCCCGAGCGAAAGAATAACGGTAAGCAAAATAAATCCGCTCCAGCCGAAGCGAATGCCGGAAGCATAAATGGGAAGGAACGCTTCGCAGGGCGAGAAAGTCAGCATCGCCAGCAGACCGATAATGGCGAGACGATCGGATTTTCGAGAAGGCGGATGCGCGTGTGGACCATCGCTGGCGTGCGCGTGACCTCCGAGAAAATGTTTGTGCTCGTGACTGCGGGCGAAGAATTGGCGGAGAATATAAAAGACTCCGAGGCCGATGAGGAGAGCGCCGGCCAGGCGTGGAAGCCAATCGCCGAGGCGCTGATTGAGAACGATGCCAAACCAGGCAATCAAAAAACCGAGGAAGGCAGTGAAGAGAACGTGGCCGCCGCCGGCGAGGGCGGTAACCGCGAGTGTGCGCGCGTGATTCCAATGTTGCGCGCGCGCCGTTAACACGAACGGCAGCCAGTGTGTCGGAATGGCGGCGTGAAAAAACGCGATCCCGAACCCGGTGATCGCGATGGTGGTGAGCACGGTCTCGTTCATGCTGAAATTTCAAAGCCGCTCGTGCTCGCCAATCGTTACGATCATGATCAGGATTATGAGCATGAGCAGGATTATAAAGTGAGCACGAGTTTCGAATGGTCGGGCTGGTGGGATTTGAACCCACGGCCTCCTGCACCCGAGGCAGGCGCTCTACCAAGCTGAGCCACAGCCCGCAAAATTCTCGCGCTGGGTGGTGCGCCAGCAGGCACTACTTCGCGTATTTCGCTCGCGCTGGCAAGCGATGCCGCACTGCTACCTCCGGCCCGCGCCCGCGACAATTATAATTTGACAACTGCCCGCTCGCTTCCCAAATTCTCGATTCCTTTCGTCGCGATGCTCAGCTCACGTTTTTCCACCGAAACTTTTTCGAGCAATTCGCCGGCGATTATTCCATTCCCGGCGGACCGCACCCGCGCGCCCGTCACCTCATTGCGCATTATGACGACTCAACTCTTGCAGGAAGCCGCGCTGGTCATCCCCAATCCGCAATTACTCATCAACGTAGTTTCCAAGAGGGTGCGCCAGCTCAGTCTCGGTCATCGCCCGATGGTGGAGACCGGCGGATTGCGCACCTCGCTGACGGATATTGCGTTGAGGGAAATCATCTCCGGCAAACTTACTTTCGAAGAAATAAGCGCGGCCCCCGCGGGCGAGAGCGCCTAGGTCGCAGTTTTTCTTCGCTCGGTCATGGCTGCCGAGACGATTCTCAACCGCAAAGCGCTGCGAGATTTTCACATTCTCGAGCGCTACGAAGCGGGGATCGAGTTGAAGGGGAGCGAGGTCAAATCGATTCGCGCCGGAAAAGCGAACATTAACGACGCCTTTGCCCGCATCGAGAAAGGCCAGGCGTTTCTCTACAACGCTGACATCCAGCCTTACGAGCGCGCCAGTCACGATGTGCCGTCGGCAAAACGGGTGCGCAAACTTTTGCTGCACCGCGCTGAGATCGACAAACTTTACGGCGAAACACAGGTGAGCGGGCGCGCGCTGGTAGTGCTGAATTTGCATTGGAAAAACGGCTGCCTCAAAGCCGAGCTCGGCGTCGCCCAGGGAAAAGTGGCGCGCGACAAACGCGCCGACCTGAAAAAACGCGCGACGGATCGCGAAACCGCGCGCGAAGTCGCGCGCTTCAATCGCAAACACGGGTAGGGGTGAAACTGAGACTGTCTCTGTTGGCGCGCGCGGGCGGTTTGTCATCCTGAGCCGCGCAGACGGCGAAGGACCTCTCTTAGCTTGAAAACCTTCACTCGCCCGTGAGGTCCCTCATCGTCTGCGCGATTCGGGATGACGATCCGAACCGCGCCATGACATCATGAGGACGTGACTTTGCTTTTTATTTCGCCTTCACCATTTTTCATCTTGGAACGACGCGCGATTGAATCACCACCGTCTCTTCGTCGCCATCGACTTGCCGCGTGAAATCGCCGAGCGCGCGGCGGCGCTCGATCCACATTTTCGCAGCCTTGTTTTTTCTCCGCCCGAGCAAATCCATCTCACCCTCGCCTTTTTCGATCGCGTCGATCTAACAATTCTTGAAACGTTAAAAGGGAAACTGGCGACGATTTCCTTCCGCGCATTCTTTCTGCCACTGGTTGGCCTGGGAACTTTCTCGCGGCACGGACAACCGCACATTCTCTGGCTCGGCGTCGACCAGGCGCATCCGCATTTATTTCAGCTGCACAAACGAGTGAACGAAGCCGCGCTCGCTTGCGGCTTGCCGATCGAAGAGCGCGCCTGGAAAGCGCACTTCACCATCGCGCGCTCTCGCGGCGTCTCAAAGGCAATGATGAATGCGTTCCTAAAAAAACACCGCGACTTCGATGGCGGAATGTTTCGCGTGGAAGAATTTCATCTTTACGAAAGCAAACTCAACGCCGGCGGCCCGATTCATCGGCGCGAACTCACCGTTCGCGCATCGTAACTCAGGCTTCCAGCCTGAATCGTCGCGCGTGCTTCCAGCCTGCGCCGTTACACCGCAGGCAAGATGCCCGCGTGACCATCAGGCACGGATGCCTGACTTACTTTCGTCGGCGCCAAAATTCCGTCGCGCATTCCGTGAATCAATTTCTTGTCGGCCGGGACGATGGTCGTAAGCGCGCCGCGCATCTTCACCCGATCGCTCTCGACGAAATAGTACGGACACAAACGCACCCGGCCTTTCATTGTTTTTGCCTCGCCGGTTTGCGAATCGAAGTAGGGATGCTCGAACAGACTGCCTTTGTGGAATTTTTGCAGAATGGTCGGCTGCGTTTCAAATCTCGTTAGGGCGTTTTCAATCTGCGCCGTCCACTCCGCTTGCGGCAAATCCGCTCCTAGCGCGACGCCGCGGCTGCCCCAACCAAGCGGCGAAAATCCGCTCACTTTCAGCATCAGGTCGCGGTGTTTCTGACTGAACTTTTCCGCTTCGCGCCAGTCATGAATTTCCAAGCGCGGGATGACGGCGTGCTGCGGCAACGGCGTCGGATCGAGCAGCCAGGTGTAGGGAATGACGCGCTGGAGTTGCAGGAAATATTTTTCCCCCAGCTCGCGCCGCCAGAATTCTTTCAACGGTTGCAGCCAGAAAAGCGCGAACCACATTTTCTCTTCCAGAAAAGGTTTTGGTGGCGGGGTGAGACGCACTTTTCCTTCTGCGGCCGCCTGCAAGAGCGCATCGACGTTCGAGATATTCGCGAGATCGAACATCTCGAAAAAGCGGTAAACATCGCGTCCATCTTCCGGCTGATAATTCTCCGCAGCTAAGACGCGCCATCGTTCGATCTTCCCGAGCGCAGCCGAGGGCTCCCGTCGCGCTTCCTTTAAGGTAACTTCATCGGGATCCCTCCCGCCACGGCGGGTAAACTGTTGCGCTCGGGAAGACGAGTAGTTTGCTTCCAGTTCTTTCGCCAGCCATTCCATTTCCGGCCGGTAGGTGGCCGATTCTTCCGAAACAACAATGTCGCCTCCGTTCGGCAGCACGGTTTGAAATCCCTCCAGCATTCCGTCCCGGCCGCCGATGACGTCTTCGTCTAACGAGACGTAAGTTTGATTCAGCCAGGCCGTCAGCCCGATGCCGCCCGGCACTGA
Source organism: Chthoniobacterales bacterium (assembly GCA_036758965.1). Taxonomy (GTDB): domain Bacteria; phylum Verrucomicrobiota; class Verrucomicrobiia; order Chthoniobacterales; family UBA10450; genus AV69. Next base: position 13,286 of record DAIOVO010000008.1, read on the forward strand.
ATCGATTTCGGCAATGATGTAACCGTCGTCGGTTAAGATTAAATCGGGACGAATGACCGCCGGCAGTTGCTCGCGAAAAATTTTCTGGCGCGCCAGCTCGATCAGCTCCGGCGGTTTGCCGGCATCCAGATATTGCGCGACCCAGGCTGGCTGTTTGCCGCGCACGCTCAGTTGATAAAGCTGGTTACAAGCGCGCTGAAAAACGAAAAGCTGGTGGCCGAGTTTTTCCAGCTCGCTGGCAAACTTCGGGGCAATCGGAAACGCCTCCGGCGAAATGAGCCAGTCTTTTTCGGCGAACAATCCTTCCGCCGGGATCGCGCCGCGGATCGTCTCCAGTTTGTTTTCGGCCACGGCAGTCATTGCCAGACCGAGACGTTCCACGACTCGACGCGTCGCCGCAAGGTCATGGAAGGCGATCGGCTATTTTCCGCTGGCGATGCGTTTCAACGCCAGCTTCACTAAATCTTCCGCCGATTTTCCTGCGCCTTCGCGTTCCTGCAAATCGCGCACGGCTTTATGTGCGTCGATCTGTTTGTAGCCGAGCGCAATCAAGGCCAGCACCGCTTCGTTAGCCTGCTCCTGCTCTGGCGTGGGTGCATGCGCTGCGCTGGCCGCTTCCCAAGCCGCGGCCACGCCCACCTTGTCCTTCAATTCCAGCACCATTCGCTCCGCCGTTTTTTTTCCGACGCCACTGATCTTCGAAAGCGACGCGGTGTCGTTGTTGACGACGGCGTTCTTGAAATTGCTCACGTTCATTCCACTCAAAACCGCCAGCGCGATTTTCGGGCCGATGCCGGTGACGTGATTGACCAGCAGGCGGAACAAATCGCGCTCGGCTACGCTCATGAAGCCGTAAAGAATATGCGCATCTTCCCGTACGTGCAGGTGCGTCAGAATCTCGACGGGATGGCCGGCGGCGGGAAGTTTGTCGTAACTGGAAAGCGGAATCAGAACTTCGTAACCGACGCCGTTGACGTCGATCGTCGCCTGCGTCGGCAGCGCGTTCACCAATCGTCCGTGCAAAAAAGTTATCACGTCGGCAATCGGTAAATGCTCAGGCGCAAACTGCAAACGCGCTCATTGCGGCTTGAGCAAAAGCACCAGCTCGAGGCGCTCGGTCCGGGCGATATTGATTCCGCGTGTGCGAAAGATCTTCCATTGGGGATCGGGTTGGGGAAATATTTTTGCGCGCGTTTTTTCCGAGAGCACAATAAAACGTGGCCCCGGCTGCTCCATATAAGCGGCCGCGTTCCGCGCCTTGAGCGTCGTCATGAAGCCGCCGATGTGTTTGCGGAAATACCAGACCAAACTTGGCTCGTAGTAGTCGGCGGCGGCGAATTCCATTTCCGGACGCAAGGCGACGGCGCTTTTGCGGGCGAGGGCCTGGCTCGGGAAAAGCGGAGCGACCAGCGGCGGCAGAATGAGCGCGATCAAGAGATAAATAATCGCGACGCTGGTGGCGAGTTTGCGCGAAAGGCGAAGTTGATCGTAGCGGCGTCCGATTAGCAGCGCCAGCAGCGGAAAAGCCGGCAGCGTGTAATGCAAAAGTGAAGATCACGAAAACAATGAGCGCGGCCAGGAGAAGAAAGTTATCCGACGAATCGCGTCTTCCGGATAACGATTTCCAGATTGCGCGCGTTTTCAGCGACCAGGGAAAAAAGCTGAGGAAAACGGTGACGAAATAAAACGGGAGCAACGCCAGATACATCCAGAGCGAGGCAGGACCATGTCCCTCGAGGGTATTGAATGAGCGGCCGATGACGTGATGGCCGATGCCGACCCAAAAAAATTCGCCGTTCGTTCGCAGGAGCGCCGGGATTCCCCAGGCGCAAACAATCGCCAGCATGAGAAGAATTCCGGGAAGAAATTGAAACCGCCGATTCAATTTCACTTCGGGGAAAAACCGTTTCGCCAGGGGAACAGCCAGTAGCGGCGTCCAGCCGATTGGGCCCTTGGCCAGAAAAGCTAAAGCTAACGAGACGTAAAAGAGAAAAAACGTTCCCGGTTGAAAACGATTAGTGGAAAGGGCGAGCATTCTCCAGGCGGCGAACTGCGCAAGGGTGACGAAAAGCACCAGCCACATGTCCGCGACCGAAGCTTTCCCGTGCACGAAAACCTGCAGGCAAAGGGTGAAGACAATTGCCGCCCACCAGCCGGCGCGTTCCTCGCGCAAGCGCGTTCCCCACTTCAATAAAATCAACGCCACCAGAGCCGCCGCTACCGCGCTCGGAAAACGCGCCGCGAAATCGTTCTCGCCGAAAACGCGATAGCTCGCAACCTGCGCCCAATAAGTCAGCGGCGGTTTGTCGAAACGAAAGTGATTGTTGAAAAACGGCACCACGTAATCGTGCCGCTGGCACATCTCGCGCGACGCTTCCGCAAAACGCGGCTCGTCGCGATCGATCAACGGCAAACTCCACGCGCCGGCCAGATGGAAAAATAGACAGGCGGCGAAGAGGAACGCGTATTTGCCGATTGCAGATTGCAGAAGAGCGAATGAAGAATAGCGGCGCTTGAAAAACAAACGGGAATTTTGCCGGTGAAAAACGGGAGGCGATGGCGCGCCTTGATTATTTTTCTACTCGTGGCCGCGGCCGCATTGGCGATTGCGTTTTATCTCGATCCCGACGTGCTGCATTGGGTGGCGACGCATCGCAGCCGGGCTGCGAACCAACTCATGCGCGCTCTCAGTCATTACGGCGATTGGCCGGAGCACATTGTTCTCGGCCTGCTCTTGCTGGCAGGTGCGCTGATTCGTCGCAGTAAACGCTGGGCGCGAATTTTTCTCGCCATGATGCTGGCCTGCGCCCTCGCCGGTCTGACCGCGCGCGCGATCAAGGCGGTGAGCGGTCGCGCGCGGCCAAAGACGCAAACGGAAATGAGATGGGGCGGACCAAAGATCGATTCGCACCATAATTCTTTTCCCTCCGGGCATACGGCCGCTTCCACTGCTTTTTTCGCCGTCCTCGCTTTGGGCAGTTGGCGCATCGGCGCGCCGTTGCTGGTGGTGCCGCTTTTAATTGCAAGCGCGCGAGTCTATGTCGCCGCGCATTATTTATCCGATGTCGTTGGTGCGGCGGTTCTCGGAGTAATTTGCGCGTGGTTGGTGACCCAGTTGACGACAAAATACTTCGCCAATGAACGCTCGCTTCAAACGTGATCTTCGGAAATCTGTTAGCGCGCGAATAGGGTGCCTGGGTAGCGCGCGCGTCTCGCGTGTGGCGAACGGCGTCTCGCCTTCGCGGACTTCCTCCCCGCGGGGATGGAAAAAGTTCGTTTTTGCGTGACGCAAAAACCAGCAGGCGTGACGCCCACGCTACCCAGCGCAACCCGCAACATCGCCATACCAGTCACGGATACGGCTGAAAGAAATCCGGACGTGAAGGGAATCGCGAATTCGCGAGGCGTCTCGCGATTCACGACAGTTCCGCGATCCGACGGATGGTATTCCAATTTCGGGTAGTGGAATTTTTGCCCCAGGTTTGTTCGATGAAAGCCAGGGCATCAACACTACGCGCGTTTTGCAGATTCAGAACGCTGAAAACTTCGCGGCCAGCGACGGAAACAATGCGCAGATCCGAAGGAAATTTTCTCGGCGGCGCCGAATTCGGCAGCGCTGCAAGGAAAGTCACATAAAGACGCGTGTTCTTATCGACTGCCACATTTTTGAACGGATCGCGTGCGATGGTTTCATCGATCTCACTTAACGCGCGAACGATCACGAGAACATCGAACCCAAATTGCTTGCGAATAGCCGTCTCGATTTTGCGGCGCAGAATTTCAAGGTGCGCCGGTTTCGTTGCAAAGAGGACGTTGCCGCTGTTGAGCAACGTTTTCACTTCGCTAAAACCGGTTTCCGCAAAGCAACGCCGCAGGTCCAACATCGGCACTTTTTTATGTCCGCCGACATTAATGCCGCGCAGAAAGGCGACGCATTTAATCATGAAATTTCTCGCCGCGCCGCATCATCGCCAGGATCAACTTCATCCGTTTCTCACGCGTCTCCGGTTTCTTCGCGATTTGAAGCCGCCAGGCGATAGCGTAAGTGTTCGCGCGATTGAGAGTCTCGAAAAAAGCATGCGCTTTTTTATTTTTGGCCAGCGCCTTTAGAAAATCGTCCGGCACGACCATATTTTTTGGCGAGTCGTAAGCTTGCTGCCAGCGTCCGTCCCGTTTCGCTGCCTCTACTTGCAGCAATCCAGCCGGCTGCATCCGGCCCTCGCTCATCAATCGTGCAACATGCTCGGTATTTCGTTTCGACCAGATACTTCTTGAACGGCGCGGGCCAAATCTTTGCAGCCACGATTGCTCATCGAAGCCACGCGCCTGTCCATCGATCCAACCAAAACAAAGCGCTTCATCCAGGGCTTCGGCGTAAGAAATGTAGACGACGCCGGAATTCTTTTTGAAAAATTGCAGCCAGACACCGTCTGATCGCGCATGATTTTTCCGAAGCCAGGTCGCCCACGCTTTCGCCGACTTACACGAGACGACATCCATTCATCGAGCGTTCGGCGGCGTTTAGCAGTTGGCAACCCGAAATCGGTGGCTCGCGAACTCGGGTGGAGTTGGAAATTCAACAGCGGAGGGGGTGGGATTCGAACCCACGAGGGCTTGCGCCCTGCCGGTTTTCAAGACCAGTGCCATCAACCACTCGACCACCCCTCCAACGGGGGAAAGTGTAACACAGGCGTCCCGCCTGTCTTGCCGAGCGGGCATCTTGCCTGCAGGCCTGGAAGCCCGCGTGACGTGGCAGGCGGGGGACGCCTGCGTTACGTTGACAATTGCATACGTTCAAGTGAACGTATTTCATGAAACCGCCGCCAAACGCCCGCAAGCTCTGGAAAAATGTCGGCGAAAACTCTACCGCCGCCCGCGCGCTGCGTCCGCGCGAGTTTCATACCCGCGGCGCTTCCCTCGATCCAGCCAATCGTTTTGAGAAGCTGCACGTCGAAGCTGAATTGACGGACGAAATCGACGAAGACTCGCGCCCGCGCAAAACCATCTTCTATCGGGACGGCTCGCGCTCCATCATCGCGCGCAACAATTCGCCCGACGTCGGTTTCGAGACAAGCGTGAACCCGTACCGCGGTTGCGAGCACGGTTGCGTTTATTGTTACGCCCGACCCACCCACGAATATCTCGGCTTTTCCGCCGGCACTGATTTCGAGTCGCGCATCATGGTGAAGATGGACGCGCCGCAGTTACTCGAGGCCGAGCTGTCGTCGCGCAAATGGACGCCGCAAGTTATCGCCATCAGCGGCGTGACCGATCCTTATCAACCGGTCGAGCGGCGATTGCAGATCACGCGCGGATGTCTCGAAGTGCTGGCGAAGTTCCGCAATCCAGTTGGCATCATCACCAAGAATCGATTGGTCACGCGCGACGCCGACGTTCTTTCCGAGCTGGCGCAGTACTCGGCCGGCGCGGTCAATATTTCCGTTACCTCGCTTGATGAAAAACTGCAGCGCATTCTCGAGCCGCGCACGTCGCCGCCCGGCGCGCGATTGGAAGCGATCGCAAAGATGCGCGCGGCCGGTGTCCCTGTGGGGGTGATGGTTGCTCCCATTATTCCCGGCCTAACGGATCATGAAATGCCTTCCATCCTGAAAGCGTGCGCGGAAGCCGGGGCGCAATTCGCCGGCTACACCATTGTGCGGCTGCCTTTCGCGGTCGCGCCGCTTTTCGAGCGTTGGCTGGATGAGCATTTGCCCGGGAAAAAAGAGAAAGTGCTCGGGCGCATCCGCGATATCCGCGGTGGAGACAAACTAAACGAAACGCGCTGGAAAAAACGGATAAAGGGCGAGGGAATTTTTGCCGAGCAAATCGCCAGTCTATTTCAAATGAGTTGCAGAAAATTTGGGATTGGCCCGCGGCCAGACCTATCGACGGCGCACTTCCGCCGCAATCGCGAGCAACTGAATTTGTTCGCCTGAGTGGCCCGCCAAACACGAAAAAACGCGGCGTTGGTTTTTCCGTAAAAAATTTTGTTGCACTCAACAACGCGGCAACCGGACGATGCAGACAACCGCGGCTTTGTCTGCCATCTTCATTCCGTTTCCCCCGTTGGCACCGCTCCGCGAGCAAATCAGAAAAAACATTATGCAAATACGAATCCTCGCGCTGCTCACTGCGGCGACCCTCACCACTGCTATCGCTCGCGGCCAGCAATCACCGGCCGCTTCAACCGCGCCTGCGCCCACTGCGCGGACGGAAGTGTACCACATCCATTTTAATCATGCCGTGCCGGGGAAAGCTTTGGCTTTGGCGGATTTTCTCAAAACATCTGCGCCAGATGCGCCGATGCCTGGGCATGTAATGCTGCTTCGACACGAGGACGGGGCTCCCTGGGATTACGTTGCTATTCAACATATGGGACCGAAGGCAACAGTGGAAGCAGTTGGAAATCCGCGTAGCGCATCGATGAAAATGCTGAGCGATTGGCATGACGATACCTATGTCAACGGCCCGTCATGGGCGGAGTTCACCAAAGCCATGGGTCTGGATAGCGAAGGTAAAAGTAAGAGCGACGGCTCAGTCTATGTCGTCTCCGTCTATCGTCCGGTGCCTGGTCACGAGGATGCGTTGGAGAAGTTTCTGAGTGAACCTCCTTCAGCCGCGAACGATCTCGCCGTCGGCGGAGTGCTCATGCAGCACCTGGAAGGCGGCGCGTGGCGTTACCTGGCCATCGCGCATTACAAGTCGTGGCAGGATTATGCCACCAGCCAGGTCAATAGCGTGGCGCAAAGTGGGAAAGGCCAGGGTGGCTGGTTCACATTGCGCGAACACGTTTCTTTCCACAACGACACACTCACTTCGCGCGTCGCGCCGTGACTTAGTTTGTCGCTCATACCCGGCGGCGCGGAGAAGATCTCCGCGCCGCCTAGAGGTTCGCGCCGCCATTGCTGTCCCAACCACTGACGACCTGGTCGGATCGACATGAGCCCGTTTGAATTTGTTTGTGCCTTTTATTCAGTCGTGCTCGGCAGATCGACCTCGACGCTCATTATTATAAGAATCGCCGTATCTTTTTTCTGGCGAACGCAGCCGGGTGGACCCTGGGCTTGCTCTGTAACTTGAGCTTCCTACCGATAAGGAGCTGGTTAAATCCGGGAATCATCTTCCCGCCGTTCGTTGTGTTCTTGTCGATCTTCGCTGCCATCACCGGGAATCGTCGTTATCACGCCGCCTTCGCTATCTTTGCTTTGGCCGCGATGACGTTAGCCCTGCTCACCGATCCCATGAGCAGGCCGTCCTGGCTTTCTTCGCTGAGGCTACTGCTTTTTTGGCGCCACGACTTTTTGCAATAGCGCCTCAAAACGTGGGTCGTTACGCAGCGGGTCCCAGGCCGGGTCGGTAGGTAGCGAAGCATCGGAGATGTAGAAGCCTGCCGGTGCGCTAAGCAGTTGTTCGATGTGTTTGATGGCGGATTCGTTCTCGCCGACTTGCGCTTCCACCTCGGCTAGTTGGTAAAGGTACCACGCGCCACCCAGCACGTCCTGCGACATCGACAACAACTCGGTCGCGCGGCGGCCAGCCTGCAAGGCGGCGTCCTTTTCGCCAAGCCCAGCATAAGCAATCGCGAGATAGCTTTCGATGCCCGCCGGTTCACGCGCGGCGGCCAACTTTTCTTCTAAGGCCTGCTTCGCCTCAAGAAACGCAGCGCGTGCCGTTTCGGTTTCACCTTTCAGCGCCAGCGCCTGCCCGCGCCACAGGCTTGCCGGCATCATCAGGCCATCGGTTCCGTCGTTCAGCCAGGCTGGCGCCTTCGCCAGCACCGCGAGCGCCATATCGGGTTGGCGCATTCGATGGCGCACTTCGCAGCTTCGAGCGCGCTGTTGAATTCGACCAAAAAAGCGTCGCCAATCGTTTTGATTTCCGTTCCGTGGAACTGCGGGAAAATTTCGCGTAGTAACGCACGATGTTTCTCTAGCAATTCGAGCGCAAGTTTGTCGTCGCGTTGTGACAACGCGCTGTAGCCCACCATGTCGGTGAACATGATGGCAGCGAGCTTGCGTTCCTCGGCGTCGACGCTCACGGTGGAAAGTTCATTTTCTGATAGAGCGCTTGGAAGCGCGGATCCGAACGCAACGGGTCGAAGGCTGACTCGACTTTAAGCCAGTCCAACCACGGCGAGCGCTCATCATACGCCTTCTCCAGCCAGTCAATGGCTTGACTGTTTTCACCCAAGCCGAGGTAAATCAGCGCCTGGCAGTAAGGACTAACGAACCGGTGCGCGGCGAGCTGATTCAGTTCAGTAATTGTTTCCATCGCTTTGTCTCTCTGCCCGTTCCGGGCGTAGGCATAGCCGAGGAAGCCAGTAATAATCGGCTGTGTTTCCATGGTCTGAGCGATACGATATTCCTCAATCGCTTTCGCATAGTTAGCTCCGCGCTTTATATTGATCCATGCCTGAACAAAATGCGGAAGGTATAAGCTCGGTTCGAGTTCAAGAGCTTTGCGGCATTGTGCTTCAGCGTTGTTGTAATCTCCTTTCAAGACATAAGGCACATTGACGTCGAGCGTCATTAAGGCCGAAAGCGGATCCAATTCCACGGCCCGCTGCAGTTCCCTCAACGCCTCATCCAAACGTCCCATAAAGACCAACAGCCATCCATACTGCCAGTGCCCAAGGGCATAGTTTGGTTTGAGTTTGAGCGCCCGCTGGAGTCCTAGTTCGGCCTCTCTCCATTCATATTCATTCCATTTCGCGCTAGCCAACGCCAGGTGGGCCTCACCTAACGAGTCGTCCAACGCTAACGCTCGCTGCGCCGCCGCTTTCTGTTTCGCGATGGCTTCTGTGGGGACAACGATGGTATCTGCCGCCTGCGCGTAATAGTCAGCTACTCCAACCCAAGCCATGGCAAAGTCCGGATCGATCTCTTTCGAGCGGTTGAAGTGCTCCAAAGCGTCGGCTAGTCCCTTTTCGGTGGCGCGATTCCAAGACTGGCGGCCGAGGAGGTATTCCTGCAACGCGGCCGGATTCACCGTGCGTGCGTTGCTCAGCCGCGTCGATTGCTCCGGCGAGATGGTTACTTGAATCTCGTGGGCGATCGCTTCGACGACTTCGTTGCGCATCTTGAAGATGTTAGTGACGTCGCGTTCGAACTTTTTCGCCCAGAGATGACGGTCGGTCTGAGCCTCGATCAATTGCACGTTCACCGTGACCTGGTTTCCGTCACGAAGCACCGAACCTTCCACGATCGCATCGGCGTGCAGTTCCTGCCCGATCTCCGGCATCGCCTTGGTCGAGCCTTTGAACTTCAGAGCCGATTGGTGCGATTTCACTGTCAGCGCCCCAATCCCGCTCAGTTCCGTCGTTAACAGGTCGGTCATTCCATCGGCAAAATATTCCTGATTGGGGTCGCCCGAGTAATTCTTGAACGGCAGCACGGCGAGGGACGTAATTTTCGAAGTAAACGCCGGCGGCGTTGAAGTCTTGCGGGGAAGCGTGCTCCACCACCAGCCGGCGCCAATGATCGCCAGCAAGACGAGCCCGCCAATGAAAGCAAATGTTCTTCGCGCAGGAGCGATGGTGCGCTCTCTGACCTCTGACTTCTGATCTCTGACTTCTGATTTTTTCTCCCAGGGCAGAACAATGCGGAACAAATCCATCGCCACAGAAATGTTTTTCAATTCGGTTGGCGCGAGCTTCTCAAGGCGCGCTTCGAGCGCGTTACGAATCTGCCGCTCCACGTCCATCGACACACAAATCCCGCCCGCGCCCGCCAGCGGTTCGATCCGTGAGGCGATATTCACTCCGTCGCCATAAACATCGCCGCCGCGATGCACCACGTCGCCAATGTGAATGCCGATCTTGAGTTCGATGCGTCGATCGGCACTGACATCATGATTTCGTTTGGCGAGCGCTCTCTGGATTTCGATGGCGCACTGAGCAGCTTCCAACGCGCTGTTGAATTCGATCAGAAAAGCGTCACCGATAGTTTTAATCTCGGTGCCGTTAAAACGTGGAAAGATTTCGCGGAGCAACTGGCGATGTTCTTCCAACAATTCCAACGCAAGCTTATCGTCGCGTTGCGCCAGCGCGCTGTAGCCCACCATGTCTGTGAACATGATGGCGGCAAGCTTGCGTTGTTCGGTATTTTCGGAAGGCATAGTTCAATTCGCCGTCATGCGGGTGCGGGAATCGAGAGCCCCGCTTTGCGCAGCCCGACGATGTCGATGAACAAGACGTGCCCGATTTCGAATTTTACCTCTGAGGAATGCTCGGTCGGCATGAGATTACGTTCTACCCGGCCACGCGACATTTAGCGAATCGAATCAACTGCGCGCATTCGAGATTTCGCTCGCGATTTTCAGTCCTGCCTTGCGAAGACCGTCCATCAGGTGCTCGACGAGTTCCGGATCGAACCATTTCCCCGGCTCTTCGCGCGCGTTCACGGCGAAGTCGGGCTTGAGGAAAAGTAATTCTCGCAGGGCTTTGCCCGCCGCGTCACGTTCACCAAGTTGCCCGTAAGCTGCCGCGGTCACGACGTGTGTCCAGAAAAAATCAGGCATGTTGATCTTGAGCGCAAAGTTAAGCGCGCCGCGGTAGTCGCTCTTGCGATATGCATCCCAGAAGGCGGGGAACCAATACCACCCGGGATGTTTCGGGTTGAATTGCATGGCCCGGTCAACCAGAGCACGGCCGCCTTCCCAGTCGCCGGCGCAGGACATTAGCATTCCCATGTAGGCGATGGTATAGCCGTCCATCGGGTTGAGTGTGAGGGCGCGTTCCGCTGCGCTCCGGAAGGTCTGGAGCTCTTTGCGGAAGAACAAGGTCTGGGCCAGGGCAAGATAGGCGAAATGATTGGAGGGCGCGGCGTCGGCCGCCCGCCGCCCGGCCTTGAGTGCGCGCTCAAGAGGATCGGGTCCGGCGTTGAACCCGAACTTATACTCTTCTCCGTAAATCATCGACAGCATGGCCCAGCCCTCCGCATAACCCGGCAACTCTTGGACAGCCCGCTCCAAGCCAGCCCGCGCCGTAGCATGCTCTTCAGCGGTGAGGCGCTCGTAGTAGCCGAAGCTGCGCAGCACTGCCTCGTAGGGACTCAGCTGGTCAAAGCCCTTGCTCCGGAGCGATTCGCTCATGCTGTGAGGCAGAACGCCGTACCACTCGGCGACCGTAGAAACGATCCGCGGCACGAGGTCGTCCTGCATTTCGAAAACCGCTTCCGGACTAAAAGTGCGTTCATAGTTCTCAGCCCAGAGATGCGCACCCGAAACTGCGTCGACGAGTTGCACCGCGAGCCGCAATTTCGCCCCAGCCTGACGTAAACTACCTTCCATCACGTAGCGCGCGCCCAGTTCTTTGCCGATGGCGCGCACATCGCCCGAGTCTTTGGCCAAACGCAACGTCGAGCTGCGGGCAATGACTCTTAGATACGAGAAGCGAGAAAGCCCGGTGACGATGTCTTCGGACAAGCCCTCGGCCAAGGCGCTGAGATCGGAATTTGCGCCGACATACTTAAACGGCAATACCGCAACCCAGAATCCTTCGTCGCCCTCTTTCTGGTCAGAGAGTTTCTTCGAAGCTGATACGCGAGTTAGTGGTTTGGTGTCACCTTCTATTTCCAGTCCAGCTTTGCGCCAGCCATCAATCAGGTGCTCAACGTATTCGGGATTCCACCACTTCTCGATTAGTTGGCGGGCTGTAGTGGCAAAGTCCGGTCGCAGTTTAAGCAACTCCTGCAAGGCCTTGTCGGCCGCATCAATTTCTCCAAGCTGGCCGTAGGCGGCGGCGGCGGCGAAGTGCATTCCTATATGATCCGGAAGATTGATCTTAAGCGCAGCGGTAAGTGCGCCCCGATAGTCGCATTGCCGGTAGGAATTGTAGAAGTCGGCATACCAATACCATCCGGGATGATTGGGATTGAGCTGCTTCGCACGCCCCGCCAGCTCGATCCCATGTTCCCATTCCCCCGCATAGGTGAGTAACTCACCGACGAAAGCGATGGAGTTACCGTCCATGGGATTCAATGCCACAGCTCGCTCTGCCGCATTGCGAAAAGTTTGGAATTCCTTTTTAAAAAAGAGCGCCTGGGCCAGACTAAAATAAGCGAGATGATTCGATGGCCCGGCCTCGACCGCCCGCCGCGCGGTGGATAATCCACTCGTTAGGGGATCCGACTGCAGATGAAATCCTTGGGCGTAATCCTGGACGCAGAGTAACGCGAGCAGGGCCCAGGCATCGGCATAAGCGGGCGTCTTCCGCACCGCCAATTCCAAGCCAGACCGGGCAACGGCAAGCTCTTCGGAAGTGATCCGCTCGAAATAGCCAAAGCTGCGCAGCACGGCTTCATAAGGGCTTAACTGCTCCGGAGTGCGGCTGCGCACAGCCTCACCCATGCTCCGGGGCAGAACCCCATTCATATCAGCAACCGTCGAAACAATTCGCGAGACGAGGTCGTCTTGCAGTTCGAAAACCGCTTCCGGACTAAACGCACGTTCGTAGTTCTCAGCCCAGAGATGGGCGCCTGAAGTCGTATCGACGACTTGCACGGCCAGACGCAATTTCGTTCCAGCCTGACGCAAGCTGCCTTCCATAACGTAGCGCGCGCCCAGTTCTTTGCCGACGGCGCGCACATCGCCCGAGTCTTTGGCCAAACGCAAAGTCGAGCTGCGGGCAATGACCCTTAGATAAGAGAAGCGAGAAAGGCCGGTAACGATGTCTTCGGACAAACCCTCGGCCAAAGCGCCGAGATCGGCATTTGCGCCGATATACTTTAATGGCAGCACCGCCACCCAGAACCCTTCTTCCCGACGCGTAGAAGCATCGGATGCCTCCTCTTTCGGTTTCCCGCTGCGCAATTTCTCCGGCATCTCCGGATTGCCCAACTCTTCGGAGTAGAGATTGAAAAGGTGAAGGCGCACCCCGTGTTTTACTTCCACCTCGCCGAGATCGTGCACGAGCGGTTGCCATTGACGATATTGCGCCAAATCTTCAGCCACTCTCTTGGAAAGCAGAATGTGTCCTGTATCGCCGCAGTCCATCACCCGTTGCGCGATGTTGATGCCGGCGCCGGCGATGTTGGCTTGCTCGTTAAGATCGACGACCTCATTCACCGGGCCACTGTGAATGCCCATTCGGAGCCTCAACTGAGGCTTTTCTTTTGACCCGGGGGACTTTTGCAGCTCCCTGGTAATCTCCATCGCGCACAGGACGGGAGCTTCCGGACTGTTTCGAAACACGAGCGCGCCGCCATCGCCCGTCGGCAACCGCAGGAGTTTGCCTTCCGCTTCCGCGAGCCTGACCTGCTCGGTTCCTCGCACGATCTCTTTTAGTTTCTGAATCTGGTCGCTCTGCTCGTTGATGAGCAACTTCGAGTAACCGACGATGTCGATGAACAGAACATGACCGATCTCAAATTTCACATCTGAAGGATGCTCTGATGGCATAGACTTCTACTATCCCAAGAGTCGCAATTTAACGAGCGTATTTGGATTCAAGCCCTTCGCTTTCACCCGAGCGCGACTTTGTAAACGTTGCGCCGCTTCAGTTCGGCGAAAAAATTGTTGGACTTCACTTCTTCGAATTCTCGGCATTCCCTTTCGGCGCGAGGGAGGCGACGATTCTTTCGAAGCGCGGGTCGCCGCGCAATGGATCCCAATCCGGATTAAGTTTTAGTTCGCCGTAGGTTATGCCGGTTGGGACGCCGGCAGAGTTTTCCAATTGTTTCAGGGCCGATTCTTTATCGCCGACCCACGCGTAAATCATGGCGAGATTGTTTATCCACGCCGGTCCGACCCAGGAGTCTTTGGAGTAAGGAAGAAGCTCACAGGCGCGTTTTCCTTCCCGGGTAGCATCGTCGCGGCGTCCGAGCATGGCATCCGTTAGACCGAGATAAGCCCAAGCTTGGGCATAGTCGGACTGCTCGTTTGCCATTCGCTGGAAGATCGTCCGAGCAGCCTGAAGAGAACCCTGGGCGACCTCGGTGTTACCGAATATTCGCGCCGTCCGGCCGACACACCATTCACGTGGTATCGGCGTTTCATCAATAATGTTAGCGATGCCCTCCGCTGGCACCAAGCCGACAGCTTTTTCCGCTCCGGCGCGGTCGCGCTCAGCCCAGGCGCAGAGAAGGGACAGGAAAGCAACGCCACGTGCTGCTCCGGGGCCTTTATTCGCGACTGATTCAACCTCCTTTCGCCAGGCGAGGACATCAGCCTTTTCGGTAAAAGCGTTCCAACCAAAGGCCCCGCGCGCGAATGGATCGTCAGGCGAAATAGTCAGTGCACGTTTTAATAATGGTTCCGCCTCGCGATAGCGTCGCAGCTTTTGAAAAGTAAACCCGGCTTCTTTTAGAACGGAAAAGTTAGTTGGGTCCAGCTCGACCGCACGACCGAAATTCTCCTCCGCCTCCTTCCATCGTGCCGTTCGGCGATCAACCGCGCCGAGGTGCATATAGAGTTGCGCTTCGTTTGGAAGAAGCCGGCGCGCGAGCTCGAACTCTGAAAGCGCTCGATCATAGTCGCGGAAGCCGTGGTAAGCGTAGAGTCCCTTTTGCATATGAACCTCACCAGAATCAGGTTCAAGCTTCTCCGCGTTTTGTAACGTCACTCGGGCCAACTCCCGGCGCGGCTCGGTGTGATCAAAGCCTTCCCAGTAGAGGCTCAGGTGGATTTCGCACATCAGGCAATAAGCCCGCACAAATTTCGGATCGCGTCGCACGGCCTCTTCCAGAAGCGTGATCGCCTGAAGCAGAGTTCCTTTCGCATCCGGATTATTTCCCAATTCGTACAGTTGCTGCCCGCGCAAGAACAGATCGTAAGCGACCAGATCGGTCGTCGGCGTTGCGGCCATCTGAGCTTTTTCTCTGGAAGTGAGATGGGCTTGCAGTTGTTGTGCGATCGCCTGGGCGATTTCGGTTTGAATTGCGAACACATCAGCCAAGTCGCGGTCGTAAGTTTGCGCCCAGAGACGGGCATCGGTCCGGGCATCAATCAGCTGCGCGTTTACCCGAATCTTGTTCGCCGCCCGCTGGACACTCCCTTCGAGTAAATGAGCCACGCCAAGCTGTTGCCCGATCTCGCGCAGATTGCGCGCAACACCGCTCTTGTACTGCATCACCGAAGTGCGGCTGATCACTTTTAAGTCCGCGATCTTCGCCAGGTCGGTCAGAATTTCATCCTGCACGCCATCAGTGAAGTAGGCGTTCTCTTTGTCGCTGCTCAGATTATCAAACGGCAGAACCGCGATGCTCTTGTCGAGCGCACGCAAGGCCGAGGTAGTCGGACGACGCGCAAAGAAAAAGACTCCGGCGATAATTGCGCCCAATACCAGCAGACCAATCGCAACCGCCGCCCAGCGCACATGCGCGCGTTGCTTCTTAAACGCTTGAAGTTTGCTTGGCAGTTTCGGATTACCGACTTCATCTGAATAAAGGTTGGTGACGTTTACTCGCACTCCGTGTTTCACCTCGAAGGTGCCGATATCGTGCAGGAAGGGTCGCCAGCGATCATAGTTTTCCAAGTCTTCAGCTACGTGTTTTGACAGAAGAATGTGGCCGGCGTCGCCACAATCCATCACTCGCTGAGCCATATTGATCCCGGCGCCGGCGACATTTGTCCGCTCGTTTACGTCCACCACACCACTGACCGGGCCGCTGTGAATCCCCATCCGAATTTGCAGGCTCTGGTTGTCCTTGAGCGCGCGGCTGATTTCAAAGGCACACTGCGCTGGTTCCTCAGGACTCTTGTAAAAGACCAGCGCCATTCCGTCGCCGGTCGGAATCTTTAAAAGCCGGCTGGCTGCTTCAGCCTTCCGGAATTGTTCCGACAAACGAACAATCTGGTTGAGTTCCTCCACCCGCGCATGCTGCTCGTTAACCGAGAGCTTGGAGTAACCCACGATATCGATGAAGAGAACGTGCGCGATTTCGAGCTCGATCTCTTTTTTAATCTCGGAGGACATGCGACCGCCTCCGAGTCTAGGCGTTTGGCACAAACGCCTCTACATCATTCTGTCGGTGCAAGCGACTCGACGATTTTTTCGAAGCGCGGATCGCCGCGGAGCGGGTCCCAGAAGGGGAGCAGCTTCAAGGCGCCGTAGCTCAGCATTTGTGATGCTTGGGGAGCACGCAGACCAGCTTCCAGTTGCTGCAAGGCAAACTCCTTCTCGCCCGCCCACGCTGCCGTGATGGCGAAATACTGAAGGACGCGGCTGCCGTTGTTGACATCTTTTTCCACCGGCGTGAGCGCGATCGCTCGACGGCCTTCGTCCAACGCCAGGTCTTTCCGCCCAAGAGCAGCGTCGATTAAGCCGAGGACGCAGAGCGCCGGGCCGTAGTCCGGCTGCGCCTGCACGATCTTTTCCTGCTGGGCGCGAGCCGCTTCAAACGCAGCGCGCGCTCGCGTCTCGTCTTTAACCATGCGCGCCAGCAGCCCTTCACCGAAGCTGCGGCTCAGAGCAATCACCCCTTCGGACCAGCATGAATTGTCGCCCACCGCTACGAGTGCTCGTTCGGCCGTAGCCGGATCGCGGTCGGCCAGGGCGCAAAGGAACCAGGTATCCGCCGCAATGCCGATGGCGCTCGGCTCTTTTGCGAGGATCGCATCAATCGTCTGGAGCGGCGTCCGGGTGTCCGCTTTCCAGAAGAAATAAAATAGTCCACGAAGGTCCTGCGTTTCGACGCTGTCGGGCACGATCGCTAACACGCGATCCATCGCAGCGATTGAGTCGGCATAGCGCCCCAGGAATTGGTAACTGAGCGCGATCTGTTGCAGAATATCAAAGTTGCGCGGATCCAGCTCCGCCGCGCGCTGCAGGTTGCGCAGACCTTCCTCCTGCTGGCCGCGCCGCCGCAGAATGTATCCAGTGACTTCGAAGAGACGCGGATCATTGGGTAACCCTCGCCGCGCGATCTCCAATTCAGCCAGGGCACCGGCATAGTCGCGCAGGCCGTAGTAGAGATATTGTGCGCGCGCCAAATGAGTTTCGGCAGCATCCGGTCGCAACCGGATCGCTGCTTGCACCGCAGCGTCAGCCAGGGCAAGCCGGGCGGGAGTGTGATCAGACCCCGTTTGTCCATAAAGGTATTCGTGGGCATAGGCGAGCTGGCAGTAAGCGTTGAAAAATGACGGATCGCGCTTGACCGCTTCATCCAAAAGTTCAATTGCCTTCCGTATGGTTGGGTCGTAGGTCACGCTGAAAGCTGCCTTGAGGAGAAGTGACTTCGCCCGGCTGTAAAGGTCGAAAGCCGCCAGATCAGTCGTGGGTGGATGTTCGATGGCTTTCTTCTCGTTAGGCGAGAGCTTCGCCTGCAACTGCTCGGCAATCGCTTTGGCGATCTCGCTTTGGATCGCGAAGACATCGGCCAAATCGCGATCATAAGTCTGTGCCCAAACATTCGCGCCACTGCGCGAGTCAATCAGCTGCGCATTCACCCGTACGCGATTGGCCGCGCGCTGCACGCGCCCTTCTAATAAAAACGCGACGCCAAGTTGCTGCCCGATCTCGCGCAGATTGCGCTGCGCATCGGTTTTATACTGCATAACGGAAGTGCGGCTGATCACTTTCAGATCCGCGATTCTGGCGAGGTTGACCAGGATTTCATCCTGCGTGCCATCGGCGAAGTAGGCATTGGCTTTTTCCTCGCTTAAATTCTCAAAAGGCAGGACAGCGATCGATTTACTTTCGATGGCAACCGCGCGTGGCGGTTGTTTCGCGGCTTCGGTGGCTTGTTGCAGATGTTGGAAGCGAAAGACCGTCACTCCGGCGGCCATGGCCGCGACAATCACAATCAGAGCAGTTAACTTGCGACCGGTCTTCCGTTTAATTCTACGATCGACGTCTGCTTCAGGCTTGATTCCCTCCGGGGTTATCTCGAATGCCCACGAACAAACAACGGCGATAGGAAACCCGATGATAGCGAGCAGGACGACTAGCCTGACGATCCAGTTTGGAATATTGAAGAAAGGAAAGACCTGTGTCGCAACCTGGATGAGCAACCAGGCCAGGACCACGTAGGCGACTGTGACGCTGTAAACACGACGTCGTTTCAGCTCGGCCAGGAAGTTACTCAAATTCATGAGGCCGAAATGATGGAATCATTTCGGGCGAGGGATTTCAGCACAACAAGGCGTACGCTGCGAACCTTAATTATGCAGGCCGCAGTCGCAAGGCCGCTAGGCGTGCCACGGATTGCAATTTTGAGCGCCGCTCACGCTCGCGACCGTCGTCGGAGTTCTCCCCTTCTCATCGGAAAAGCTTTCGATTACGCTTTCGCTTCACAGATGCCACGAATTTTTGACAATATCGAAAAAGAGCTGCTCCCGGCTCTGCAGGAGACTCTCGATGTTTCTTACCGATCCGATTTTTGTGTTGGATATTTCAATTTTCGCGGATGGAAACGGCTCGACGCGCAGGTTGAGAAGTGGGCGGGCGGCGAAAACTCTCAGTGTCGACTGCTCGTTGGGATGCAGCGTCTGCCTGCAGAGGAATTGCGAGAATGTCTGAGTCTGATTCATTCAGATCAGGCGATCGATAATCAGACTGCTCTTCGACTGCGGAAAAAACTTGCCGAAGAATTTCGCGATCAACTCACCTTCGGCGTCCCGACCAATGAAGATGAAGCCGGCCTGCGTCGATTGGCCGCCCAACTGAAGGCGGGCAAATTAGTTGTTAAGCTTTTTCTGCGGCATCAGCTGCACGCAAAGCTGTACTTATTGTTCCGCCACGATAAAGACATTCCTAGAGTCGGTTATTTAGGCAGCAGCAATCTGACGCTGTCTGGTTTGTCTTATCAGGGAGAACTGAACATCGATGTCGTTGATTGGGATGCGACAAATAAGCTGGCTGATTGGTTTAGGGCACAGTGGGACGACAAATGGTGCATCGACATCTCCACAGAGCTTGTCGAGATAATTGAGCAAAGCTGGGCGCGCGAGGAAATCATCCCGCCGTACCACATCTACGTTAAGATTGCTTATCATCTCGCGCAGGAAGCGCGCCACGGACTTTCGGAGTTCCGCATCCCGTCTGAATTCGGCAACAAGCTGTTCGAATACCAAACGGCAGCCGTGAAAATCGCGGCGCACCACCTGAACAAGCGAAACGGCGTTCTCATCGGCGATGTCGTCGGATTGGGAAAGACGCTCATGGCAACCGCTCTGGCGAAAATCTTCCAGGACGATCACAACACTGAGACGCTGATTCTCTGCCCGAAGAATCTGGTAAAGATGTGGCAGGATTACGTCGACCAATATCGACTGATCGCGAAGGTTTTGTCGGTAACGCAAGCAATCACACAACTACCGACCTTGCGTCGTTATCGCATCGTTTTGATCGACGAAAGCCACAACCTGCGAAATCGCGAAGGCAAGCGGTATCGCGCGATTCAGGAGTACATTCACGGCAACGACAGCCGGTGCATTCTTCTTTCGGCTACTCCGTACAACAAGAGTTACCTAGATCTCTCAAATCAGCTTCGGCTCTTCGTTCCAGAGGATGTCGACATTGGCATTCGACCCGAGCGGAAGGTCAAAGAACTCACTGAAGTAGAATTCATTCGCCGGCATCAATGTTCCGTTCGGTCGCTGGCGGCTTTTGAAAAGAGTGAATACACGGACGACTGGCGCGAACTCATGCGGCTGTACATGGTGCGTCGCACCCGAACGTTCATTCAAGATAACTACGCCGAAACTGACCCCAAGAGCGGCAGAAAGTTTTTGAAACTTGAGGACGGATCTCATTCCTATTTCCCAAAGCGAGTCCCGAAGACCGTCGCATTCGAAATCGATGACAAGGACCCGACCGATCAGTATGCGCGCCTCTATTCGGACGATGTAGTTCTCGCCATCAACAGTCTGAATCTGCCCCGATACGGATTGGGTAATTACGTCGCGGCCACGCCAAATCAAGCGCCTTCCACTGCGGAGGCAAAACAGATTCAGGATCTATCTCGCGCGGGCAAGCGGCTAATGGGCTTTTGCCGGATTAATCTGTTCAAGCGCCTGGAGAGCAGCGGACTGGCTTTCGGGCAGTCGCTTGAACGCCATGTGCTCCGCAATTTCGTTTTTCTGCACGCGATCGAGAACAAACTTCCAGTTCCTATCGGAGCACAGGACGCGGCGCTATTGGACGCACATGTCTATGATGAAGATGTCGAAGGCGCCGATTCCGACATCGATCTATTCGATCCAGCGGAGGAATCGACAGCTACAGAAATCAAAGCCGCCGGCCTCAATACGGCAGACGACTACAAGAAGCGAGCGGCCGAAGTGTATGAGATTTACGCTACTGCGTTGAAGAAGCGCTTTCGGTGGCTTCGTTCCGATCTCTTTGTTCCATCTCTAATGACGGACCTCCTGTCAGACGCTGAAGCGTTGATGAAGGTCTTGAAGAAAAGCGGTCAATGGAATCCCGCCAAGGATTCGAAGCTTCAAGCGCTGCTCGAGCTGATTACGAAGTCTCACTCGAAGGATAAGCTTATCGTGTTCACTCAGTTCGCCGACACGGTTCGGTATCTCGGTCGTGAACTCAGAGCGCGCGGCGTGCAGTCGGCAGCAAGCGTTACGGGTAGCTCATCTGATCCGACATCGTACGCCTGGCGATTCAGCCCGATAAGCAATAACAAACAAGACCTGATCCCGCCGAAGGAGCATCTGCGCGTCCTCATTGCGACGGATGTTTTAAGCGAGGGCCAGAATCTTCAGGATGCCGCAATCATCGTTAACTACGATCTTCCATGGGCAATCATTCGCCTCGTTCAGCGAGCCGGACGCGTCGATCGCATCGGGCAACAGGCCGATAAGATTCTCTGCTACTCATTTCTCCCGGCCGATGGCGTCGAACGATTGATCCGCCTGCGTTCACGGGTCCGGCAACGCCTGAAAGAGAATCAGGAAGTCGTAGGAACCGATGAAGCGTTCTTTGAAGACGACCAAAATAACGCCGCTGTTTTCGATCTCTATCATGAGAAATCTGGCATTCTCGACGGCGACGCTGACACCGAAGTCGATCTCGCTTCCTACGCCTATCAAATTTGGAAGAACGCAATCGACAAGGACCCTTCTCTGGAAAAGCGCGTCGCCGATCTCCCTCCAGTGGTTTTCTCTACCAAGGCTCACAACGCTACCGCGACAAAGCCAAATGGTGTTTTGGCATATGTGCGAACACACGAGGGCAACGACGCCCTGGCGTGGATAGACGCGGAAGGTAATCCAGTTACGGAGTCTCAGTTTGAAGTCCTGAAAGCTGCTGAATGTAAGCCGGACACTCCCGGTCTGGATCGCCAGGAGAAACATCATCAACTTGTGGAAGGCGCAGTGAAATTAATAATTGCAGAAGAAAAGACCATCGGCGGTCAACTCGGACGACCCTCAGGGGCGCGTTTCCGCACCTACGAACGGCTCAAGCAGCATGCCGAAACGGTCAAAGGCTCGCTCTTCGATACGCCGCAACTCGCGAAAGTCATTGAAGAGATATACCGCAATCCCCTGCGCCAATCAGCTACCGACATGCTGAATCGTCAGCTGCGTAGCGGAATCTCTAATGAGAAGCTTGCCGAAGTCGTGATCTCCTTGAATGACGACGACCGACTGTGTCAGCACACCGAAGAAGATGAAGTTCGCGAGCCGCGGCTGATCTGCTCGATGGGACTTGTGTAACACGCACAATGGGCTTGGATCGAAACGCCACTAAGCAACGCATCAAAGCGTTCGATTTCGGCGACTTGTTCACGCAAGAATTAGGTTGGGACCACCACAAGGGCTCCCTGACCGCTCATCTCCCTGACCGAGATGTTGTGCTGAACGCTGTCGCGCAAAAGCGCGGCTTCGCCGTTTGGCATTGCCCCACTTCATCGGGTCAAAAGCTCCCTGATTCCGCCGTGCGCCGCCGGATCGAGCGCGAACTGACCAAAGCCGCTCACGAACATATCCTCATCTTCACCGACGCCGCGCAGTCGATGCAAGTCTGGCAATGGGTTCGCCGCGAAGCGGGCAAGCCAACGCGCGTCCGCGAGACGCTCTGGGCCAAGGATCAGCCCGGCGAGCTGCTCGTCCAAAAACTCGAGCGGCTTTTCGTTTCACTCGACGAAGAAGAACGCCTGACTCTTCCCGATGTGACCAGCCGGGCAGCCGGAAACGTGGACGAGCGCGTCACGAAGCGTTTTTACGAAGAATTCCGAAAGCAACACGGCGCTTTTCTAAAATTCATCACGGGAATTCCAAATCAGGGCGACCACGAATGGTATGCCTCCGTCATGCTGAATCGCCTGATGTTTCTCTATTTCATTCAGCGAAAAGGCTTCCTCGATGGTGACCCCGATTATCTCCGCAACCGCTTGCAGAAAATGAAAGCGGAGCACGGCAAGGATAAATTCTACAGCTTCTACCGTTATTTCCTTCTGAAGCTCTTCCACGGTGGGCTGAACGCCCGTCCACCACGGCAGGCCAACCTCGAAAAGCTCCTCGGTCGCGTTCCGTACCTTAACGGCGGCATCTTCGATGTTCATCAGCTGGAGCGATCGAAAGCGGAAGGAGGATACGGACCGGACATTCAAATGCCCGACAAAGCATTCGAAACCATTTTCGACTACTTCGACCGCTATCAATGGCATCTCGATGAGCGCCCGCTACGCGCCGACAACGAGATCAATCCCGACGTGCTCGGCTACATCTTCGAGAAATACGTGAACCAAAAGCAGATGGGCGCGTACTACACGAAAGAGGATATCACCGAGTACATCGGGAAGAATACCATCCTGCCTTTCCTTTTTGATTCGGCTCGCAATCGCTGCAAATCCGCATTCGACGGGCAGAACTCGGTCTGGACCCATCTCCAACAGGATCCCGACCGCTATATCTACCCTGCCGTTCGACACGGCATCTCGTGGAATTATGCCGCGGGAAATCCAAATCTCGGCGAAGCGCTGGGTCAACCGCGGGAACTCCCCGCGGAGATCGCGAAGGGAATCGATGCCAGCAAGCCGAACCTCGTCGAACGCCGCAAGTCCTGGAACAAACCCGCTCCACCCGAGTTTGGGTTGCCGACCGAAATTTGGCGCGAGACCGTCGCGCGCCGCCAACGTTGCGAAGAGCTTCGCAAGAAGCTCGCCTCAGGTGAAATCCGCGACATCAACGATTTGGTTACCCTGAATCTCGACATTCGCCGGTTTGCTCTGGACGTGATCAGCCGTTGCGATTCACCCGATCTCCTTGCCGCCTTCTGGCATGCGCTCGCGGGGAGGCAACCGCGTAAGTCCGACGAGCGCCCGCAACACGGTATTACGATTCTTGATCCTACCTGCGGCTCGGGTGCATTCCTTTTCGCGGCGCTGAATATTCTCGAACCGCTCTACGAAGCCTGCCTTGATCGCATGGGAGGCTTGCTCGCCGATGCGCGCATCGCCAAGGGCGCCGGCTGGACGCCGCCTCTCTACAGTCATCTCGCGGAATTCGAGCGCACCCTCAGCTCGGTCGCGGACCACCCGAACGAGCGCTACTTCATCTTCAAAACGATCATCCTTCACAATCTCTATGGCGTCGATATCATGGAGGAGGCGGTAGAGATTTGTAAGTTGCGTCTCTTCCTTAAGCTTGCTGCTCAGGTCGAGCCCGACACCGCCGACAAAAACCTCGGCATCGAGCCGTTGCCGGACATCGATTTTAACATCCGCACCGGCAACACCCTCGTCGGCTACTCCACCCGCGGCGAGTTGGAGGCTATCGCGGCCGAAGACCTCCTGCTCAAGGAGGAAGTGAAAGAGGTCCTCGAAGCTGCAGAGAACGCCGCTGCGGCGTTCGATACCTTTGTCCGAAGCCAGGTTGACGGTGAGAATCCCGCCGAGTTCAAACGCCTTCTCAGCGCCAAGCTGACGACTGCACGGGGGAAGTGCGACCGCTTCCTTGCCGAGAGCTACCGCATGGGCATGACGAAAAAACCCAACGATTTCGCCGACTGGAAACGATCCCACCAGCCTTTCCACTGGTTCGTCGAGTTCTTCGGTATCCTCAATGCCGGCGGCTTCGATGCCATCATCGGTAATCCGCCGTATGTTGTGAATACGCCGGACAAGGTTGATTACACGATCCGCGAAAATCTGTTTTCGACCTACTCCACGAAGAATCTTTACGCTTTTGTTTGCGAGCGGTCGTTGCAGTTGGGCAGCCCTAGCGCAGCGGTAGGCATGATTGTTCAGCTAACCGCGCTCTCAGCGGAGAAGATGGCGGCGCTCCAGGATCTGCTTCTCCCCCGGGGACTGCTGCTAACTCCAGCATTTCCGCGAAGGCCGGAGTCCATATTTGATGGAGTCGAGATGCCTGTCACAATCTTGCTGTCACTCAGCGCGTCACCGCAACTCTGCACGACACGAGTCAATCGCTTCTATACCGAAGAGCGGCCTTCGGCCCTAAGCACGATGGCGTTATCGTCGCACTCAGTTCGGCTGCATGGGCACAGGATAGCCAAGATCGGTTCACCGCTCGAAATCGGAATTTATCGAAAAGTGCTCGCACAAAAGACACCTCTCGGTTCGCTTGTAGCGCCGGGATCAAAGCACATTCTCTATTACCAAGAGGCGTGTAGGTATTGGGTGAAAGCGTGCGTCGGGCTGCCGTTCTTTCGCCGCAATGGAGAACGCATGGCGCCGCCACACGGTCGAACACTCGGCTTCCGTGATTCAACGTCCTGTGCATTCGCCGGCTGCTTGATGAACTCGACCCTGTTCTATTGGTTCTACAGCGCATTCTCGGACTGCGAACACATCAACGACGCACTGATTCGGGATTTCAGGATTCCCGCTCTATCCAATGCTGAGGATTGGCAGAAGCGTCAATCCCGCCTTGCCGAGAGTCAAAAAGCCAGCGCGCGACGGAAGACCATCAACACGAAGCAGGGGCACAAAATCGAATACGACGAGATGGATGCGCCGAAATCAAAGCCCATCTTTGACGAAATCGATGCGGTGCTGGCTGCGCACTACGGGTTCACGAAGGAGGAGCTGGATTTCATCGTGAACTACGACATTAAGTACCGCATTGGGCTTGGCGGAGATGACGCGGAAGAGTAAAATGGAGTTGTGGAAAAACGACGATACGAGCTGGTAAAACAAAAATTTAGCGGGCCGCGCTTTGAAGATCACGGCCTCGATGTCGATGTTTTGCCCGAGTTGATCGCGTACAAAAAGCTCCTGATAGAAACGGCAAAGGAGATTTGGTGGCGGAAGCATCCGGGCCGCGAGCGAATCCAAAGAAATTTTGAAGCAAGTCTTCGTTTAAAATTTTACCGGCTCGCCGAAGGAAGTGTTGCGGTTCCGCTGGAGCGGGAGATCGAAGTCGAGGAAGGATTGTTAAATTTTGAGCCGGTGCCAGACGAACTGGATGAAGCTGCAAGAGTTCTGGAAGAGGCCATCGATGCCGCGTCTGCAGATGCACCCTTGCCATCGGATTTTCCAAAAAACGTCATCCCGTTGTTTGAGCAATTAGGCAAAACGCTGGAAGCCGACGACAGGATAGAATTTGAGCCGCCCCAAACCGCGCACACGCGCAAGAAAGTGGTTTATACGCAGCAAACACGCAGTCGGATGATTGAGCGCGCAACCGGCGAATACACGGATGTAGTCAGCGTCTCCGGTGAAATCCGAGCCGCCGATCTGGACGGGGGGAACTTCACCTTACGACGCGAAGATGGTTCGAAGGTTTCTGGAAAGTTCTCGCCGGAACACGAAGCACAAATAACAGAGGCGCTGAAAGAACATGAGAGTTGCTCACTGCAAGTTGAAGGTGCTGCAACCTTCTTTCCTGATGGCCAAATCAAACGAATCGAGAAGGTCGAGAAGCTTCAAATCATATCCAATGAGCGGGCCGAATTCGATGCGGCAGCAAAACCGATTTGGGAGATCGCTCAGGAAATCGGCAAATCCATCCCGCAAAAAGAGTGGGAAAGAGTGCCGAAGGACGGATCAATCAATGTCGATCATTATCTGTATGGGCACCGGAAAACCTCGTGAAGAAGGTTTTCGCAGATACTGGCTATTGGATCGCCGTCGTCAATCCACACGACGATCTTCACAATAAAGCGCTTCAAGTTTCCAGTTCCTTAGGCCCGCACTTGATTGTCACAACTGAGATGGTGCTTTCCGAAGTGGCCGCTTACTTCTCCGATAAGGGAAGCCGACTGCGGCAAGGAGTCGTAGATTTGATTCGCTCCATACGCGCGAATCCGAATAGTAGAGTAGTACCGCAAACCAGCCTGCAATTTCAGGATGCGCTGGCGCTGTACGAGAAATCTTCGGACAAAGAATGGAGTCTAACCGATTGCGGTTCGTTCTTAATTATGCGCGAGCTGAAAATTACTGAGGCACTCGCACATGACAAACACTTCGAGCAAGCGGGTTTTGCGACCTTGCTGCGCGATTGAAGGGCGATGCTTTTACGAGCACCGGCATCGATCAAATGGGATGATTGGAAAGTTTGGTATCATGGCGAGGTAGAGCTGCTTGATTCTCAACTGAACGCGCTGCTTTGCTCAAAAGCGTGCCCCGGTGAGAAAATTCTCGAAGCGATCGATCTCGCGCAGCACTGGCGTGCTGAAAATCGGGCAGTAGTTAGCGGTTTTCACACACCAGTTGAAAAAGAATGTCTCCGGATTTTTCTACGCGGCCCACAGCGCATTGTGATTTGTCCTGCGCGCGGACTTACTCCGTTCCAATTACCAGCGGATTGGCAACCGAAGTTCGAGCGCGGTGAGTTATTGATCATAAGCCCGTTCAATTCCTCAATCCGCCGCCCCACCAAAGAAACCGCCGAACTTCGCACACGCTTCGTGCTTTCTCTTGCTCAATCCAAGACAATCATTCACGCGGCGCCGGGCGGATTAATTGACCGAATCTTAGGGGACAACCTAGACTCCGGTTCGCCGTTTCCATGAGGTGAATCATGCGCGGCTCCCGCTCGCGCGTGTTCATTGCGCTTCGCGAAAACCTTTTTTCACCAGCGCTTGAAACCGCGGATCATTCCGCAGCGGATCGAACATCGGATCGAGCCGGAGCAGTGCAGGAGTCAGCGGCACGCTCACAGCGCCATCGTACGGTATCGAGAGTAGTTTCTGTAAAGCGGCGATGGCGCGGTCGGGTTCTCCTACCTGCGCCGCGACCCGGGCGAGGATCTCGATCGCAACGGGACCAGCCATTGCGTCTTTCTCGATCGGGATCGTGGCCATGGCCCGCTCCGACAGAGTCAACGCGGCGGATTTGTCACCGAGGCCCATATTGGTCAGCGCGAGATCTCCAATGAGGTTACGATTTTCCGGCTGTTCTTTGAGAAAAGGTTCCAGTTCGCTGCGCGCCTGTCGCCAACTTTCCTGCGCGGCGGCATGGTCGCCGGCGACTTCTTGCGCCCAGCCTAACCAAAAGCGCAGGTCGCCGTTGTAATAACCCAACGCCGGATCAGGCTTGGCCAGCATTTCCTTCAGCCGAGGGATGATTTGTGCAGTGCGGCGCTCCAGGATCGATTGGTAAACTTGTGTTATCAAGGCCGCGGGGTCGTCGGCCGCCGGGTGGAGCGGAGCGAGGATCGCCGAGGCACGCGGCAGATCGCCCTCGGCTTGTGCGATAGCCGCCTTTTGCACGAGGGTATCGACGTCGTCCGGTATAATATCGAGAACCTGATCAAGCTTCCGCAGTGCTTCGGGGAAACGACGAAGGTCGACATAGGAACCCGCATGCTGTTCGAGTAGGGAAACGTTGCGCGGGTCGAACCGCTCGGCTTCCTTGAAGTAGCTCTCGCTCCGGTCCCACTGACCTCGCCTCCGCGCGACATAGGCGAGCGATTCCGGAATCCGGCTGCTATTGGGCAGGAACTGACGTGCTTGCTCAAGGTAACGCACCGCGGTGTCGTAATCCTTTAGGCAGGCGTAGTGGTAATAGCCCTTGGCCGCGACGGCCTCGCCGAGATTGGGCTGAAGAGTGAGCGCGGTTTCGGCTGCCTCCCGTGCCTCTTCACGGAGGGTGACCGTTGGTTGAAGAGTTAGTGTAAGGTAGCCGCGCGCATCGACGTATGACAGCAGCGCCCAACTAAGCGCGAACTTTGGGTCCAACCGCACCGCTTCTCTGAGATATTTCTGTGCGCCCTGGGCGTTGGCGGGTGAGTCTATCGTTTTCAATGTATAAGCCAGCCCACGCAGGTAGGCATCGTAAGCCTCCGGGTTAGCCGTCGACTTCTCCGCAATAACGTTCGCTTCGCGGCCAGTGATCTTAGCTTGGAGCTGATTGGCGATCGCTTTGGCCACTTCGCTTTCCACAGCAAAAATGTCAGTAAGTTTGCGATCAAAGCTATCGGCCCAGAGATGGGAATCGGTGGCTGCTTTGATTAGCTGCACGTTCACGCGCACGGCGTCACCACTCTTCTGCACGCTGCCTTCCAAAATGTGGGCCACGCCAAGTTGCCGGGCGATCTCTGGCACATTCTCAGGCGTGCTCTTATAGTGCTGGGTCGAAGTGCGCGAGATGACCTTCAGATCGGCGATCTTGGCCAGGCGGGGTCAGAATCTCGTCCTGAATTCCATCGGTGAAATAAGCGTTCGATTTATCGTCACTGAGGTTTTCAAAAGGAAGAACGGCAACGCTCTTTTGCGGAATGTTGGTTGCGGCGGTGTCCGTCCCTGGCCTTGCATTAGTAGATGCTTTTGGCCGCAGTAGATGAACCATCATCAAACCTGCCGCCAGCACCGCAACGATGACCGTAACTCCTGCAATCTTTCGACCGGTCCGCCGCGTGATCGACTCGTCAGGTGCTACCTCCGACTCGCGCTTGATTCCTTCTGACGTGATCTCGAAGGCCCACGAGAAAATCAGCGCCGCAGGGAAGCCAAGGATCAATAGCAGCACGACCAGCCGCACCGCCCAGTTCGGAATGTCAAAAAACGGGAAAACCTGTGTCGCGACCTGGATCAGCAGCCACGCCACGACCACGTAGGCGACTGCAACTTTGTAGACATTGCGCCGCTTCAGTTCGGAGAAGAAAAATTTCATGCGTTAGAACGACGCTCCCCGTCTGACATTTATATCGACTTTTCCGGGATAGTTAGATCAGCAGCGGAGGTTGCGGGCAGAGGAGCGGGAGTTGCTTTGCGCGAATGTGACTGGTGCAAGATGGCGGGCGCGAAGACGATGCCCAGGACCGCGAGAGTGAATAGGAGCAGGCCGGTTACTAAAAGCGCAACCAGAATAGGCGAACGCCTGGCCTTAGCTGAGGCCAGGCTGGTAGCTTTGACAAGTGCCTTCAACTTCACCGGTGGTTCAGGATTGCCAACTACATCGGCATACAGATTGACTATCGAGACGACGACACCGTGTTTGACTTCGAAGTCGCCCAGCTCGTGCAAATAAGGCTGCCAGCGACGGTATTGTGCCAGGTCATCCGCCACCCGCTTGCTAACGAGAATGTGTCCGGCATCGCCGCAATCCATCACTCGCTGTGCGATGTTGATGGCAGCGCCGGCAATGTTGGCGCGCTCGTTCACATCGGCGACGTGATGAACTGGACCGCTGTGAATGCCCATGCGAACTGGCAAACTCGGTTGCGCGCGCAAAGTCTGGCTGATTTGTAGTGCGCATTCGACCGGCTCTTCCACCGAACCAGTAAAGACCAGCGCCATCCCATCGCCGGTCGGAAGCCGGATGAGTTGATTAGCGGTTTCCGCTTCGCGCACCGCCTCGGTATTACGCACGATCTGATTCAGTTCTTCCAGCGCTTCGGTCTGCTCATCGATCAGAAGCTTGGAGTAACCTACGATGTCGAGGAATAGTACAGGGGCGATTTCCAACCGCCTTTTTGTTGCTTGTTCCCCGGCCATTTTGAGTCGCAGTCTAGTTCATGCGGCAGCGCAAGCGAGGACGAAAATCAAAGGTAGGATCAACTCCGAGTGTTCGCACGGCGAACCTCTCTGCCTTATTCTTTCGGGGCAAGGGAGGCGATGATCTTTTCGAAACGTGGGTCGCCGCGGAGCGGATCCCAGAACGGCAATAACTTTAACTCGCCGTAGCTCAGCAGCTGCGATGCAACTGGAGCACGCTCTCCAATTTCCATTTGTTGCAAGGCAAGCTCGTTCTCGCCTGTCCACGCCGCGATGACTGCGAAGTATTGAATCATGCGGCTGCCATTGATGGAATCTTTATCGACCGGAAGTAGTTCGATCGCGCGGTGTCCTTTCTCCAAGGCAGCTTCTTTGTTCCCCAACGCAGCGTCGATCAAACCAAGCACACAAAGCGCCGGCCCGTAATCCGGCTGCCCCTGCACGATCTTCTCCTGTTCAGCGCGAGCTTTGCTGAAGGCCGCGCCAGCCCTGGCCTCATCTTTCATCATCCGAGCAAGCAAACCTTCGCCAAAGCTATGGCTTAGTATGATATTGTTATCGCCAAAGGAAGGCTCCTTACCGAGCGCCGTCAAAGCGCGTTCCGCTGCCGCTGGATCGCGTTCTGCCAGCGCGCAAAGGAACCAGCTATCGGCGGCGTCCGCAATCGCGCCGTGATTCTGGGCGAGAATCGAATCAATTGTCTGGTGCAATGATCTTGTATCGGCCTTCCAGTAGAAGTTGACCAGCGCGCGCTGCACTTTGGTAGCAGCATCGTTCGGAATAATAGTCAATGCGCGATCGAGAATAGCTGCTTCTTCTCGAAAGCGGCGAAGGCTCTGGTAACTAAGCGCGATTTGTTGCATGATGAAGTAATTGCGCGGATCCAGCTCGATTGCTTTTTGCAAATTGCGCAGACCTTCTTCCTGCTCTCCCCGCCGTCGCAAAATGTAGCCGGTCAGTTCAAAGATGCGCGGATCATTCGCTAAACTTCGCCGCACTATCTCCAGCTCAGCGAGTGCTCCATCGTAATCGCGGCGGCCGAAATAGAGATATTGCGCACGCGCCAGATGAGTTTCGCCGGCAGCCGGTCGCAGTCGTCCAAGCGCCTGAAGAGCGGCTTCGGCCGCGGCCAATCGTGCCGGAGTATGCTCGCTATATTGATAAGTATAAATCTGAGCATAGAAGAGCTGAAAATAAGCTTCGAAAAATGCGGGATCGCGGGCGACCGCCTGGGTTAGAAGCTCGGCCGCCTGCTGCAGATTCTGTTCATTCGTGCTACTGAAGCTTATAGAAAGGAGTAAGGTCTTGGCGCGAGTATAAAGATCGAAAGCGGCAAGATCTCTGGTAGGAGGTTGTTCAATCGCGGCTTTTTCCGTAGGCGATAGTTTTGCGCGTAGTTCATCGGCAATTGCCGTTGCGATTTCGCTTTGAATGGCAAACACATCGGAGAGATCGCGATCATAGGTCTGTGCCCATAAATGCGCGTCCGTGCGGGCGTCGATAAGCTGGGCATTGACGCGCACACGATTAGCCTCACGCTGAACACTTCCCTCGACCAAATGGGCTACCCCGAGTTGTTCCCCGATCTCCCGCAGATTCCGCGCGATTCCGGTCTTGTATGGCATAACTGAAGTACGGCTAATAACTTTCAGGTCTGCGACCTTGGCAAGGTTGGTCAAGATTTGATCCTGCACGCCGTCAGCGAAAAATGCGTTCACCTTTTCTTCACTGAGATTCTCGAACGGAAGCACAGCGATACTCTTTTCGGCAATGCCTGGTCTCGCTCGCACGGGTCCGCGCAGAACAAAGATAAAGGCGGCGGCAATTGCGGCCAGCACAAGTAACGCAATCGCTACTTGTGCCCAGCGCACCCGGCGGCGCTATTTTTTAAGTCCTTGGAATTTTTCGGGTAGTTGCGAATTACCAATCTCATCCGAGTAAAGATTGATTACGCCAACGCGCAGCCCATGTTTTACCTGGCACACACCCAGATCATGAAGTAGCGGCCGCCACTGCTCGTACTCTTCCAGATCTTCAGCGACATGTTTGGAAATGAGGATATGGCCGGCGTCGCCGCAATCCATGACCCGCCGTGCGATGTTGATACCGGCGCCGGCGATGTTGGCGCGCTCGTTTACATCCACCACGTGATGAACGGGGCCACTGTGAATCCCCATCCGCAGGGGAAGGCTCGGCTGCGCGCGCAGGGCCTGGCTGATTTGCAACGCGCATTCCACCGGCTCTTCCACCGAGCCAGTAAAGACCAGCGCCATGCCATCTCCAGTGGGGAGCACGAACGTGGGCAATCTCCAATCGTGCCTTCTTTTGTTCCTCGGCCATTCGGATCGCATTCTAGTTGATGCAGCAGCGCAAGCGAGGGAATTGAAGAGCGAAATCGGCCGCCACCGTTATAGTTCATCGGCAAGAGGCGCGATGCCACGACCGGAGAGGCAGGAAGTTACGTTACTTTCCGAGCGGACTGGTAATGTCCGTTCCCGGGGGAGGGGTAAACTCAAAGGTAGTTGCCGGAATGGCCGCCGACTGCTGGTTAGTATAAGTCGTGACAATGCGGTCGCCGTTGGCCTGGGACATATCGGTCCGTGTCACATGGAGATTCGAGTCGAGAGTTAGCTCGAGCCGCTGGAAGATGCGTTTTAAGGATGGCACTCGCGGACTTAGTTCTAGGATCACATTGTCGCCCTGCTTTGAACCGACAATATGATAAGTGGACTCGAGGTTTTGGAGACTAAGTCCCGCCATAATGGCGGCGATAGCGGCGTCGAGCGGCGAATGACGAACAAGTGAATAATGCTCGGCCGACTTGAACTTCGGGTAGTAAATCCAAAGCTGCTGTCCATCGCTGATCGTCATACTGGGAGTGTTTCCTTTTAGTTCGACCCGAAACTTGTTGGGCGTCTGAAAAGAAATTCTGCCGTCACTGACAATCGGTTCGTCGAGAAGGTGGATATTGCGGTGCTGAGAAAAGTCCGCCTGCAAGTCCGGCGCGGCTGCACGTTTTTCTCGAATTCGCGCGAGCACGGTCTTGAGCTCAGCGGGCGCGAGTGGTTCGGCCGGTGCGGGCGCAACCGAAAGGGCCAGGAAAAGAAGGGCGAGGAGAAGTCTAGGCATGTTGAAATTCTGGTGTGCTCAATCTTTCGTGCGGCAGCCTGGGTTTAGCTGCCACGGCCGCGGGTAAAGTAAAAAAGAGAGTGGCACTTAAACTCCAGAACAAACCGATAGCACAAGCAATACCGAGGCCGGCCAGAGTAGGATTATGGGCCCAACCGAGAGAGCCAAAGCCGGCAATGGCGGTGAGACCGGCGAGAGTGACCGGTTTGATGACTCCGGCCAGATCGCGCGCCACATCTTTGCTGCGCTGCCACACTAACAAGACGTAGATCCCGTAGTCCACGCCAATGGCAAGGACAAGGCGAAAGGCGAGTACATTGAGGAGATTGAGCGGGACGCGCATCAGTTTCATCGAGGCGACCATGGCGGCCACGGCCAGTGCGAGAGTAACGACCTGGATAAGCCACAAACGAAAGTCGCGGTAAAGAATGGCCAGAAGGGAAGCATCGAAGATCGCCATGAGCGCGCTGATAATCAGCAGTTGATGGCGCGACCACGGCACAAGGTCGGTCAGGGTATAACTCCAGCCAGAAAGTGTAATGGGGACGTTCGGCAACGGCAGTTCGCGGGCGAGCTTGTTCTTTTGTTCCTGGGTCGTGACCGGCGCGTTGGTAGTGACAAAGCCGGTCGTCAGAAGGGGGTCACGGCCGAAGTAGCGATCGACCAAAAACCACCAGGCGGAATTCTCGGGTAACAATGTTCGCCAGGAAGGTGATTTAAAGTCGGGCGCGGCCGCAGCCTGGAGCTGGTCGAGTAGTTGAAAAGCAGAAGTAAATGCAGCCAGGCTAAAACGATTTTGGGCAAGGGCGTTTTGGAGAGCGGCGCGCGCAGAATTAAAATCGATCGCCGCAAGCTGCCGGCGGTTGCGTTCCATGTCGCGCGGCGAAAGGGCGAGAGCGTAGGGAGTGGAGTAGCTCTTGATCGCGCCGTTTTTTTGCAGCTCCGCCCAATGCTGGGAAAGCGCCTTCCAATCATCGTGCAGTTGTTGTGTGTTGGTCGCGGACAAAA
>DAIOVO010000008.1:47311-57400 GCA_036758965.1 Chthoniobacterales bacterium
GACTCAAAGCCGTGCCGGCCTGGCTGTTTTTCGGTTCCATCGAGCGCGCATTAGCGACGAAGGTGAGAGGAATCTGGGGCAGCACGGCCACCAGTAAGAGGGCCAGGAGAAGCGGTGTGCTAACGAGAAGTATGCTACCTGGGCGGCGCAACATGCGCCAGACGTAACGTTGCACGAGCGATAGGATCCAGTCGCGCGACGGAGCAGCGGCGGTGCGTGGAAGGAACAAAAAGAAAACCGTTGTCATTAAAATGGCGGCGGCAGAAATGCCAATGGCGATGAGCACGCCTAGTTGGATGAAGCCGGCGGAGTTACTGAGGACGAGCGCGAGAAAGCCGACGGCGGTTGTGAGCGCGCCGAAAAAAATGGCGCGGCCGAGGCTGTGAATCGATTGTGCCACCGCTTCGCGATGCGCGATGCCGTCGGTTCGGGCTTGTTGGTAGCGACCGAAAACGAGGATGGCAAAATCGACTCCGAGCCCAACCAGGATGGCGCAAAAACCAACCGTCACCATGTTAAGACGATGGAAAAGGAGCAGGCCAACGGCGAGAGCGAACAGGCAACAAAGCAAGAGTGAGATACCCATTCCCACCAGCGGCAGCCAGCGTTGAAAGCCGACAAAGAAAACCGCGCCGACCAGAATAATGGACCCGAGCAAGGTGACGATAATGTCGTGCCGCATGCTGAGCGAAAGTTCGCCGACGTAAGCGGAGCGTCCGGTAACGAGCACCTCGAGCTTGCCGCCGTCCCAATCCTTCAAGGCGGCGGCGCGAAACTCGTTCACCTGTTTCATTAACCGCTGGCACTCGAAGGCGCTGATGCTTGGTTGGTTCGTTACCACCGGAAAAAGACGCATGGTCCGGTCGGGCGAGGTAAGTGGCTGATCGGTCTCGAGTGCGGCGCTGCCAGCGAAGGGCTTGAGCGACGGCGCGATAAGCCCGAGCGGATCGAAGGTCAAGACCATCTCCGGCCGGGGCGAACCGCTTTCGATTTCGCGGCGCAACTGGGCGAAACGCGCAGAAATGCTTTCCGGCTTAAGAATCGTTAGAGCCTGATCAAATTCTTTCGGTTCGAGATTGAGCAAAAGAGGCAGGGCAATGCGTTGCAGATCCGCCACGCCCTGGGGCGTTTCCATCGGGGAGCCGGCCAGCACGCGCAGGCACCACGGTTGATTGCGCAGCCGCTCGGCAAACTTCGGCGCGAACTCCTCCAGTTTGTCCGCGTCTTCCGGTTGGCCGAGAAGAGCGAAAGTCAGCTCGCGAGTTTGGGCGAAGTCGTTGTTATAAATCTTCAAACCTTCCACGGAAGGAAAACCGCGCGGAAGGAGATTGAGCACCTCGGTGTCGAGCCGAAGACGAGTAATCAGGATGGCAAGGCAAATCACGGCGAGCGCGCTCACCGCCGTCCACATTAAGGCGCGGCGTTCCGTAACAAGACGGGCGACAGTTTCGCTAAATCGCATCGTGGGCTGGCTCGCGTTCGACTA
This sequence comes from Chthoniobacterales bacterium, assembly GCA_036758965.1. Taxonomy (GTDB): domain Bacteria; phylum Verrucomicrobiota; class Verrucomicrobiia; order Chthoniobacterales; family UBA10450; genus AV69. Next base: position 48,798 of record DAIOVO010000008.1, read on the forward strand.
GAATCGAAGCACGAAAGTTTCCCCGTTTTCGCTCACGCGAATAGTAGGATTTTGCGGGCTGCGCAGGATTTCCCGGCGCAAGGCAAGCCAGCCAGCGTCGCGCGGAGCCGGTTGGGTGATGGGCCCCGACCAAGGCAGCCCAACGAGCGGACCCTGCACCCGCGCAAATTGCGGATCGGTATGCATCGAAAGCAAAGCGAGGCCGGGACCTTTGGTGAAAGTGAGCTCGAAGTCGCCGCGATTAGAGAAACGCACCAGTAATTCGCCGATGAGAGCGCGTTTTTTTCCATGATAGGAAAGCTGGCCGCTGCGGGTGGTCCACTGGCGAGTTGGTTCGACAAACTGATGGATGGCGCAGCCGTTCAAAAGGAGGGCGAGAGCGAGAAGAACGATGATTCTCTGCATAGATTAAATGGAGGCGGATTCGAGCGGAACCGGCGCGTGCCGCTTTTTCGGCAAAAGCGACAGGCGCGGGCAGAGATCGAAATATTTTTGCAGGCGTACAATGAGATAGAACACTTCCATTCGCCAGCGGATGGCAAAACGGTTGCCAATATTTCCACCCAGGACGGCGTTCACCGCCGGCGGGATTTGCAGGAAGGTGGTTGAAGTCAGAAAAACTTCGATGAATTCCTTGCCCGAGTACCACGATTCGACGAAACGGAGATAAACATCCATCGCGCGATTAACTAACCGTTCGTAAGCACGGAAACGCCGGCGCGCCCGTTTCGGATGATCGAGCACTTCCTGTAAAAGGTCGGCTGCTTTTTCACCGGCGAAAACCGCCAGGAATACCCCGCTGCTGAAAACAGGATCGATGAAACCGGCCGCGTCACCGGCCAGCAACCAGCGGTCGCCGACGAGTTTTGCGCTGCGATAGGAGAAATCGGCCGCGCTATAAACTGGTGAAACGCGCCGGCCATTGCCAATTCGGTCAACTAGAAGCGGTTGCTCCGCCAGGGCGCTCTCAAAAAATTCTTCCGCCGGCAATTTTGATTTTTTGAAATCGGCAGCGTCCAGCACCACGCCGATGCTGGTGCGATCGTGATCGAGCGGAATGACCCAGAACCAGCTTTGGAGCGTGCGCACCATGCGCGTGATGGTGCCGTCGATTCCTGGTTCGCGCTCCAGCCCTTCGTAGTGGGCGAAGAGGGAAAGCTTTTGCAGGTGCGGATAATTTTTGCGGAGCTTGAACTTGGCGCCGAGAACGGAATTGCGGCCGCTGGCATCGATGACGTAGCGCGCACCAATAGTTTCACCCGCAAACGAAACCGCCGCGCCTTCGCCATCGAAATCGATTTTCTCGACTGCTGTTTCTTCGCGCACTTCGGCGCCACTTTCGCGCGCGTGGTCGAGCATCATTTTATCAAACTCGGCGCGCGTGACCTGGTAGGACCGGTCGGTCTGAGCGCCGAACCCATCTTTAAAGTAGAACTTGGCCGCTTTCTCGCCGCTGGCTTCGGCGATTTCGCCGCCAAATTTTTCCACGAAACCGGCGCGCAACTTTTTCTCCACCCCGAGCCGGGCAAACGTTTTCATGCTGAAAGGCAAAAGGGATTCGCCGATGTGGAAGCGCGGAAATTTTTCGCGTTCAAGAACGAGGACGCGCCGGCCAGCCTTGGCCAGGAGAATGGCGGCGGTACTGCCCGCCGGGCCGCCGCCGATGATCGCGACGTCGTAGGAATTTTGCACGCGCACAAAGTAGCAAAGTTCGCCGCGAAGCAAAACGCGCAACGATTGTAATCTCCCGGGTAGGGTGGGCGTCCCGCCCGCCGGTGATCGCATCTTGCGATCACGAACTTTTTTCTTTACCGGCGCGCGTAATGTAGAAATTTGTCCTCCTTGGAGTCACCGAATCCAAAGTTCGTTTAGGCAAGATGCCCAAACCGGCGGGCAAGATGCCCACCCTACCCGAGAGCGCACCATGCGCCCGCTTGTCACTGGCGCGCTTTGAGATTAACGGACACGACGTGAGATTGCTGGATCGTTTCGTTGGCCGCGAGCTGCTGGTGAATTTGTTTTTCGCGATTTTCGTTCTCAGTCTCGTCCTCGTCGTCGGCAACATCTTCCGCAAGCTTCTCCCACTTCTCGTTAACCACGACGTGCCGGTCGAGTATCTCGTCAGTTTTATCGCCTACGTTTTGCCGTTCTCACTCATTTTTACAATTCCCTGGGGTTTACTAACTGCCATCCTTCTCGTCTTCGGGCGATTATCGGCCGATAACGAACTGGTAGCCTGGCGCGCGAACGGGATAAGCGTGACGCGCATTTGCCTCACACTCGCGCTGGTGACGCTGACCTGCACTGCGTTCACCCTCTGGTTAAACGTGCAAGTCGCGCCCGCGGCCCAGGAAAAATTGCGCTCGAATTTGTTCGATCTCGCGACGCGCAATCCGATGGCGCTTTTCGGGAGCGACCAGGTGATCGATGAATTTCCCGGGCGAAAAATTTACGTCGGAAAAAAAGAAGGCAACAAACTGGAGAACATTACCGTTTTTGAAATGAACAAGGAGTCGCTGCCAATGCGAGTGACCTTCGCGCGCACTGGAATGCTGGAGGCGGATTTGCCGAACAAACAAATTCTGATGCATCTCTACGACGCGCGTTACCAGCAGCGCGACGAGAAAAATCCGCTCGACCTGCGCAAGATGCGCGATGGGATCAGCATGGCGGAAGGGACGCTGCCGATTAGCCTCGACGAACTTTATGAGAAGGAAAAAAAACGTCCGAGCCGATCAGCTTTGTCGATTGCGCAGTTGCTCGATACTTTGAAGAGCGGCAATAAACGGGAGCGCAGCGCCAGCCGCACGGAGTTAAACAAACGATTTTCGTTTCCATTTTCCTGTCTCGCCTTTGCACTGGTAGGCGTCCCGCTGGGAGTGACGGCGCATCGGCGCGAGACGACTGTCGGTTTTTTACTGAGTCTCATCATCGCCATTTCCTATTTCTTGTTTGTGATTGTTGCCGATACCCTGCGCAGCAATCCGAAGTTGCATCCGGAATATTTGGTGTGGTTTCCAAATGTTCTCTTCATTGCGCTTGGTTTATTTCTTTTCTACCGGCTGAGTAAACGTTAGGAGCATTCGCTTTTTTTTCGCCGCAGAGGCGACCGAACACCGGCTGTTTTCCGAATTTTCTGTGCACTTCGGCGACTGCGCCATCGCCGGTTGCGGGTTATGCCGTTGCAAATTTTAGTGGTGGAAGATCATGGCGAGACCCGGCGCATTCTCGCCGGTTTGCTCGGCCGTTTCGGTCACGACATTTCGGCAGCGGACACCGTCGGCAGCGCGCTCGCTTTCGTGCAAACGAAACAATTCGATGCCATTGTGAGCGATCTCAATCTTCCCGACGGCAGCGGGTACGATGTGATTCGCAATGCCAAGCAGAACGGGAACGGTCTCGCCGGGGTGGCGCTGACCGCGGAGGGCGAAGCGGACGACATCGCGCGCGGACGTGAAGCCGGTTTCGATTATCATCTGACCAAGCCGATCGATTTCGCGGAATTGCGCAGCGTGCTGGGCAAAATCGAATCCGATTGCAGCGGCGCGCCCTCCTGAGCCGCGCGCGTTTATTTCATTTCGTCGGTGACGACGTGGAATTTCGCTAACTTTGCGCTGCCAAAATTTGTCGTGAGCGCGACGTCGGCGGCATCGCGTCCCACCGCCATGAGAATGCGTCCGATCCGCGCGACATTGTGGCGAGCGTCGAAGGTGTGCCATTTGCCGCCGAGATAAACCTCGAACCAGGCGCTGAAATCCGCCGGGTAAGGCGAGGGCGGCACACCGATGTCTCCAAGATAACCGGTGACGTAGCGCGCCGGGATATTCATGCATCGGCAAAACGTCACCGCCAGATGCATGAAATCGCGGCAGACACCTTTGCCTTCATTATAAACATCGAGCGCACTTTTTTGCGCATCGGCAAAATGGTAACCAAAAGTGATGTGCTTATGCACCCAATCGCAGATCGCCTGCACCCGCGCCCAACCTTCCGGGGTTTGGCCGAAAAGTTTCCACGCGATGTCGTTTAGTTTATCCACTTCGCAATAACGGCTCGGGAGCAGAAAACGCAGCGCTTCATCCGGCAACTCTTCAATCTTGTGTTGCATCGCATCCGGCACGCGCGGATCAGGCTGGCCGCTATTCTGAATCGTCGCGTCGAGCGTAAATCGAATCGTTCCCGCCGGCGCGAGTAGCCGCCCGCAGATATTATCAAAACTGTCGCGGTAAGTGTGCACCGCCACGGCGGGCTCAACCACCAGGTTCTCAGCCGATTGCAAATCGTGCCGGCGCAACGGATGCACGTAAAGCATCGCGATGATTGGCGTCGGGTTCCTCAATTCGAACGCGATGTCGTAACCAATGTGAATCAACATTTGGCGGAACCGAATTTTGCCTCGATCAAAATCGTTTCGCCGGCGCAATCGAGGGTAACGGATTGCAGGGGAACATCCGCCAGCGGCCGCAGTGAGAGCGGAAAAGATTTATTCTCAACTTTCTTAAAGTAAGGCGTAACCGCGGCGCAGACGAGCGCGGAAATATTTCCCTCGCCGGCGCAACTCAAATTCGAAATCGTCGCCGCCGGGCTTTCGTCGAGCGCGAGCCGGCCGCTGAGATCGAGTTCGGCGCGAAAAATCATTTTCCGTCCGCGCCCCTTCATTCTCAAATCGACCGTGCACGGATCGCGCTGGTCGAGTTGAAGATCGATGCTGTCGATTAGCACGCCGCGTTTCTGGGCAATTTTTCGCGCCGCCGAGGCGAGCAAAACCTGCAACTGCGCGCGCGAAATCTTTAACGTAAAATTGCCGGTGGCGGCATCGGTCAAAATCAGAGCAAGTTTGCCATCAGAGGAAATAGCTTCCCGAAAAACCACGTCCGAAGCCGCGATTTGCAGAGCCAGCTCGGCCTCGAGAATTTTGATTCGCTCGCCTCCGAACCTAAAATCTTGGACCGAAATAGCCGGCGCACTCTGCTCCGCGCGCGGAAAGCTTGCCCGGTGATGATGATCGATGCTGGCGCCGGAAAGATCGATCGCGAGTATTTCGAGCTCACGCACACCTTGACCGCGCACCGTCGTCATCGGTTCCGGCCGCTGCGCGAAGGTGCGAAGTTCCTTTTCTAGCCCTTCACCCAACAGAGCGGGCGACCCTGGCAATTCAGCCGTAAATAACAGCAGCACGCTTTCCGAATCGCACGTGACCCAGCCGGGGCGCGTGTGAATCGAGTTGCGCCGGGAGGATTTTTCGCTACTTTCCGCGTTCCTTTATGGCAAAAACTTCCTGGATTAATCGCAACGACCGCAAGCGCGCGACAGTAAAAAAATACGCCGCGCTTCGGGCGGAGCTAAAGGCAAAAAAGGACTACGCTGGCCTGGCGCAACTGCCGCGCGACGCCAGCCCTACGCGGGTGGTCAATCGCTGCCAGATTTCGGGGCGCCGGCGCGCCTTTATTCGCCGCTTCAAAGTTTCGCGCCTGACTTTTCGTGAGCTCGCCTCCAGCGGTTTGATCCCGGGCGTTACGAAGTCGAGCTGGTAAGTCGCAGTTCTGTTTCCATTTTTCGTGCAGCGCTTTGGCGGCGCTGACTGTGAGCGACCACTGGGATTCGTTTGCGGTGGTGCTTTTCAAGCTCTTCGTCATCGCGCTGCTGGTGGCGTTGAACGGATTTTTTGTCGCGTGCGAGTTTTCGATCGTAAAAGTGCGCAGCAGCCAGCTCGATGCGCTGATCGACGAAGGAAATCTCCGTGCCAGTTTCACCAAGCACGTTCGGGGGCATCTCGATGCCTATCTTTCAGCGACGCAACTTGGCGTCACTCTCGCCAGTCTCGCGCTCGGTTACATCGGCGAACAATTTCTGGCCGAAATCCTCCAGCCCCTTTTCGCGCTCGTGGGCGTACACTCGCACGCGATTGTCTCTTCCGTTTCGATCGCGCTCGCCTTCGTCGGAATTACTTTTCTGCACATCGTTTTCGGCGAGCTGGCTCCCAAATACATCGCCATCGGCAACCCGTTGCCGGCGTCGCTGGCATTAGCGCGGCCGCTGAGTGTGTTCTATCAAATTTTTCGGCCGGCGATCTGGGTGCTGCAAAAATCTGCCAATCTACTTCTGACCCGGCTTCTCCATATTCGCCCGGTGGCGGCGGCGGAGCTGGCGCACAGCGAAGAAGAATTGCGTCTGATTCTCGATCAAAGCGAAAAATCCGACGAAGTTTCGCAGCTCGGGCGCGACCTGCTGATGAACGCGCTCGATCTGCGCCAGCGCGTGGTGCGCGACATCATGACGCCCCGCGGCCAGGTTGTTTTCCTCGATCTGGAAGAAAGCTTCGAGGACAACGTGCGCAAAGCGATCGCCTCGCGCCACACCCGCTTCCCGCTTTGCCGCGGCCATCTCGATAACGCGCTCGGCCTCGTTCACATCAAGGAGCTGGTGCCACTGATGCGCGATCCGCAGCCGAACCTAACGAAAATTAAGCGCGAACTGACGGCGGTGCCGGAAATGATGCCGCTGGAAAAATTGCTCCAGCTTTTCCTCGGCAAACATGCTCATCTCGCGCTGGTGGTGGATGAATTTGGCGGGACGGTGGGAATGGTTACGCTGGAAAATATTTTGGAAGAACTGGTCGGCGATATTCAGGATGAGTTCGATACGGAGAAGGAAGAATTTCGCGCGATCAACGAAAATGAATTTAGTGTCGATGGCGCGCTCGGTCTTTATGAATTGCACGATCTCGCCGGGATCGAGTTGGAAAGCGCCGACGTAAGCACCATTGGAGGTTACGTTACCCATTTGCTCGGGCACCTGCCGAAACAGGGTGAGCAGGTGCGAATCGAAAACTATCTTGTTACGATCACCCAAACCGATGGCCGCCGGGTGGTGCAACTGCACTTTCACAAGGTCGCGCCCGAACCGGCCGGGCAAGCAGCGGAAGGAAAATGAATCTGATTGCGACGGCGGACGTTGTTTGTCCCCATTGCGGCGAAACTTTTCCGCTCGCCATCGACACGTCGCAAGGCGAACAGACGCTGGTGGAAGATTGCAGCATCTGTTGCCAGCCAATGACCTTGACGATTAGCAGCGCGCCTGGCGAAATCCTCCAGCTCGAGGTCGCCAGCTAACGAGACATAGGCGGCGCCGCAATCTCACGCAAGGCGCTTTGCAGTTGATCGACATTCAGCGGCTTAATCAAATGCTTGGCAAAACCGGCGGCGCGACTTTTTTCCAAATCGTCTTCCATCCCAAATCCGCTCACGGCGATGGCGGCGATCGGCTGCCGCGCGCGAATTTCGAGCAGTAGTTCGTGGCCGGTGCCATCGGGCAGGCCGATGTCGGTCACGAGCAGGTCGAAATGGCTGCGAGCGGCAAGTTGGAGCGCCTCGGTTTTACTTTCGGCACATTCCACTTCGTAACCAATTCGGCGCAACAGCATACCAAGCGCGGTCACGGTATCGGTGTGGTCGTCCACCAGCAAAATGCGAAGTAGTTTCGCCGGCGAACTAGAGCGGTGCGGCGACGAATCTTCCATCGGCGCCACCGCTTTTCGCGCGGTGGAGACGGGAACGGTCGCAAGCGAGACGGTAACAATAGTTCCACGATTGCGCCCGGGACTGCTGGCCAGCATCTGGCCGTCGTGCGCTTCCACGATGGCTTTGGAAATAGCGAGGCCCAGGCCGAGGCCGCCATGTCCCGACTGCACCTTCCGCACTCCCTGCTCGAAGGAATCAAAAATGCGCGGCAAAAATTCCGGCTCGATCCCTATCCCGGTGTCGGAAACGTCCACCACTATATTTCCCTCGGGTTCGTTGTGCGATTGGATGCGAATGAGTCCTTCGGAAGAAGTAAACTTGATTGCGTTATTGATCACGTTCCAGAAAACCTGCATCAGACGCGCGTGATCGGCTTTGGCGAAACTTTGTCCGGCTTTCAATTCGCTAACGATTCGCAGATTTTTCTTGGTCACTTCGCGCTGGAAAATTTCCAGGGCGCTGCGCACGACCGCGTGCACGTCGATGACGTTGAGATCGAGCGTGACCTTGCCCTTGGCGATCGCGGTGAGATCGAGAATGTCGTCAATCAAACGCGCTTCCAGCTCGACGTTGCGGCGGATAAGCTCGATCGTGCTGCGCAATTCACCGTGGCCGTTCACCTGCTGGGCGAGTAATTCCACCCCCGCTAAAACCGGCGTGAGTGGCGTGCGCAGCTCGTGCCCGAGCATGGCGACAAATTTGTCCTTCGCCCGATTTGCTGCTTCCGCTTCCACTCGCGCGGTCCGTTCTTCCAGCAGCATTTCCTGTTGCTCCTCCGATTCCTTGTGCGCAGTGATATCGCGAAAAACAGCGACCGCGCCGTGAATTTCGCGCTGTTCGTCCCGCAACGGACGCGCTGTCACATCCGCCCAAATACCGCCGCCGCCGGAATGCCGGATGAAGATCTCCTCGCGATCAATGCTCTCGCCCACGACCGCGCGCGTGGTCGGCACGTCCCCCGCGCGCAGCTTGGTTTTCTTGTCCGGCCGATAGAAGCCGCAATCATCCGCGCAATTTCGAGGAACTTCTTCGTCAGGGCCGAGTTTGAGCATGCGCCGGGTAGCGGGATTGGAGAGGAGCGAA
>DAIOVO010000009.1:0-31922 GCA_036758965.1 Chthoniobacterales bacterium
CCCCGGAAGCGTCATGGCGAAAATGTACTTCGAGTACGGGGTTGCGACGCTACGCGAAACGGTCGGCGAGTAGCGTCTGTCTTCTCCGGTCTTTCGTCCGCTCATTGAGTTTGACGTTCATTCTTCAATCTCGGCAAACCTGACTTTCGGAAGCACCTTCCCCTTCCAGATGGACGCTGCGAGAACCCAGAAGCTTGCCGCTGCCACCAGATGAACGCCGCGCGCGTTCGGCGCATGAATCCGACGCGATCAAATACAACGGTCGGGGACAGGTGCGATTCTGGTTGCGCCGGCGAGGTGAGTTACTGTGGACATTCGGTGTCGAGGATACTGGGCCGGGCTTCGGCCCCGAAGTGCGGGCGCGGCTTTTTCGACGAGTTTTATCGCGCCCAACAAACGGCGGATCGCGAGGGCACCGCCTGCCAATTGTTAAACGATTGGTGGAAATGCTTGGTGCAAGATTCGCATTGAATCGGAGCCGGGCCGCAGGAGCCATTTCGAAGTGGTGTTCCCGTCGCAAGGACAATGACATTGATGCTGGTGCGGGGTCGCAGTGAACGTCGCGGCTCTTGCGCAATGGTCGTCAGTGAAAGCTTTGGAGCTGTGAACGATTAGATCACGATGCCTCGCTCGTCGAGCGCATGGGCCACATCTTCGACGCTTGCGTCAGGAAGAATTTTTCCGTCCAGGTCGAGCGTTGGACTCTTGGTGTGGCCAGATTTTGATTCCAATTCCGCGGCGTATTCCGGATGGGAAGTCATGTTCTTTACCTCGTAGGGAATGTTCATCTCATCCAAAAATCCCATCACGGCCGCAGACCACGGACATCCAGATTTTCTGTAAACGGTGATGTGCATGAAGAGAATCTCGGCGCTTACAGCGGGATTGCACCGCGATTGTGTTTCTCAGGAATACCGTGTCCGCGTTCCAGGACCTGACGCGAGAAAGCTTGGTTGTGATCCGAAGCCTCCTTCCCTCCGTCTATCGAACGAGCTGGAGTTTGATGAAGTTTGATCCGCGAGGCTGGCCGGCGGGGACCCCGCCGATTACGAGGACCTTATCACCGGAAGCGATAAGTTGCCGATCGCGCAGCGTCGATTCAGCCTGTGTCACCAAGTCTTCGAAGGTCCCGGGTGTTCCTTCGACCAGAAGAGGTTTGATCCCCCACAGGAGGTTCAGCCAATGATAGACCTTTGCATCCGTTGTGATGGCGAAAAGCGGAGTCTTTGAGCGTTCTGCCGCGACAAGTCGCGCGGTGTAACCGCTCGTCGTGAGCACAACGAGCGCGGACAGCTCTACCACGTTGGCCGCAGCCGTCGCCGCTTCGCTCAAGGCATGCGAATCGGTGGGTTCGCTGGCTGGGTAAGTTTTGAATTCGATTCCCGCCTCCACTTCGGTGGTGATGCGCGCCATCATCTCGACCGCGCGCACCGGGAAAGCTCCGATGGCTGACTCGCCGGAGAGCATCACCGCATCCGTGCCGTCGATAATTGCGTTGGCGACGTCGCTGGTTTCGGCACGCGTAGGGCGAAAGTCGTGGATCATGCTTTCGAGCATCTGCGTCGCCGTGATCACCGGCAGCCCCTTGCGATTGCACCTTTCGATGATGTGCTTTTGCAGCATCGGGACTTTCTCGGGACTGACTTCCACGCCGAGGTCGCCGCGGGCGACCATTACGCCGCTCACCTCCTGCAGAATCTCCTCAAGATTCTCGACCGCCTGCGGTTTCTCGATTTTTGCGATGACCGGCTTGAAGACACCCTTCGCGGCAAGCAGTTCCTTTAACGTCCGCACATCTTCCGCGCGCCGGACGAAGCTCAATGAAATCCAATCAACCTCATGCTCGATGCCGAACTCCAGATCGCGTTTGTCCTTCTCGGTCAGCGACGGCAGATGCAAGTTGAGGTTCGGGAAATTGACGCCCTTGCGGCTCTGAAGCACGCCGCCTTCGATGACACAACAACGCAACTCCCGGCCGGCGACCTCCACGATTTCCAGCTCAAGCAATCCATCCGCGAGCAGCACCTGCATACCTGCCCGCGCGTCGTCCGCGGCTTGTGCATAATCGAGCGGGATCGCAGCCGCCTGGCCGGTGAAATCCGCTTCGGGCAGCATCGTGATCAGGGAACCGGACGCGAGCGTCATCTCGCCGCCGGGCAACTCTCCGACGCGGATCTTGGGCCCTTGCAAGTCCTGGAGAATCGTCACGGGCGTATCGAGTTCTTCCGAGATAGCTCGCAGGTTTGCGATGTTCCGCGCGTGCTCCTCGTGATTGCCGTGGGAAAAATTAAGACGCGCGACGTCCATCCCCGCCTGGATGAGTCTGCGAATGACTTCCGGCGAGCTGCTCGCCGGGCCAAGGGTAACGATAATTTTGGTGCGGCGCGTGATGGGTTTGGTTTCGCTCATCGCCGTATTGCTAAGGTCCGCGCCAGACTCGATCCGGCGGCAGCTTTGCGCGTCCATGTTCAGATAGTTCCCAGAACATAATGCTCCATCGCGTTTGCGAACCCTTTCTCTTCTGAGGAAGTTGTCACCTACGTGCCATTTTTTTTCTTACTCTCACATTATCATCTCGGCGAGCTTTCGATGATATGAACAGATGTCTGTTCGCATGAGAGCGCATTAATTCATAGCATTCTCGAATCGGCCTAACGAGCCTTTAGTCGGAAGCAGCGCTGTTTCGTCGATCGCGCGTCTAGCGGTGAAGATCCGTAACTTGGCAACTAATCGAATCGACCGGAAAGGTGAAGACGGTTTCTTATCAACTACGACTTCTTATCGAACGGAACAAAGCGGTGCCCCGGACAGGATTGTCGTTTTGCTCATGCTTCGCCAAACCATGCGCAGATCTGGCCATCCGGCTCGATTGGCGGGAGCAGCTTGCGACGGTGGCCCCGCTCGCAGTGGATGATGACGGCACTGTGTTTCGATAACCCGCGCAGCAGATGCGGTTTAATCTTGTGCTCTTCTTGCTCGGAGTAGTTTCGTGACATTCTGCCTCCGCTGTAGCCCCACGATTTCTTGATCACGCGTTTTTTACCGAGGAAGTCGGCGCTTTCCATCGCTCCTTCTTCGTCGGCGGCTTTGAAGATGAGACGGTTGCGGAGGTTCAAGGTGAAGACTCGGGCTTTCTCGCGGCCGAGCGGCGGGATGAATGAAGTGGAGGACTGAGCGGCGGCGACAACAGTCGCCTGTGCTTCGCGAATCACGTCGATGCAGTTGTAATCGCTCATTCCATCCTCGCTTGCCGTAACAAAGCGCTGGGCTTCGTCCGCCCACAGGATCAATAGGTTGTTGTGGCGGCGTTCTTCGGCGGCTTTGTCGAATCGGCGGAGCGCATGCGTGTAAAAGAGCATCTTTAGAAAGGTGTTCACATAGCGACGTTCGAATTGGAATTTCTGCGGCATTGCGACGCAAATGATTTTCCCGCGATCGATATCGGCGAAGTCGAACGTGTTATGGCCGGGACAGAAGACCTGCGCGATGTCAGGTGTGATGAACGCCTGGAGGTAGTTGGCTATGGTCTCTTTGACACCGCCGATCTGCTCAGGCGGTTGGGATAGGAAGCGGTTCGAGAAATGTTCAGACAATTCTTGTCGCCGCATTGTTTGGTGACTTGAGCTGAGGTCGGTCATCGCTTCGTCCAAGTCGCCTTGGTCCAACAGCAGGTGATATGCATTCTCCAGCGTCACGTCCGCCCCGATCTCGCGCAGCGTCTCGAGCGCAGCGGCAATGTGGATTTGCGCCTGGTTCTTGAAGAAGCCTTTATCACCGGCCTGCCCGAGACTCGACGCCGTGTCCACAACGGCTTTGGCAAACGTATTGTAGGGGATACTACGGTCGGCGGTGAGATTGTAGGTGTGCCGTGGACGCCAAGTGGCAGCCGCGCAATCATCCGGCCGAACTTGCAAGAGGACGAGATCATCCTCACGGCCGAAATGCCGCGCCATTTCGCAGAGCGTTTCCCAATAGAGTCCTTTGTCGTCAATGCAAAGACCGCCCCATGTCGGCTCGTTCTGGAACACTTGGAACAACAGCGGCGTGATTCCCGAGCGTGTTTTACCTGAGCCGGTGTCGCCGGTAATAAGCCAGCCCCGACAAAAATCCGCCCGCGTCCATTTCAACCCACCAAGCCGGATAACTGCTCGCTGCTTTCGCTTTCGCGATAGATGCGAGATTCCGATGCCGAGCGCCACTAGCCAGAGGAGCGCGACAACTGCGTAGTAAACGCTTGCGCTCATACCCAGTGCCCGATGAGCCCACCGATGACCGTCGCAAATGCGATCAGCACCAAAAGTGTTACCAAGCGGACTCGGTTGAGTCGGTCGACGTTCTGCCCAAAGCGGCGCAACTCGGAGACAAGATCAGACGCCTGGTTGATGGAATGATTTGGACCGGCGATCAAGCAGCTCGATCGTGCCGCGGAAATCTTCAAAGCTCGGAATCGTCGCATCGTCGCGCTGACCTGGATCACGGCTGTGCTCCAGATACACGCGGACCAAATCCAAGGTCGCGATCATCGGATCGCCATCGGCGATCTGATGATCGCGCTGCCACTCGCCGATCGCGCGCTGGAGAGGATCATTCGCGTTCACGCGGCGAATTTTTCGGCCGCGTGCGGATTGGTCAGAAGAAGGTCGGAGGCACGATAAAGCTGGCGATAAAAACGAGTTTGCCACGTCTTCAGCCGTTGTCGATCGAGCAGGTTGAATCCGGGATGTGTGAGGGCCGGCGTCACAGGCGTGTTGTTCTCGTTCAACGCGGTGACGAGCCAATCGTACATGCGCGGCATTGCGATTTCGCGTCCGTGCAAGACATCGACGACGTGGCGGCGAGTCTTGCTGCCGTCGTAGATCTTGAAGGCGTCGCTATGCGCTTCGTTCTTCACGACAACCCACTCGCAGCCACGGAGCGCGTCGGACAGAATGCGGAGTTGCTCGACACTGTCGGCTTCGTGATTGACCGGACAGATGACGGTTAGCCCCGCGTCGAGGGAACGCAGCACCTCGGCCAAGCCGACCTCATCGAAGAAGTCGATGAACAGGTCGGTCGAGGCCGCGCGGCAGTCGATCACGAGCAGATCGGAAGTCTCCGCCGTCGTGAACACGCGATCGATTTCGCGTCGGTGTTCGAGATTGATGAATTCCGCCTCCGGGTGGAAGCGCTTCAGCGTTGAGTTCTCGTGATCACTGTCGATCGCGCAATGACCGATCCCGCAATCTTTGAGATACTGCACGAAATTCGTGGCGAAGAAGCTCTTGCCGACTCCGCCTTTGCCGTTGATGACGAGGTTGATTTGTTTGTTCATGTGAAGATGCGTTGGCTAGAGATTGCGAGGATCGGCGACGCGCGGTCCGCGTGTGCGCGTACGATCCCCAGGCGCTTCTGGGCGCGATGGGTGAATGGGTACATGTGCGGGTGATGACGCGCCCGTGAGTACTGGGATGGTTGCGGTTCGGCCGTCGGTTGGATTTCGGACAACGGCGCGACGATGGCTGGATCGTCTCGATGCTCGCGGCGGTGTGCGCTCGCCGTTCACTTCGGTGAGGAACCGAGCGATCGTGTCTGTGCCGACCGAGACGTCGAAAGTTGCGAGCAACTCGCGGATCATTCGGAGTGACGCGCCCTTTTGCCGCAGTTCGACGATGCCGTCCTTGAGTGGCATCAACTTTGCGTGACGGCTCGGTGACGGCAGCGTGAATGCGCGTGCAACGTCATTGAAGCGCTGCGTGCGCGCGGCGATGTCGGGTGGTTCGCTCATCGGATCAGCCGTGGGTTAGCGATGAGCCGGCAGTTCCTTAGCTGTGCGAAGGGGTAGGGCGTCAAACCTATCTAAGCCCACGGTTCCTTCCGTGGGCAAAACCTGTTGAAGCTGCTTTGTCATACGCGCTTTATCGCAGCAGTGAGCGACACACCGGCTCTCGCGCCGGAGCAACGTCGATCGGATGAGCTGCTAAACCTTGCGCAAATGTTGTCGCCGAAAACGCAGACCAACTTGAAGAACGCGAAGAGTTATTTCGAAGAGCATCTTGCGGTCGGAGATTACTACACTAAGGCAGAACGGGTATCGGGAGAATGGATAGGTATGGGTGCAGGGATGCTCGGGCTCAGCGGCTGTGTAGAACGAGATGCGTTCGTCGCGCTTTGTGAAAACGCTCATCCAACAAGTGGCGAGCGTCTCACCCAACGGCTAAACGCGACAAGGACCGAAAACGCAGGAACCGAGAATGAACGCAACACTGCCAATCGTCGCGTCTTCTTCGATTTCACTTTCTCACCGCCAAAGTCGGTTTCTATCGTCGCGCTGGTTGGTGGGGATCGGCGCATCGTACGGGCGCATCGCGAGGCCGTGAAGATTGCGGCGAAGGAATTGGAACAGTTTGCCGCCACACGCATTCGTCAGGCCGGGAACAACTCAGACCGGGCGACAGGAAATATGATCGCCGCGCTGTTCCAACACGACACCTCACGCGCGCTCGATCCGCATCTGCACACTCACTGCATCGTTTTCAATGCGACTCATGACGCGACGGAACAGAGATGGAAGGCGTTACAGAACTCACAAATGCTTGTCGCGCAAAAGTACGTCGAGAACGTTTATTATCACGAGCTTGCCCGCGCGTTGCAAAGCTTTGGCTACACGCTGGAAAGTTCGCGGCGCGGGGATTTCCGAATAGTCGGAGTCAGTGCGGAACTGTGCGAGAAGTATTCGAAACGTCATCGCCAGATCGACGAGCAGACGGCGGAGTTTCTCGCGCGAAAACCGCAGAAAAGAGGAGCGAACGTGCACGCCATTCGTGAACACCTGGCGCATGCGCTTCGATCGCGGAAGATCCATGATCTCGGCCCAGAGCGACTAGCAGCGCTTTGGGAAAAGCAGCTTTCGCCGGAGGATGAAGCGAGCCTCCGACTGCCGGCCGCTGGCCCGAACCTCGCATCAATTAGCTGCAACAACGCAACTTCCTGGGCAGAAGAGCATCTCTTCGAGCGGCGGTCGATCGTTTACGAGCATGAGCTTTGGCGCTACGCGCTTGAATTCGCACGTGGTTCAGCCTGGACATTGGCGGACCTGAAAAAGGAGACCGCTTCTCGCGATTATCTCCGCGAAGCCAACGGCAGACTCACACGTAAAGATGTCTTGGGACGCGAGTGGCGCATCGTTCGAATGGCGGCGGAAGGCGCAGGAAAGTTTGACCGATTGTTGCATCTCTTGCAAAGCACGGACCACTTGGCCGACGATCAGCGCAGGGCATTCGAGCAGATCATCGCATCACGCGATTTCGTGGCGCTTTTTCGCGGCGGTGCTGGAACCGGCAAAAGCTACGTATTGCGCACCGTGCATGACGCTCTGGTAGCGAGCGGGCGTAAGACTGTAGTGCTGGCACCGCAACGGCAGCAGATAATTGACCTTGAGAGGGACGGCCTAACCTCGGGCAAGACAATCGCGGAGTTTCTGCAGAACAAATCGCTGCCAGACGAAGCGATACTCATCGTTGATGAGGCTGGCCAAATTGGTGCCCGTCAAATGCTGGCGCTTCTTGAATTGGCGAAAGCGCGCGGTGGCCGCATTATACTCTCGGGCGACACGCGTCAGCACGGCCCCATTCAAGCCTCAGACGCGTTGCGAGCAATCGAACGTTACTCAGGATTGCGATCTGCGGAGTTAAACGTCATCCGCCGGCAAAATCCAAAGCATGCGAAAGCGGAGCAGGAGCGGCAAAAGATTCGGAACTATCAAGAGGCCGTAAAAACTGCGGCAGATGGTGATGTCGAAGAGTCCTTCTCAACGCTCGAACGAATGGGTGCCGTTTTCGAAAACTCGCCGAAAGAAATGCAGGACACTTTAGTCCGCGTCTACCTTGATCTCGCCAGGCAGAACCAATCCGCATTGGTTGTCTCGCAAACCCGCGCAGAGGTGCGCGCGTTGAATGAATCAATTCGCGCCGCTCTGCGACTGAAGGGTGCGATTCCAGACGATGGCCTGGCGGTGTCGGCTCTGGAATCAATCGATTTAACTGCCGCGCAGAAACTTGATCCGCGTTTTTATCCAACGGACCACGTGCTCGTATTCAACCGGCGTATCGCCGGGTGCGACCGCGGCACGCACGGTCGAATGCTCGCTGCGAATCAATCAGGTATCATTATCGAAGCGGCCGGGAAAATTCGCGCAGTCAGACCGAAACACGCGGAGTATCTGACGATTTGCACACCGCAGCCATTACAGATCGGCAGCAATGATCGGCTCCAGTTAAAGGCGAACGGGAAGGCAGTCTGCGGAGAAGTGCTGGCGAACGGTGAAGTAGTTACGATTCGGAAAATTCATTCTTCGGGAAAAATCGCTCTTAAAGACGGACGCATTTTGCCGGCGGATTACCGGCAATTTGCCCGCGGCTATGCGGTTACCTCCTACGGCTCGCAAGGCAAGACGGTTGATCACGTTCTACTGAGTGACTCAGCGGTTAGGGCCGCAACAAATGCGCAGCAGTGGTATGTAAGCATCTCAAGAGGTCGGCGAAGCGTGCGCATCTTCACGCCAGACAAAGCGGAGTTGCGAAAACACATCACCCGCAGCGGCGATCGCGCGCTCGCGCTCAGCATTGACTCGCGACGGAACGAGCGGGTCGCCATCCAACGCGGCCTTCTCCACCGCCTCAAACGAGGTCGTGAATTTGCGAGGGCAATGTGTCTGATGGCTGCCCGCCAAGCCCGCATCATTCCCTCCAGGCAAGAGAGCGTCACGATATGAGTCTCAAGGTGTCACCGATGAGCCCAGCGGAGGAACATCTCCCGGATTGCTGGCATCGAGAACGCGATCGCCAATGTCTGCGGATCGAGCTGAATTCCGGCGAAACATTCCTCTTTCGTTACCAGCAACTTCTCGGAGTTCATCACCTCCGTTCCACGGATTCAGAGGCATTGACGATTTCATTCTCCACGCATGTAGTCGTCTTGTCGGGTAGGAACCTTTCCGAAATAACGGTGGCCCTCGAGGACTTGGCTGTCGGTTGGATCAGATTCGTCCCGGGTCGTTACGAAAAGGCAGCCGAGCTAGAAGGAGCTTTGGTGACGGGCATCGAAGTTAAGACCGCCGAATAACAATTGGCTCCAACCATTGCGCACACCAGCTCAGTGGATCTGATATTGTGAATGAAGCGGTTCGATCCGTCGCTCCAAAATCATGAAATACTCACAGCTAAGACGTGGCCTTTCGCCGGAGGACGCAGCGGCGTATGTGGGCAGCAAGGAACTGTTGCGACAATTTGAGCGCGCGAAGTGGCTCAAGCCATTCGTGCGAGGTAATCGACTAACGCGATTCGATATCCGCGACTTGGACGGCTGCATCGATCGTTTGAAAGCTGGCGAACTGCTTCCGAACCTGCTGAGCAGCGTGGCTTAGACACTAAAAGCTTTCATGATTTCGCGGTCGTCTGGTCGAAGCTTCGCGTAATGTCGTTGCACGACGCGCACGTCATCGCCCAGCCAAGTGGCGATGCGATAGATATCGATGCCCTTGCTCGCACAGATCGACGCGAACGAGTGACGCATCACGTGTGGACTAATCCATGGTACCGCCTGCGCCTTCATGTATTCAGAAAAGGCGCGCCGAAAATCGAAACGATAACGGTGACTCCCGTGCGTAACGTCCGGCTGTAACACATAGGGCGCGCGCAATCCATATTGTTTGAGGAACTCCGCAAACTGATCGGTCAATGGCACCGTACGAGCGTCGCGATCCTTCGGGCGAAACGTCGCCGTTGCGCGAATCTCGACGGTGCGCGCAGCGAGATTGAACCACTCGGGCACAGCTTCAACGATCTCCATCTTTCGCATGCCGGTGTGAAAACCGCAGAACAGGACGTAGCGCAGATCGTTATCTGGCGCATTCTTGATCAGTCGTTGCGCCAGATCGAAATCCGCAAAGAGAATTTTGCCTTTTCGGTCAATCCGATCGAGTTGCACGTCGAGCACGGGGTTGCGCCGGCACAGGCTTTCCCTCACGCACCAATTGAAAAACGAGCGCAGCGTGAACATATAACTCTCGGCCGTGCTCGGAACGACGCGCGCCTTTGCTGCGCCGTAGAATGCCTTACAGTGGTACCCGGTGACATTTGCAGGCGGCACATCTCTTACGCTATTGGCAAACATGTTAAGGCATGAGCGTTTGCTCTCCGCGCTCATTTTGCTGTAGCGGTTGGTCTCGTACTTGTGTTTTAAGAAGCGTTCGACCTCGGCAGTGAATGACTGCGCCGGCTGGAGCTCAGGAGTATCCTTGATCTCACGCGCACGCTGAACAGCCTCAACGTAGTCTTCCGTTTCAAGCGAGACGAAGCTTCTGCGGCCATTCACCTGCTTGGCGAACCAATATGTAGTCCCTCGCAAATAGATCCCTTTGAGTCTCCCTTTGAGCACGCCGATATGCTGCCTTGATACCAAAGATTCGGTGGCTCCGGAGACGGAGCTTTCGGCGTTCCTCGCTACAAGTCCAGTCAAGAACGCTCACGAAGAAAAGAGGGATGAGCCGAATCGAATGAGAAGGCGATTGTGATGGTGCGGATGTATGTACCGGAATACGCTCGCAGCTCTACTGTCACACTCTTATGAGTGGAAAGATTTACTAGAAAGTACCCCACCGTAATTCACGCTTTCGACTGTCACATTTTACTGTCACACTTACCGGTTTTTCATGGGTTTTCATGGCCTCATATGGAGTTGTCCACGAGGGAAAATGTTTTTCGCAAGGGGTCCCGAGCACGTTGACACGGTAGGGGTCAGAGGTTCGAAACCTCTACCGCGCACCATGTTGGTTCGTCTTTCGAGGAGCGATTTACAGGGTTCGCGCAAACGGCTGAGCCGTCGATTTGTTACACTTTTGCGCTAAGGCATCGGTGCTGCCATCCACACGGTGACTTCGAGCAAAGAGATATTTAAGAAATGGGCTGCGGCAGCGAAGCCACCGCAGCCCACCACTAGTTAGCCATTCACTTCGTCGGCGACAAGCACTTGGCGCGTTCGTGCAAAGCTTGTGTAATGTACGGCTCTTACCGGCCGATTGCGGGTTAGCTTCGAGTGAAACGAAGGCGGAGTTACAGATAGGCTCGCCGGTTTTGCTATGGGCGTCGCAGGCGAGACGCCCGCGTGCCCTGACAAACCGAAGGCGTCTGCCTTCCTCCACGCGCTTCGGAAACAAGAATTAGTGGAGATCACGTCGGGCGATAGTTTGTGAGTTCTGGCGCACTTTGAGGATGTGTGCGCGCGGGAGCACGCCGCGGAAATTTGTTTGTGGATAAATGATGCAATCGCGCCCGATGATCGCGCCGGGATTGATGACAGCGTTGCAGCCGATCTCGGCGCGGTCGCCCACAATCGCGCCAAATTTCGTTAGTCCCGTCGCGATGTCACCGTCTTGCGCCGCCACCGATATTTCGCGATGATCGAGTTTCACATTCGATAAGATTACGCCGGCGCCGAGGTGCGCGCGAAAACCGAGAATGGAATCGCCGACATAATTAAAATGCGGCACCTGCGCTTCGTCGCACAGAATGCAATTCTTGAACTCGCAGGAATTTCCCAGCACGACGCCGTCGCCAACGACCACATTTTCCCGCACGTAACAACCTGCGCGCACGTGACAATTCGCGCCGATCCACGCCGGACCTTTTAAGACCGCGCCTTGTTCGACGATTGTTCCTTCGCCGACAAAAACGGTGTTGCTGATAAATGGTTTGCCCATTAACTGACCGAGCACCGCCGGTTTCAATCGAAATTGCAGATAGCTCGCGATCTGTTTGAGCGCGTCCCAAACATAACGCTGGTTCTCGAAAAGCTTCGCGTGCGCGGTGTGCTCGAGCGCGATGAATTCGGCCGGAGCAAAAGTTTCGTCAGGACTCGGTGGCGGCACGTCGCGTAATTTTTTGTCCGTCTTTGGTGTCCCGCGCTTCCCAGCCGCGGGCGTTTAGCTGCTGGCGCAATTCATCACTTTTTCGGAAATCTTTTGCAAGCCTCGCTTGCGCTCGCGCCTCGGCGAGCTTGAGAATTTCCTCCGGCAACGACGCCGCTTCGCCCGGATCAAGCGCCAGCACCTGATTGATTTCATTCCACCAATTCAACCACGCCTGTGCGGTTTTCGCTCCGAGCTCGTTTGCGTCCATCGCGCGATTGGTTTCGCGAATGGACTCGAACAAATATCCGAGCGCGCCGGAAATGTTGAGATCGTCATCGAGCATTTCCTGAAAATCATTTTTCGGCTGGAGCGCGCTCGATTCCGTTTTGGTTTTGATCTCGCGCAGCCGCGCCAGCCATTCGTCAATGCGCGCCAACGCCTGCCGCGCCTCAGTCAATCCTTCAAAAGTAAAATTTAGCGGCACGCGGTAATGCACCCTTAACAAGGCGTAGCGCATTTCGCGCCCGCTGTAGCCTTTCGCCAGCACATGGCGCAAAGTGTAAAAATTGCCGAGCGATTTCGACATCTTTTGGTTATCCACCAGCAGATGCGCGCAATGCATCCAGTAGCGCACAAATTTCTTCCCGGTCACGCCTTCGCTCTGCGCGATCTCCGCTTCGTGATGCGGAAAAATATTATCGACTCCGCCGCAATGAAGGTCGATCTCGTCGCCGAGCAGCGTCGTCGCCATCGCGCTGCACTCGATATGCCAGCCGGGACGGCCGCGCCCCCAGGGCGAATCCCAGCCGACGGTGCCATCGGCGTCATCCCACGCTTTCCAAAGCGCGAAGTCGCCGATGTTTTCCTTTTCGTATTCGTCGTTGCGAATCCGTCCCGTCGGCCGCAGCTCTTCCAGATTCAAATGCGCCAGCTTTCCATAATCGGGAAATTTGTTGATCCGAAAATAAACAGATTTGTCTTCGGCCTGATAGGCGAGATCGCGCGCGATCAATTTTTCGATCATCGAAATCATGCGCGCGAGAAATTTCGGATCGGTCGCGGAAGGGAACTCGTCCGCACGTTTAATGCGCAACGTTTCCAAATCTTCGAAAAACATCTTTTTGAATGGCGCCGTAAAATCGTTCAGCGGAATTTTTGCTTCGCGGGCGCCGCGGATCGTTTTGTCATCCACATCGGTCAAATTCATCACTCGATGGACGTGGAATCCACACGTCTGAAGATGGCGCTCTAACAAATCTTCGAAAATGTAAGCGCGAAAATTTCCGATATGCGCTTCGCTGTAAACGGTCGGCCCGCAGGTGTACATCGACACGTTGGGCGGATCGCGTGGAGTGAATTTTTCGAGCGCGCGCGAGTAAGTGTTAAAAACCTTCATCGTCATTCCGAGCGAAGCGAAGCGTAGCCGAGGAATCCCGGAGCGGAAACTTTAAGGTAACATGGCAGGATCCCTCGGCTCCCCTCGGGATGACGGGAATGGTGGCGCGTTCAGATTATTTCCACGCTCGCCACTGCTATCGCCGCCATTCCTTCGCCGCGACCGATCGCGCCAAGTCCTTCGTTCGTGGTCGCCTTGATGCTGATCGCTTCAATCGCAAGCGAAAGAGCGTCTGCCAATTTTTCTCGCATTACGGAAATGTGTGGAGAAATTTTTGGCGCTTCGGCCAAAAGCGTTGCGTCCACGTTGAGGACGCGCGCATTTTTCTGCGCAGTCACGGTGGCGACGTGCCGCAAAATTTCGATGCTGCTGATGCCGCGAATTTTCTCGTCTGTGTTTGGAAAATGCTGGCCGATGTCGCCCGCGCCGAGCGCGCCCAGAATGGCATCGGCAATCGCGTGCGAAAGAACGTCGGCATCGGAATGTCCATCGAGTCCGCGCTCGTGCGGAATTTCCACGCCGCCCAAAATTAATTTTCGTCCGCTCACCAGACGATGTGCGTCGTAACCGATGCCGCAGCGAATCATCGGCTTCGCCTCGTTGAAGCGTTGAAGAGTTGAAACGTTAAATCGGAAATCCGCTGCGACGCTGTAACGACGGAACGAATCCCGCCGAGCGCCGCTGTTTCCTCATTCATTATTGTAGTTTCAGATCAATCACCCCATTGGAAGCGATGATGCTGTAACGATCTTTCAAGTCCGGGCGCGGATTCATTTCTACCAAACCGCCAGCGGTCTCGACCAAAATCCAACCCGCGGCCACGTCCCACAAACTAATTGCCGCTTCGATGTAAGCGTCGAAACGTCCGCACGCGACATACGCCATGTCGAGCGCGGCGCTTCCCATCAGCCGGCATTTGCGCGCGCGACTCACCATTTCCTGAAACAACGGCAGACCAGCCGCGATGGTGGCGGCGGATTTTGACAGGCCGACGGAGACAACTGCTTCCGCCAAATCCGCGCGCTCGCTCACGCGAAATTCGCGATCGTTTAATTTCGGAGCATCACCTTTTTGCGCGCTCCAGAGTTCCTCGCGCATCGGATCGTAAATCACGCCCACGATAATTTCGAAATTGCGACGCAGCGCGATCGAGACACAGAAATGCGGGATGCCGTAATAATAATTCACGGTGCCATCGAGCGGATCGACCACCCACTGAAACTCGCTCGTTTGATCGCCGACGATTCCTTCCTCGCCATAAAGCGCGTGCTGCGGAAATTTTTCCAGGAGCGATTGCGTAATCAAATCCTGCGCGCGGACATCGATCTCGAGTTTGATGTCGTGTGCCTCGGCAAGATTAACTCGAAGCGGTCGAGAAAAATTCTGGCGCAACATTTCGCCGGCAGCGCGCGCGGCGGTGACAGCAGCATCGAGATAATGGGTCACGAGAAACTAGCTCGCACAAAAGAAAACAAAGTGCACGGCGGAACTGACATTGTCGCCAGAAGTAACCCAGGTTTGCAGTCTGTGCGCCAAAAAAAACCGGGAGAGGAAATCAATCCCTCTCCCGGGTTGAATTTGGATTTTGGCTCCGAGAATTTCGGGGCCGTTAAGCAACCTGGAGCGCTAATGCTTCTTTTTCTTGGCTGCTTTTTTCTTCGTTGCTTTTTTCGCTTTTTTCTTTGCTGGCATCTACTATCCCCCCTTTCACTCCGCAATCGCGGTGGGTCGGTGAAGAGATTTCAATGACTTCACTTGCACGAGTCATTCATCTTCAATTTTTTTTTGTCAAAACTTTTTTGCGTTTTTCAAAATTATTTTTATCAGCTCGCGCCCCACGATCTCTTTGCGTGCACGCGAAATTTTTTTCGATTCGCCGTCGCGCAGAAAAATTGTGACTGCGTTTTCATCGCTTTCCATTCCGATCGCTTCATCGCTGACATCGTTCGCCACCATCAGGTCGCAGTTCTTCGTAGCAAGTTTCGCGCGCGCGCGCTCTTCCACGTCATTTGTTTCGGCGGCAAAGCCGACCACGAAATAATCGCGCTCCTGCGGCAGCGAGCGCAGAATGTCGCGCGCTGGCACCAGCTCGAGAGTAATTTTTTCGCTGCGTTTTTTTATTTTTTTCAACGCGACGGTGGCGGCTTTGTAATCGGCCACTGCCGCCGACATCACCAGCACATCGCATTTTTTTATCGCTGCATGCACCGCGTCATGCATTTCGTCGCTCGTTTCCACTTTGATTAATTCCGCGCCAGGCGGCGGCGGCAAACAGACCGGACCAGAAATTAAAACCACTTCCTGTTTTTCTTCGAGTGCGGCCGCGGCTAGCGCGTATCCCATTTTGCCGGAAGAACGATTGCTGATGAAGCGAATCGGATCGATCGCTTCGCGCGTAGGGCCGGCGGTGATGACAAATTTCACGCAATCAGCCGATCGTGCTGGCGCAACAAAAATTCTGCGCGAAAAGCGATGTCATCTACGTTCCACAAACGGCCAACGCCTTCGTAGCCGCACGCCAGCATGCCAGCCTCCGGGCCGATGAATTCCACTCCGCGCGTTTTTAATTTTTCCACGTTCTCCTGGGTCGCGGCGTGTTCCCACATTTTTCCATTCATCGCCGGCGCGATTAAAATCTGCGCGCGCGTCGCGAGCGCGATGGCGGTGAGAGGATGATTGGCGAGACCGTGCGCAAGCTCGGCGATGATGTGCGCGGTGGCGGGCGCGATCAAAAGCAGATCGGCGTTGTCCGCCAGCTCGATGTGACCGGGCCGCCAGTTTTCTTTTTCGTTGTAGAAACTGGTCGTGACCGGATTTTTGGAAAGCGTTTGCAACGTGAGCGGGGCGATGAATTCCACCGCGTCGTTCGTCATCACGATAAAGACGTTGTGATTTTGTTTCACCAGCAAACTCGCTAGCTCGGCCGATTTGTAGGCGGCAATCGAGCCGCTCACGCCGAGGACGACATTTTTTTCGCCACTTTTACTTTTTCGTTTCATTGCAAAATCAATCGCCGGCTCAAAATTTTTTCCGCGCCCATGATCTGGCGAAATTTTTGTAAATCTTCTTCCATCGATTTGCTTATAATCGTGTAGCGATAATCGCGCCAGAGCTGCATTTCACGCGCGGCGGTCTGCAAACGCAAATCGATTTGGGCGTTCGTTTCGGTGCCGCGTTTCATCAGCCGTCGGCGCAGTTCTTCCAAATCCGGCGGCATAATGAAGACATCGCTCAGCGCGCTCTGCACAAAGCCGTCGCCGCAGTTGCGAATCGCAGCCGCGCCCTGCGTGTCGATGTCGATCAAAACGTCCACGCCTTTTTCTAAATTCTCCAGCAGCGGCCGGCGTAGCGTTCCGTAATAATGCTCGTGCACTTTGGCGTGCTCGAGAAATTCGTTCGCTTTCACCCGTGCCAGAAAATCTTTCTCGGCGATAAATTGGTAATCTTCGCCTTCGATTTCGCCGGATCGCGGCGCGCGCGTGGTGCAGGAAACGGAGTAAACAAAATCGGGCGTCTGCCGCAACGCGTCGCAGAGTGTCGATTTTCCCGCACCCGATGGCGCTGAAACGACGAAGAGAATTCCGTGACGCGAAAATTTGTTACTCAAGGTTTTGCACTTGTTCGCGAATTTTCTCCACCTCCGTTTTGCAGGCGACGACCTGCTGCGCGATGGCGGCGTCATTGCCTTTCGAGCCCAGCGTATTCAGTTCCCGAAAAATTTCCTGCACGATAAATTCCAGTGAGCGGCCAACCGGTTCGTCTTTCCGCAAATGATGCGCGAATTGTTTGAGATGACTTTCCAGGCGCGTGATCTCTTCGGAGATATCGGAACGATCGGCGAAGAGAAAAACTTCTTTCGCCAGGCGTTCGTCGTCGCTCCGCGCGGTCAATCCCGCTTTTTCAATTCGCTCGACTAAGGATTCCCGAATCTTTTTCACCACTTGCGGATGGAGCGCGCGAATCTCTTTCAGCGATTGTCGAATCGATTTTAGCCGGTGAATTAAATCCTTCGCCAGATGTTTCCCCTCGCGCTCCCGCATTTTAATCAAATCATCCAGCGCACGATCGAGCGCGCGTTTGACCGAAGGCCAGGCGCTGTCGGCCTCGAGCGCTTCTTCTGGCGCGCGCATTACGCCCGGCGCCTGAAGCACGGTATCGATCGTAATTTCACCGGGCGCGCCCAGTTCTTTTTGCAGCGCGCGCATGGCATCGTGGTAGGAGCGAGCCAGCGAAACATCCAGCGCGAGCCGTCGTGGCGCGCTGCCGGGGTGGAGCGCGACCGCCACATTCGTGCGACCGCGCGAGACGCGCTCATTGATTGCCTGTCGAATGCGAACTTCCAGCTCGGTTAGATCGCGCGGCAGGTTAATGACGATCTCGCTCTGCTTGCGATTGACGGTGCTGAGCTCGACGCTCAACTTCGCGCCTTCGCAATCGGCTTCGCCGCGGCCATATCCAGTCATCGAGCGCATGTCCCGAGAGTAGCGCAAGAAATTTTGCGGCAAAGTTTTTATCGAGACGAAGAAGCGAGAGACTTCGGTGGCGCGAGAAACGTGACTTTTGAAACTGACGCGCCTATGACTGGCGGTTCGAGTGTCTAGCTCCTATACTAAGAAAGTGCGGGTCCTTCTAATCGAGGATGAAAAGAAAACAGCCGATTTTCTCGCCAAAGGTTTGCGCGAGGCCGGCATCGCTGTGGAAACGGCCGCGACCGGGACGGAAGGTTTAACCAAGGCACTGAGGGCCCGTTATCACCTCCTGGTGGTCGATGTAATGTTACCGGGAAAAAACGGCTGGGAGGTCGTAAGCGAGCTGCGCGAAAAACAAATCCGCGCGCCGGTGCTCTTTTTGACCGCGCGCGATTCCGTAGCCGATCGCGTGAAAGGTCTGGAGCTGGGCGCCGATGATTACCTGGTCAAGCCTTTTGCCTTTCCCGAGTTCCTTGCCCGCGTCCGTTCGCTCCTGAGACGGGCGGCGCCGCGAAACGACAATCTGCGCGTAGCGGACTTGGAGCTGGACGTGCAACGGCATCGCGCTCTTCGCGCCGGGAAGGTGCTGAACTTAACCAAGAAGGAGTTTGTGCTTCTGGCCTACCTGGTTCGGAGCGCGGGCGAAGTAGTTTCGCGGAGCGAGATTATGGCGCAGGTCTGGGACGTGAACTTTAATACTACTACTAACGTCGTAGATGTGGTGGTGCGGCGTTTGCGGGCGAAGGTAGATGATCCTTTCCCACTTAAGTTAATCCATACCAATCGCGGCGTAGGCTATGTCCTTCAAGCGGAGTAGTCCGCGCTCGATCGCTACTCAGCTCGTGCTGCTTTTCACTCCGGCAGCCGCGTGTCTGCTTTATCTTGGGCTTACCGTCTTCTATTGGTTTGTAGTTCGTCACGCGACCGAAGAAGACAATAATTTTTTGGCTGACAATATTCAGCTACTACAAGCGGATCTTGCTCATTCCAGCGATCCCGCCAGCTTCGGTCGCGAGCTGGGAATAGCTCGCACCGGTGCTCACTCGACTTATCTGGTGCGCGTGCTCGATCGATCTGGCGCGGTCGTTACCGAAACAGCGGGTATGCGCGAGCTGTTGCCGGTGGCGAAGTTCGCGCCAGCCAATGCTTCGAAATTCGTGAGCTATCGTGCTGGCGGTAGACAGTTCGCGCTGGGCTCCAGCCAGTTCGCGAATTCACCCTACCTATTACAAGTAGCGCAGGACCGCTCGGAAGATGATGAGTTTGCGCGCAATTTTGGCTGGTTGCTGGCAATTGTCTTGCCAGTAGCAATCATCGCCGCAGCCGCAATTGCGGTGATCGTGGCCAGGCGCGGTTTGCGGCCGCTGGCGGAGATGGCGGGTTCGCTGCGGCGGACCGGACCTTCGCACTTAAACGAAAGAATCGACCCGGCGCGCTGGCCGCGTGAGCTGCAACCAGTTGCGATTGCTTATGATGACATGCTAGCGCGCCTGGAGGATTCCTTTCGCCGGCTGTCACAATTCTCGGCCGACCTCGCCCATGAGCTGCGTACGCCGGTCGGCAATCTCCTGGGCGAAGCTCAGGTCTCGTTAACTCGTGCGCGCCCCGCGGAAGAATACCGGACGGTAATCGAGTCCAGCGTGGGAGAATATGAGCGACTCTCTAGTATAATATCCAACCTGCTCTTTCTCGCCCGGGCGGAAGGAGCAGAAGGCCAGCTTCAACGCGAAACTTTCGCGGGCGCGGCCAGGATCGCAAAGGTAGCTTCCTTCTACGAGCCGGTGGCAGAAGAACAAGGTTTGACCCTCGCCTGTGAAGGAGAAGGGACAATCTATGCCGATCCACTTCTATTCGAGCGCGCACTCAGTAACCTGATCGAGAACGGACTTCGATTTACTCCGACTCAGGGCCAGTTGCGCGTTGGGCTCGTAAGTTATGCCGATCGCAGCGAAGTAACTGTCACCGATACCGGTTCTGGAATCGCCGCCGAACATCTCCCCAAAGTCTTCGATCGTTTTTACCGGGTCGATCCCGCGCGGGCGGCGCAAGGTTCCGGCCTTGGCTTATCCCTGGTAAAATCGATCATGGATTTGCACGGCGGCAGCGCCACGATCGAGAGTGTGTCGGAGCGCGGCACAAAAGTGAAGCTAATCTTCCCCGCGGCCTCCGAAAGAACGAATGTGATTGACTCGAACCGGCGATTGGCTACCTGAGCGCGACTTGGAACGATGAAGCGATACGTACCATTTGTTATCATAGGAGTAGTTGCAATCGCCACGGTCGTCGCGGCTGGTTTACTTTACCGCGCCAAACGGATAGCTCCGCTGACGGCCCCCACTTCCGCCGAAGAAGCTGTCGGGAACGATGGCTCACTACATATTCTTGGCAAAAAAGACGCATCCATCACGATGGAGGAGTTTGGGGATTTTCAATGCCCGCCTTGCGGCGCTTTGGCGGAACCGATAAACCGCCTCCAGAAGAATCATGCGAAAAGTGTCCGGGTGATCTTTCGCGAATTCCCATTGGTAACGCACGCGCATGCGCCGGAAGCGGCTTTCGCGGCGGAAGCCGCGGGGCTGCAAGGGCGTTTCTGGCAAATGCATGACCTGCTTTACCGCGAGCAGGCAAAGTGGAGCCAGGCAACGGATGCGCGGGAGTTATTTCGTGCCTATGCCGGCAGTATCGGAGTGAACTTGCGTCGCTACGATGCGGACGTTCAAGGTGAGGTAGTTAAAGGCAGAGTGAAAGAAGACCAGGCTAGAGGAGCGAAGCTTGGCGTTAGTACCACACCTACTATCTTCATTAATGGGCAATCGGTCCCACCGGCGTCGCTTCGCCCGGACCTTTTGGAGAAGCTAGTAGAGCAAAGGGTCGCGGCCACTCGTTAACAATGTCTAAGCACAGAAAAACAGCAGCAACGACCGGCTCGACCCAGAAGCGCGGTCGCACCATCATCTATGGCATCGCGGCCTTGCTTGCTCTGGCTGGTTTGGCGGACGCAACCTACTTGACGGTGCAGGCTTTTACGGGCGAGACGGCTATTTGTGGAGGAGCGACTGACTGCTTTAAAGTACTCGGGAGCAGCTACGCCCGGATAGGAGGCCTACCGGTCGCAAGCTTCGGTATGATAGCTTATTTCGCTGCGTTCTCCGCCGCGATCCTGGCGGCATTCAACTATTCTGGCGCCGCCCGTTTCTACGGATGGATCACCGTTGCGATGTTAATCGCAACCTTGTGGTTCCTTTTCGTGCAGGCATTCTTGCTGCATGCCTTCTGCCGCTACTGTCTATTTTCGGCCGCCGTTACTTTCCTGCTCGCGGGAATAGCAGTCGCCCGGCCGATTGATAACGCAATTGTTAAGCTACCTAAATAATTCTGGTGCTTGGCTGTCTGGCGAATGCGCGCTCGTTTGGAAAGTAAATTCTCAACCAAAGATGACGAAATTGTAATCATAATTTTGTTTGCTTATTACGCGCGGGTCGTATTCTCGGTTCGATTCCAACCTTTGTTAAAGCGCCTCGTTCGCGCTGCTTCCCTGATCTTTTATGAAAAGAACAAAAAACTCCGAATCCGGTCTGTTCACTCCTCGCATTTTTGTCGCGATACTGCTTTGCATCAGCGGCGCCTGGCTGGCGATGCTCAGCTTCGGCTCGACGCCAAGCAGCGCGACATTGACTGAATCGTCCGCCCCCATCATTTAACACGGCCGGCCCCTTCAATACCCCCAACCAGTCGCCTGTCGGCGCTGGCCAGCTTGATTCCGGGCCGCGCTGCACCCCGAACAGTACTTTCCCGTGCGACACCTTTGATCTGACGCTGCACGTTACTGCCGGCTACACGACCGCTCATCCGAATGCCGCGGTAAAAGTTACCATGAGCTGGGTGGACAAAGGCACCGGCCAGTCCGACTACGATCTTTATATCTACAAGAACCAAGTGCCGAATTCGAGTCTGAGCGGCAACACGCCGGCCGACTATCAGTCCGCCAGCGGCGCGAATCCAGAAGTCGCTTCGATTGCAGTGACGCCGGCGTTTGCAGACGGCGCTGATCACCATTTCACGTTCAAGATCGTCCCCTACACTCCTTCCGGCGAGACGGTGAGTGTCAAAATCGAATTCCTCCCCGGCACTGTGGTAACCGGCGGCGGTGGTGGTGGCTTCCCCGGATTCGGCGGCGCTGACCCGACCGTGGCTGGCACTGCGCGTTATCTGAATTTCTACGCGCCTCACGGCACTTCGGCTGAGCCGGGCAGCGGCGAATTCAACATTGGCTACAATCCTGCGACTGGCCGGATCATGACGATGAACGCCGGCCCGATCTGGCGCCTCACGCCGCCGGAACGTTTCGCGCTGCCCAAGCCCGAATGCTGCGAAGCGCTATGGGAAGATAAATCTGCCGCTTCGACCAACATAGGCGTGGACCCAATCTTGTGGACCGATCAAGTGTCCGGGCGCACCATTGCTTCGAATTCCACGGCCGGCGCGGGCCCTGTTTACGCGTTCAGCGACAACGACGGCGACTCCTGGGTGCCGGTTGCAATCGCCCCACCCAATGGCGGAACCGATCACGAAACCATTGGCTCCGGGCCATATCCAAATATCGCTCCATTTAACATTCCGGGTGGTCTTGGTGATCCCAATAATGCGGTCACTCACGGCCACGCGGTTTATTACTGCTCGCAGACCTTCCCTCTCGGCCCGGGCGCCTGCCAGCGCAGCGATACGCTTGGCTCCTCTTATGGGGCGGGCACAGCGGCCTATACCGGCCTCCAGTGCGCTGATTTACACGGCCACGTTCATGTTGCGCCGGACGGTACCGTCTGGTTGCCTGTGAGAAACTGCCTCGGCACGCAGGGCGGCTCGCTCAGTACGAATGCGGGCGGCACTTGGACGGAGTTTCTTGTCCCTGGCGCCAAGACGCAGATCCAAGGGGCCGACCCATCCATCGCCATCGACGCCGATAGCACCGTTTACTTTGCTTACGTCAATGACGAACCGGTGGGGCCCGGCAACCCGCTGGAAGGCCATGCCCGCGTGCAGGTCGGACATCGCAACACCACGACCGGAGTTATCACCTGGACTAATAACTTTGATCTTGGCGCCACTCACGGCGTCAAGAACGCCGTTCACATCGAAGCAGTCGGCGGCAGCTCAGGCCGCGCCGCCATTGGCTTCCTCGGCACTGATATTCCCGGCGACTACCAAGCCGAAAGTTTCTCGGGCAAATGGTATGCTTTTATTGCCACCACCTACAACGGCGGCGTCACTTGGAACACGGTCAACGCGACCCCAAATGATCCCGTCCAGAGTCAGGCGGGCGTCTGGCAGCAGGGTGGCAGTCACAACGATCGCAACCTTCTCGATTTCAACGAAATCACGGTCGACAGCAACGGTAATGTTCTCTACGGCTACAGTGATGGTTGCACTTCGGCTGGCTGCGTGAGCGGCGGTGGGCCGAACGACTACACCGCTTGGATGCGCGTGGCTCGTCAGTCGGGTGGTCGTAGCATCTTTGCCAGCTACGACACAGCTCCTAAGCATCCTGACCTTCCAGGCGCCCCAATCGTCCCGAAAGCACCCTGCCTCAGCGGCAGTCGTGATAACACCGGCGCTCACCTGAGCTGGAAAGTTCCGGATAACGGCGGAGCGGACATTACCGCCTATCAAATTCTCCGCGGCCTCGCGCCCGGCGGTGAAGCCCTCATCGCGACCTACAGCGTCAACAATAATAGCAAACCGGAATATTTCGACGGCACCGCCAGCCCTAACGTCGCGCACTATTATTACAAGATCATTGCCGTTAACTCGCGGGGACCCGGCGCGTTCAGTAACGAGATCGATCTCACGGTGACGGTCCCGGTAGTGCAGGATCCCTGCACGCTCCCGGGCGTTACCGTTCTCTCCGATCCAAGCGGTGACTCGCTTAACCCGGAACCGGGAACCGATATGATGTCGGCCAGCGTCGCCCAACCTTACACGGCGAACGGCAAACTCTATTTCACCATCAAGACCGACCCGTCGGTTTCGGCCAATCACCCGACTGGCAGCGCCTGGTATCTGGCGATGCGCCTCCCGGGCGATGATCCGGCGACCCCAGCGGTCGAAACCGTGCACTATCGCGGCGTGCGGATGGAATACACGGCGCCGAATACGCCCAGCTTCTTCTACTACACGCCCGGCGCGAATAGCTCCGGCGGTGTCGATGGCCGCTTCGTGGATGCCGAATCTCCGGCCGATGCTGCCAGCAGCTACGTCCCATCAACGGGCACCATCACCATTGTCGTCACACCGGCGAACCTGACCCTCGCGGTCGGATCGACTATCAGCGGCTTCGTCGCCGGCTCGAGTCAGACGACCGACCCGACCAATGGTCTGGCCGGAGCGACCGAAGTCTGGGATCCGATGCCGGACAGCCTCGCTTTCACCGGCAGCTACACCGTTCGAAGCAACCAGAGTTGTGCGCCGCAAGTCCTCACTCTAACGGTAGTGACGGCGCCGGGAGGTCAAACGGTGGCGCCCTTTGTGGACGGGTATAGTTACGACTTAAAGAACCCGCAGAGTGTGAAAGCGACTCCGAACATTACGGTGGCGAGCGTGGTCTTCACCCTGGATGGGAGCAGACTCTACACCGAGAACATCGCGCCTTACGCGGTGGTGGGGGACAACAACGGCGCCTTCAACACCTGGAGGCCGAGCTTAGGGAGCCATATCTTGGTTGCCACGCCTTACAGTGCGAGCAATGGCGGAGGCACGGCTGGCACTTCGACCACGGTGAGCTTCACGGTAGTCAACACGACCAGTACGCCCACGCCCACGCCGACACCGACGGGTCCCAAGCTGGCTGGTCTAACGGTGGTGACGGCTCCAGGGGGAGCCACGGTAGCGCCCTTTACCAATGGTTATAGTTATGATGAGAAGAACAACCAGAGTGTGCGCGCTGATCCCCAGTCCGGGGTAGCTAGCGTCGTCTTCAAACTCGATGGCAGTGTGATCTACACCGAGAACATCCTGCCCTACGCAGTAGTCGGCGACAATAACGGCGCCTATAACACATGGAAGCCGACTGTGGGTAACCATACCTTGATCGCCACGCCGTACAGCGCCAGGGCCGGAGGCGGCACGGCCGGCACTCCCATCACGGTCAACTTCAGCGCCGTCAACAGCGGCCCGTAACTCGACACTAACTACCACTAAGATTAAACACGCTTACCTTGAGTCTAAGGTAAGCGTGTTTTTCTTTTCTGAAGGCAATGAGCAGGCGCTGAATCCGGTGTTGCGGTGAAACATTGTATTAATTTTGTAGCTCAGCTATTCTTCTTCATGCAGATATACCTATGAATCGCGTTAGCCTGCTGCTCCTGCTGGGTGCGGTCTGCCTGGCCAGCTGCACGAAAGCTGCTTCGCCCATCAACCCTACCGAAAAACAACCGCCGGAACGTCCTGCCAAAATTGCCGCTTGTAGTTTGGTTAATGCGAAAGAGGTCGGCGAGATTCAAGGCGCTACCATGACGGAGCCACTCAGCAGCGAGGCGTCGGACGGTAACATACTTACTTCTCATTGTTACTACGGCTCGACTGTACCCAATGCTTCTGTGAGCTTGACCGTCATCCAACGTGATCCGGCGCATCCTTCGAAGCGAGCCCCGTCGGTGTTTTGGCGAGAGATTTTTAACAAGTCTGGCGAGAATAAGCCCGGCGAAGAAGGCGAAGCGGAGGAAAAGGAAAAGAGGGAGAAGGAGGGTAGCTCTGCGAAAAATGAAGAGGAAGAGGCGCGAGAGAAATTCCATCCTCAAAAGATCAGCGGCATAGGTGAGGAAGCCTTCTGGATGGGTGGCCGTATTGGCAGCACCCTTTACGTCCTGAAAAACGATGTCATTTTGCGAGTGAGCTTTGGCGGCATGGACACGGCGGAGAAGAAGCTCGAGAAATCCAAAGCCCTGGCGATGAAAGCGCTAACGCGTCTATAGCCCTGCTTCGAATCGGTGCTAAGGCTACAAGCGTTTCAGCGCTAAGCGCGCTAGCTCGGTGGATTTCCGAATTTTCGTGGCGGTATCGTCGGATCCGCCGATGGCTACGCGAAGGAACTCGACATTATGCAAGACATAGAGCGCTCCCATTTCTCCGCTGGGAACCCAGAACGCTTCGTCACCTATTCCATCTATCTTGATCGGTTCCACCGGAGTGCGCTCTTCTTCCCGCTCGCCATTAGGCTCTTCCTCTTTCCCGGGATGAAACTTGCTCATCCAAAAAGCCCGCGGATCGCGTCCATTTTTGTCTGAACTACGACGTGTCACTGTCAAGACCACTGAGTTTGAGGCGATCGGCAACGCAAAATAACACTGCGAAATAGCAAACCCGGCTTCCACTCGGGTGCTAGGAACGATTTGGGTGGAGACTTCTCCGATCACAGCTTTCAATTCGTCGTTCGTAAGCAACTTGCTTGCGTCCATTTTGAGCGACGGCGGGGCCTGCTGCGGCGCCTCAGAAACGGTAGGGGACGCGAGGGAAGTAGCAGCAGACGGTTCACTTCGGCGGCAATCGCAAAGCGACCCAGATAAGATCAGTAATAAAGCGAGACGGGCGAACATGATGCAACTAGTCGAGCTTTCGGTTCTTTATTCAGGAAAGGGAAGTTAATTCATCTTCGTTCCCCAGTCATGACAAAAATGTAATAATAAAATGTTTGCTTCTTGCGTCTGAATTGCCTCTCCGCTTCGAATTTCTTCCGTAGGCGGTTGATTTGGTTATTGCTGATTCCCCCGTCTTCCCCCACTCTCCTGCTCGCGTATCCAATTACCCTCACTCTTTAATTATGCACAAAGATTCCTCCTCCGAACAAGCCTTCTTTAACCTGCGCACCCTTCTCTCTTTTCTGTTATGCTCGCTCGGGATTTGGTTGGGCGCGATCAGTTACGCCGCTAACCCAACTTCTGGCAATATTTCAGCTACTACGACTACAGCTGTCACGTGGGATGGCATCGCTACTGGCACTGGGTCGGCCGATGGCGAATCAAGCTGTGTCGAAGGAGTAAACTGCGATACCTTTGTTCTGAATGTTAGCGCGGCGAGTAGTTGGGTCGGTAAAAAGATTGAAGTCCGTATTCAGCAAGCTACTTCGCAGGATGACACCGATCTGGTCATTCACAAAGGCGACAATAACGGCCCGATCATTGCCACTTCCGGAAATGGCCTGGGAATCACTGAAGTGGGATTCATTAATCCCAGCACCGATGGCACCGGCGCTTTCAGCGTGCACGTCGTCTATTTCACAACTACTCCCGGGCACCAATATCACGGCTCTGCCACGGTAGTTCCACTGGTGGCAACACCGCCGCCGAATGCAGTAGTCGATACTAGCCATAAGATCGGCTACGAGAACTTCGAAGCTCCCGGGTTAATCACGCCGGTAACCCTAACTACCGGCCCCACGATTGAGTATTTAGGGCGAAACGCAGGCGAGCCGTCAATTGGAGTTAACTGGAAGTCTGCTAACTCAGCGAATGGTATCACGAATTTTCAATCTGACTTGGAAACGCTTTTCGTGACCTTTAGCGATGCTCCTGCAAATGGCGGCGGGCCCATCGTTTCCTGGGTCAATCGCCCCGCGCCTACTCAGATGGTGATAGACTCTGATCCCATTGGGTTCACCGACTTCCAGACCGGCCGCGCTTTTGCCGCGGAACTGAGCGCTACTTCGCCTACCTGTAAGATTTCCTTCACCGATAACGATGGCCAAAATTGGTCGCCTAGTTCGGGTCCACTTGGCTCCGGCATCGATCACGAAACCATCGGGGGCGGACCTTATGCCCTGCCCTTGCCCACGCCAGTCCCGGCCCCCACTCCCGGCCCGGTGCCGGCCGCGGTTTATCCGAATGCGGTTTATTATTGCTCGCAGGATCTGGTAGCGGCCTTCTGCCTCCGCAGCGATGATGGCGGCGCGACCTGGGGACCGCCGGTGCAGACTTATACGACTGAATGCGGCGGGCTCCATGGCCACGTGAAGGTGTCGCCGAAGGATGGCTCGGTCTATTTACCAAACAAGGATTGCAGCGGCAAAGAAGCGGCGGTGGTATCGGAAAATAGCGGAATCACTTGGAATATCCGCCCGGTCAGCACTGCTACCGTTCAGCCCGATCCAAGCGCAAGTGATCCTGCGGTCGCGATTGACAAAAATGGACGCGTTTATTTTGCGATGGCTGCGGCTGACTCCGCCTTGGCGATGGGATTTTCCGATGATCATGGCGTCACCTGGCACAACATCGTCAATGTCAGTTCTGCTCTCGGACTCAAGAATGTTCGTTATCCTGCGGCAATCGCAGGTGATGGGAACAGGGCTGCGATCGCGTTCCTAGGGACTACCGCCGCCGGCGACGCGAACTCTGCTACCTTCAACGGTGTTTGGCATCTCTATGTCTCGCACACCTTCGATGGCGGAGTGACCTGGGCAACTACCGACGCAACTCCGAATATGCCGGTCCAACGCGGGAACATCTGGACTGGAGGCGGCGCCAATATCGGACGCAACCTGCTGGACTTCTTCGACGCCGCCATCGACAAGCAGGGTCGTGTGCAGATTGGCTATGCCAACGGCTGTTCCGGCGGTAATTGCGCGCAATCGTCTCCATCTGCCACTGGCAACGCCTACAGTGCGGTTGCGAGCATCCTGCGGCAATCGAGCGGAACGCGTCTGCTGCAAGCGACGGATGCAGTTTCCGCGGCTAATACTGTGCCCGGCATGCCTTTTGTGACGCAACGGCGCATCGGCAACACGGTTCATCTCGCCTGGTCGGAGGCGGATAGCGGTAGTTCGGTTATCACGAGCTACCAGATCAAACGCGGAACGAGCAGCGGAGCGGAGTCACTTCTTACTACCGTCGCTGGCTCGATAAATAAGTATGATGACACGACTGCGACCGATCCGAGTAAGACTTACTATTACCAGGTAGTCGCCGTGAATAGTATTGGTTCCTCAGCGCCGCGGAATGAAGTCGCTGCGCCGTTTTTAGGTGACACTTGCAATGGCGTGGTGATGCATCGCAACGATCCGACCCATCCCGAAAGTCCGCCTGCGAATACCAATCCGCAATTGGCGATCGACTACGTTGCAGTTGGTGAACCGTACCGCGCGGGCGCAGACATCCTGATGTTTAAGATAAAGGTGAGTGACTTAAGCACGTTGCCTGCAAATAGCAGATGGCGGATGGTTTGGGATAGCTTTGCGTCTCCGGGCCAGCAATTTTACGTTGGCATGACAACCGGTAGCTCGGGTCCGCCGACATTTGAATATGGCACCATCGCAACCGCAGTAGTAGGCCTGATAGTGGGCGTGCCGCAGGAGACGATGGTTGGGGCTGCGGATCCGGCCAGCAATTATCAGAGCGATGGTACCATCACTATCTACGTCTCGAAATCGCGCGTAGGTAATCCGCAACCGGGCGACTTACTTGGGGCGGTGAATGGACGCACCTTCGCTGATAATACTACCTACGAGCGATCTACCCAGTTGATTGATCACACCTTCGTCAAGGCGCAGACTGATAACGCCTTCCCCACCGCCACCTATACAGTAGTGGGTAACAATGTCTGTGCGCCGCAAGTCCTCACTCTAACGGTAGTGACGGCGCCGGGAGGTCAAACGGTGGCGCCCTTTGTGGACGGGTATAGTTACGACTTAAAGAACCCGCAGAGTGTGAAAGCGACTCCGAACATTACGGTGGCGAGCGTGGTCTTCACCCTGGATGGGAGCAGACTCTACACCGAGAACATCGCGCCTTACGCGGTGGTGGGGGACAACAACGGCGCCTTTAACACCTGGCGTCCGAGCCTTGGCAGCCACACTTTGGTAGCGACCCCGTATAGTGCGAGCAATGGGGGAGGAACTGCCGGCACCGCGACGACGGTGCACTTCACGGTAGTGAACACCACCGGCACCCCGACGCCGACGCCGACCCCTGGTGGGCCGAAGCTGGCGAGTTTAACGGTAGTGACGGCGCCGGGAGGAACAACGGTGGCGCCCTTTAGCAATGGGTATAGCTACGACGAGAAGAACAACAGGAGTGTGCGAGCAGATCCCCAGAGTGGCGTTGGCAGCGTGGTGTTCAAGCTGGATGGCAACGTTATCTACACTGAGAACGTGGCGCCTTACGCGGTGGTAGGCGACAACAACGGAGCTTACAATACCTGGAAACCAGCCTTAGGCAGCCACACGCTAGTAGCAACTCCCTATAGCGCCAAGAACGGCGGCGGCACTGCCGGCACTCCGATCACCGTCAGCTTCAGCGCCGTCAATAGCGGCCCCTAAAGCAGCAGCGCTCAGAAAAGATTAGACACGCTTACCTTAGCTTATGAGGTAAGCGTGTTTTTCTTTTCGCACGAAAGTAAATTGGTTCTGCAGCTTTGAACCAGATGGCGACCCTAACGGGATTCGAAACCTCTTAACGCGTTTCGCGACCTTGCGCGTTTTCTTCCGAAGTCTGCCGCTATCAGCGCGTTAAGTGCTTAACGGCTGAGCTAACGATTTGTTGGATTTGCGCATCATTACGCAGTTTTTTTGTCCGAATTTGTCCGAAAATCTGGCCGAACAAAGGTTAACACCTCTTTCGCGCGCGCGTACACCGAGAATGAGCGCCGTGACGAAGATCTTCATCACCCACGCAGGCGCTTCAAAGGTTGGGAACAGAATCGACGCTGCTTGAATCAACAGCCAGGACACGATCGCGTACGCGACCGCCACCTTGTAAACGTTGCGCCGCTTGAGCTCGGTGAAGAAGGTGCGCGGGTTCATCACTCGTTAGGGCTTCGTTTCCTTCGGCGCGAGCGAGGCTACAATCTTCTCGAAGCGCGGATCGCCGCGGAGCGAGTCCCACTGCGGATACAGTTTCAGCTCGCCATAAGTGACGCCATTTGGAATCCGCGCCGCCGTTTCTAGCTGTTCAAAGGCCAGATCTTTCTCGCCTGTCCACGCATAGACTATTGCCAGATTAATAATGAATGCGGGGCCAAGGAGTGTATCTCTCGACAACGGCAACAGCTCACAGGCGCGACGGCCCTCACGGATCGCGTCGTCTTTGCGGCCGAGTCCGGCATCGATCAGAGCGAGCTGGCCCCACGTCGGGGCGTAATCGGGTTGATCGTGCAGCGTCTTTTCCACCGCGACACGCGCAGCAGCAAAAGCGGTTCGCGCGCCGGCAGTATTCCCGAGGGAACGATCGGTGAGGCCAGTGTACCATTCGCGCGGCCAGAAGAAGTTGCCGCGTTGATCTACCAAACCCCCCGGCGGGATGGCAGCGACCGCGTGAGCTATTGTCGCGGAATCGCGCTCTGCCAGCGCGCACCAGAACAGGTCATAGACGATGTCTCCAGCCGCATCCGGTTCGTCGCGCAGCAAGGAGGCGATCTCAGTTCGCCAGGACTGAAGATCGGCGCGACCGAAGAACGCGTTTTGCGCGATCTGGGTGCGGAAGGAATGCTGATGCGGCGAGATGGTAAGCACGCGCTCGTAATAGGCACTCGATTCTGAGTATCGGCGCAGCGCCCGGTAGAACTCGGCTGTGTCAGAGAGAACGCTGACGTTTCGCGGGTCGAGTTCCAGGGTGCGCGCGAAGTTATGCTCGGCCTCGATCCAGCGGCCCTGGCGACGGTCCATCACCGCCGTGTAGTAAGGAATCTGCGCAGAATTTGGGAGTGTTCGCCGCGCGAGTTCAAGCTCAGCGCGAGCGGCATCGTAGTCCCGGAAACCGTGGTAAAGGTAATCGGCGCGCGCGAGGTGCACTTCGCCCGCATCCGGCTGAAGGCGGGACGCGTTGTCGAGCGCGGGCTTGGCCAGATCGAGACGCGCCTGAGTGTGGTCGAAGCCTCCCCAGTAGAGGTCCATGTGGACCTCGAAGAGTAGGCAATGAGCTACCAGGAACTTCGGGTCGCGCGCCACTGCTTCATTCAGCAACTGCTCTGCGCGGAGAAGGTTCTGCTTTCCTTGGGGATCGGCCGTATTGACCTCTTCAAGATCCTTCGCCTGCAAGAAGAGGCGGTTCGCTTCCAGGTCGGTGGTCGGCGGCTGCGACATGGCCGCTTTCTCGCGCGGCGAAATCTTCGCCTGAAGCTGGTCGGCAATGGCTTTGGCGATCTCGCTTTGAATGGCGAAGACGTCATCGAGCGGCCGATCAAAGTTTTCCGC
>DAIOVO010000009.1:31932-53626 GCA_036758965.1 Chthoniobacterales bacterium
GCGAAGACATCGGCGAGATCGCGATCAAAAGTCTGTGCCCAAAGATGGGCGTCCGTCCGAGCGTCGATCAGCTGAGCGTTGACGCGAACACGATTCGCAGAGCGCTGCACACTTCCTTCGACAACATGCGCGACGCCCAGTTGTTGCCCGATCTGTCGAAGATCGCGATCACCCGTCGATTTGTAGCGCATCACGCTCGTGCGGCTGATCACCTTCAGGTCCGCGACCTTCGCCAGGTCGGTCAGGATTTCATCTTGCACGCCGTCGGTGAAGAAGGAGTTCTGCTTGTCATCGCTCAGGTTCTCGAATGGCAGCACAGCGTGCTTTTCTCCCGCACGGGAGCGACCACCGTCTCAGAGCTTGCGGGAGTCGCTGTTTGCGCGGCGACCGGTTTCGAGCGGCTCTTTTGGAATGCGAACAATCCAAGCGCTACCGCCAGCATCACCACCACAGCAATGGTCAGTTTCCGCCCAGTTCGGTGTGTGATCGACTCGTTAGGCGGAACGTCTTCCGCGCGTTTGATTCCTTCCGGCGTAATCTCAAACGCCCACGCTAATACCAGCGCAATGGGGAACCCGAGCAGCACCAGCACCACGACCGCGCTCGTGATTGCCTCATGCAGATGAAGCGCCGGCACGATCGTCGCCGCCACCTGCATGACAAGCCAGCCCACGATCGCGTACGCAATGGCTACCTTGTAGACATTGCGCCGTCGCAGCTCCGCGAAGAAGCCACCCGGATTCATGAAAAATCGTCCACGCTGACCCTTTGTAGCGGTCTGTGAGAGAATCGGACAGCCAAATCAAAATGGTTTTTATAGATTCGGGCGAATATCTGATGATTGCAGATCAAGGGCAGCATCTGTAGTCCGGCACCTCTTAGGTCACATAATTAGTTGAGATATCGGGTTTGGGTTGAAGATCGGAACGCCCGCGCCAGACCGCGGGGAGGTTCATATCCAGCGCATCGGTTCACGGAACGTAAGACTTAGCCTTGCGCATTTGCAACATCGCACAGGCCTAGTCAGTAGCCATATTCGTCGACATTCAAATCACCGTCGTTAAACTGCTGCGACGCCCATGCGCGTGTAGTAATGACTGGCTGCTCGCCGCGAATTGCCGCTCGTTTCGCATACACTTTCCTGAGCAGACCGAAGGCGCGTTCCTGACGCCGCCAAGTTTCAACGTGCAGATGGAAGCGTTCGCACGCGAGGGCTATTTCACTTTCAGGAATGGCGACTAAGTTCAACGGGACGCGGGTTGTGAGATGCCACATGACTAGCTTGGCCTGATGCGTTGGCTGCGGTCTAAGCGTCTTTCGACTCGCTAACCTCGACCATTGGCTTTCGTAGAGCGCGGCTGCGTGTTGCGCATGTCGCAGTCTTGCCCATTCATCACGCGCTGAAACGATGCGCTGCCGTAAATCTGCGTTAACTCGCTTAGCCGTAGTCCAAGTGGTTAGGCCGATGCCCGCTCTAAGACAGGCTGTGCTCTCGCTTTCGCCGCGCGCCAGAGCCTCGCAAATTAGCTGTACGCGCTCCGGTGTAACAACCCCTCGCTTGCGGCCCCGCTTCGAGGACTGGCAGTCCATTGCGTGCG
Organism: Chthoniobacterales bacterium; assembly: GCA_036758965.1. Taxonomy (GTDB): domain Bacteria; phylum Verrucomicrobiota; class Verrucomicrobiia; order Chthoniobacterales; family UBA10450; genus AV69. Next base: position 33,531 of record DAIOVO010000009.1, read on the forward strand.
CCTGAGCTTGCGCTCCAGCACCACCTCGAAGAGGAAGAGCAAAGCGTTCAGCGCCTGATTTTGCGTCGCCGCCGCTACCCCGCGCGGGCCCGCCAGATCATTCAGGAACGCCGCCACCTCCGCCTCCCCCATCTCCCTGCGGATGCCGTTTCTCATGGAAGAGGATGAAACGACGCATCCAGGCGAGATACGCCTCGTCCGTCCGCAAACTATAATGGCGGGTGCGTAAAATGGTCCGGACCTGCTCCAGAAACTTGGGCTTGGCACTTCGCCTTGCTCGGGCATACTCGTCGGCATGCCTTCGCTTTATCCCAAACCCCACGAGGCAAGCAACCGAAATAGGCGAATACCTGTTTCGTCTATTATCTGTTAGACCTCAAAGCGCGACATGAACACCACAACCACCATCAACAATCCGACTAACGTTCCCGCCGCCCTTCGGCATCCGAGCGCATTTGTTCCAATCGCGATGTCATTTATCGCGCTCGCACTCGTGCTATTCCACATCGCTGTGTTTGGCACAGCGCGCGAGCCGGACGAGGGCACAGTCGCACATCTCTGGCAGCTACTCATGGGCTTGCAGATTCCCATTATCGCGTTCTTCGCGATCAGGTGGCTTCCTCGGTCTCCACGTTCCGCGATAGCTGTGCTGGCATTACAGTTCCTGGCTGGACTGGCAGCAGTCGCACCGGTTTGGTACTATCACCTTTGAACAGAAGTCTAACCATGCGATGCAGCCAACCACTGGCCGGCGTACGCTCAAGTTTTCCATGACTCAAACCTCGCATGCCGCCACGAAGCGCGTTCTCGCCAGCGGTGGCTGATCTTGTTCTCGTTAGGTGCTATTGCGCTAATATGAAGCTTTCAATCCTATCAGGTGTGGCGCTTATGTTATTACAAGCGTGTACCACGGCACCAGGTGTGATCCGGCGAGCCGACGCCACTTATCATTATCCAGACTGGACGGCTCAGCCACCGCAAAAAACTTTCGACGAAGCGGCGACGCCAGTCGGAGGCATGCCGGCTTTCATCGCGCGCCTAAATTATCCGCCCCACTTGCGACGCCAGCGAATTGGCGGCGTCGTGCGTGTCGCGGTTTCGCTAGATTCTACCGGGCGCGTTTTGGATGCGCGTGTCGTTCAGTCCGCGAATCCCGTACTTGATCGCATCGTGCTCGATGCGGTGCGCGATACCAAGTGGACGCCCGCAGTTAAGAATCACGTTTCTATACCGCTGAAGTTTCGTTTTCCCGTTACATTCACGCCGCCATAATGACGCGCTATGCTTTCCTCTGGCCACACGCGCACCTAACCAGCCGATGCAGCCAACCGCGGACCGTCCGTATGCCTAGCTTTCACTCTTTATGAACACCACTTGTAATTCGCGCGGTGGCTGATCTTGTTCTCGTTAGATGCTAAGCCGCTCGCCCTGCTAGCTCAAAGCTTCACCGTCAGGTCCACCGCACTACTCATATGAAACATTCTATCATTCAACAAGGCACACTATTCCTGGTTTTCCTTGCCCTTGCATCGTTCGGCCGCGCGGCAGATGCGCCGGTGCAAAGTGGGGATGAGGAGTCCGTTCGCAAGGTGATCGCAGCCTTCGGCGAGGCTTTCGCAAAGCTCGATGCTCACGCCTTTGCCATGGTTTTCCATGAAGATGCAGATTTCACAAACGTCTGGGGAATGACTGCGCATGGACGGAAAGCGATCGAAGAATTTCATCGGCCGCTTCTGGAAGGCGACGGAGCGGGTCCGATTCCATCGTTTAAGCACGCTGAATTTAAGGTGTTGGATACGAAAATCCGTTTCCTTCGATCTGATGTCGCGTCCGTGGATGTCAGTTGGAGCCAGACGGGAGCGGTGCAAAATGGCCAAGACATGGGCCCACGCAAAGGACTCCTCATGCTGGTCGCGACTAAGGAACGCGAGGGCTGGGGCATCGCGGTGATGCACAATATGGATTTACCCGTGACGAAATGAGGCATCTAACCAAGGCGATGCAGCCAACCACTGGCCGGCGTACGCCCAAGTCTCCCGTGACTCCAACCTCTTCTCTCGCTGCCACGCGCGCTCTCGCCAGCGGTGGCTGATCTTGTTCTCGTTAGGCCGACTGAAAATCCTTGCTACACAACGAATCGACGCGGTAAAACCAAAGCTATGAACCTTTTTCCTGTCATCCGACTTGTCGCTCTCGTTTCGACTGGTCTCCTCGCCGGCATTTTTCTTGGCGACCGGATGGGCCTTGGTTTTGCCCGCCCGGCTTTGCCCGTTTCTTCCTTCGTCCAGCTTCAGCAGATCCAGCACGTGCACTTCGTTCGCATGATGCCGGTCTTGCAAATAGCGGCGCTGCTTAGCAGTGTGATATGGCTGTTCCTACTTCGTTCGAGCGTCCGAAGTCCGCATTTCGCAATGATTGCTGTGGCCACGATCTGCCTGCTGGTTGTGTTTGCCCTTACGATGACGATCAATGTGCCAATTAACAACACTTTGATGACTTGGAGCGCCTCTGCCCCGCCGGCCGACGCACTGGAGATCTGGAAGCGATGGGAGCAGGTCAACACGCTTCGCGCGATCATCGCGCCAGCCGCATTCGTCCTAGAGGTGCTAGCGGTGATCTTGGCCTAACCAATCGCTGGAGCCAACCGCTGGCCGCTGTGAAGTCCACATTTGATTTCATGAAACAGTTCTCGATGTTTGCCACGCTCGCCGCCGCCAGCGGTGGCTCAGCTCCGTCTCGTTAGGTGACATTCCGCGCGTCTCATCATGCTCGCCTCTCGCAGTAGCCGAATCGTGCTTGTCGCGTCGATCATCCTCGGCGTCATCTGCATCTTCGCTATCCCGCCTTACCTCTATTTCCGCTTTGATCGTTTTGCGGCCGGACTTCCGCAGCCATATCTCGCTTTCGATCCGGACCGATTTCTCGCAGATGCTCCGCCACGAGACGGACTGGCTGTTGCGTGCATCAGCGCGGTGAAGTTCGCTAGCGGTTTCGGCTTCGTTTGGATGTGCTACGGAGTGGTGCAGTTCATTCGTCGCGGAAGCTCCTCAAACTCTTCTTCAACGCCGTGACTGCTGCCACGCTGTCATCTAACCAGGCGATGCAGCGAACCGCTGGCCGCGCCGCGTTCTAGCTTATGGTAGCTACCACGTCATACCCGCAGCCACGCGCGCTCTCGCCAGCGGTCGCTGATCTTGTTCTCGTTAGACCTCAAAGCTTAACTCTATGAAAACACTCCAACGCACTCTCGCAGTTCTTCTGCTATCGCTTTCAACTTCTGCGCACGCAGCGGATTCCTGGCAGAAGGATGGCAAGCCCACGGCAAACACTGCCAGCATGAAATCAAAGGCTGGTTTTGGCGCTCAGCTTTTTCTCACTCAAGATACCGGAGTATTCCAGAAGTGGAACACTCTAGAACCACCCAAGATTGCGCCCGTGACATTGGCGCGCCGCGATTTGCCTGTTCTGACGGTTCTTCTTTTCGCGGGACCCGGTGTCGGTTCGTCGGGCCATACCAATGTTACGTGCGACTTCATCGCCTACAAGCCGGACGGCAGCGTCTATGGTAAGCAGCTAGAGGCCGTCGTCTGGAAGCGAGAGCTCCCTGCCCATTCCGGTATCCAGCTATCAGAGGGATACATGGGCATTCGGATTGAGCCGAAAGACCCCGCTGGGACCTACAAGGTCGAGGCCAGAGTGCATGACCACATTAAGAAAGTGGATTTTGTATTGAAGACGGCTTTTCAGGTGCCACGATGAGGTCTAACCATGCGATGCAGCCAACCGCTGGCCGGCGTACGCCCAAGTTCCCCGTGACTCCAACTTCTTCTCCCGCCGCCACGCGCGCCCTCGCCAGCGGTGGCTGATCTTGTTCTCGTTAGATGTTGGTCGTTGTCGCGCGTCGCGTCAAAGTGCCAGACGACCTTGGGGGTCGTCGTCCTGGCGCTCAGCTAGAAATTGATTCGACAGCTGATTCCAGAGATACCACAGCGGATACGCATCCCAGTTCCACGGTTCCCGGAGAATCTCGTGCCGGATCAACCACGCTTTGAACTCGTTTTCATACGTGCCGAGTCTCCGTAGTTCCTTTTCCCGCGGCTTCTGTTCCTTCTTGCCTAACTCCCACTGCCAGCCGAAGCGTTTATAGTTCCTTGCGTCTGCTTCCTGTTCCTCTCGTTCTTCGTCGACCTCTCTGTGACAGCGGCCACTACACACCACCATATATGCGTCGTCTGGATACTCCCACGGCAGCCGACCGTATTCATAGTATCGGTGGTGTGCTGCAAGGCGTTGCCCCGTTCTTCTACACTTTTCACAGCGACGGGACTTGGCTATCACGGCTTTGCTTTTCTCGCGCCACTCGCGTCGTTTCAGCAGCTTTGCGTAGTCGTATTGCCCGTCGGACTCGGATTGCTCGCACATTGTTGCAGTTGCAGCCAATTTACCGCATATTCGTTCAGCATCACAGGCTTTGTTTTCCACCAATGACATCTAACCAGGCGATGCAGCCAACCGCTGACCGGCGTACTCGCGGACGGCTGCGCCGGTCAGTATTCATCCTCGCATGGCAGCCATTGGGACGAAACGCAGGGGAGTTGCCCGCGAATCATCGCCCGCTTTTCATAAACCCTCCTCATCAGCCCGAAGGCCTGTTCCTGGCGTCGCCACGTTTCCAAGCTCAGGCCGCAAAGCTCCCGCGCCCTGGAGGGAATGCCAATTAAACGGCGACGGGCACAAACAATGAAGGCGGAAGTTATACTCTTAAAGCGCCAGCCGGGGGCATTGAGATAATGCGCATAAGCAAAGCGGAGCGGTATGGAGAATTTATTTGTTCCCAATGCGGTCAGGGCAACCCATTCGATTTAGCGATCTTCGGCCTTGAGTGAATCAAATAGTTCCCGTTTGGAATTGTTATTGATTTGCCGACCCCAAGAACAAACCTCAATAGTTCTCCAGAGGCTAAGAGGCAGCCGCCTGATTCCGCCAAATCTCGCGAATCCTGTGCGCGCCGTGCGCGATCAGCAAAAATGAGATGAGGCCACCCACAAGCAGAGTTGGGAAATAGTTGCTCAGGGGCTGGCCTCGATCGGTCTCAGCATGGTTTTGCGCGGGAGCTGTTGCCTTATACAAAACCCGAACTGTGTCTCCAACTTGGTATTCGCCATCCGCATAACCCTCAAACGTTTGGTTCCCGATTGTAAAACGGTAAAATCCGGAGAGCGTCGCTGAGTAATCCTCGTTAACATCCTCCAAGGTCTCTACGATTTTCGCGTCTATTATTATTTTTTCGGAGACGATCCAATCGGTCACGTCGATGCCGCGAGCAACAATATGAGTCGCAACCGCGAGACCAATTGCTATCAATGCCAGCGCCTTCGTCCAGCGAAGCAGAAGCGGTGAGAGTTCCTCCAGGATTATCTGCGTGTCGATGAAAAGTAAGAGGAGGAGGAATCCGAAAACAAACTTATCAATCAAGTGCCATGTTGCTTTCGGAAAGTGGAACGGGAGAAACGGATTGAAAAGAACTGCCAATCCGCCAAAAACCAGCGCTGCGAAAAGACAAACGACTGCGTAGTCGCGATCCTCGCGACCGCCATAATTGTTAACTGCGCTACGTGCAATTGTTAGGCTTGGAACGCCAAAGGCGACGCAGCAGACCCATCGCAAGTTGGTATAGAAAACGGAAGTATGACCGACGCCGAATATCGCAAGTCCTAGAAACAACGCGGCAATAAGCCAACAAAAACCAAGCAGGCAAAAGGTGACCGTTCTATTCATCGCGTGACCAAGCCGACATCACCTTGTAGCAGCCTACAGATACCACCGTCAGTAAAACTTTACGCAATCCTGATGGGTGGAAACATTATCCGAAGTACTCATCGTCGTTTTGGTTGTAATCGTGGGCCCACTCGGGAACGAATTGCGTTGCCCAGTTGGGCGTTTGTGTTGGTTGTTGTTGGCCGCGAATCGCCGCGCGTCTGCCATAAACCTTCTTGAGCAATCCAAACGCGCGCTCCTGCCGCTGCCAAGTTTCAAACGGCAGATTGTAGCGCTCACAGGCCGCATTGATTTTCTGCTCCGGGATCGCCGCGAAGTGCAGCGGAACCTGCGTCGTGAGGTAGTGCGCAACCGCTTTTGCCTGCTTCGTCGGAGCCGGTTTAAGCGCCGCGCGACCAGCCGCTCTCGCGAGTTGGCTTTCGTACAAAGCAGCGACGTGCCTGGTGTGCTTGCACTTCGCCCATTCGTCACGACAAGAAGCGATCCGGTCGCGCAGACCGGCATCGTTGCGCTTTGCCATCGTCCAGGCGGTTTCACTAATGCCAGCGCGCAGGCAGCCTGCGCGTTCACTCTCGCCGTTGGCCATCATCGCGCAGATCATCTGCACCCGCTCCGGTGTTACGACTTGCTTCCGTCCGCGTGTCTTGGAGTGCGGGGGCACTGCGCGCGCCTGCGTGTGCGCGAGAGAATTAGCATCTTGGCTAAGGCTCGCGCGCGATGCCTCGCCTTCGTTTGGCGTCTTTGCCGACAAGCACGCGTGTTCAACCATCAGCTCGCAGACTGAGTGGATGCCCGGATTGTCGCGGAGAAGTTGCGCCTTGTTTGGCGGATCGTGCTTGCGGCTCATGCCCGTCATCGTTCCACCGGGCTGCATGGTCGCATGGTCTGCATGGTGTTTTGCTCGTTCATGGGGAATCCGTTTTTCCGAAATGGGCCGAAACACCATGCTGACCATGTTGACCGTGCAGGTTTTCGGTTTCCGTCACGACACGAAAACAGCGGGAATGGCCTTTGCCGTCCACGACGAAACGCTTGCCTTGCGCGAAAACGCGCCGGTCGTACTTCTTTAGGAGTTTGCCAAAAGCCGACTTTTCTGCTGGCTTTAGCTCACCGCTTTCCCCGATAATTCTTTCAAACAAGCCGCGCTCCCGCCCGGCCACAACCAGTTCATCGAATTTCAGAGGCTCGCCATCGGAAAGCAGCTTCACCAACTCGCGCATGTCCGCTCCGTCAATGTCACTGGCGCTTTGAATCTCCGCGGTTTCGAGCGGGCAACCATATCCGGCAAATTCCACAATCCCGCCGATGATCTCCGCCCAGCGCGGAAAACTACTGTGCGTTCGGCTCGGCTTTGGTCTGCCGGAACAATCCCATTCGCGCACGAAAGCCCAAAGCGCGGCGAGAATATCCGCACGCATGGAAAGCAACGCCGCATCGTCCAATGTCCGCCGAAACTTGCGATCCTCAGCCCGCTCATTCTCCATAAAAAGCTCGATAAACAAAGAGCGCCGCCGCATATCGGGTGACACCGTGCAACCATTGCCCGTTACAAACACGGTGACATTGTTCTCGCCGCAAAATGACCTGCTCACGCCAAGCACGCGCCCCGTCCAAAGGACGGATGTCACGAATGCTTCCAGGTAGGGTGAGTCCACATGTTTTTTGCAGTTATCAAACAGGATGTAAGGCCGCGCCTCAATCACCGCCGTTAGCAACTCCTTCGACGTTTCAGTTTTGTCCTTTAGGTCGCCGTCTGTCTTGACCAACCCATGCACCGGCGAAATTGCGCTCTTGGCCAGCATGGTTTTTCCCGCGCCCTCGGCATTGGCTAGATACATAAACACCGGGCGCAATGCGCCTTTCGGTAGCAGCCCGGCGGCAAACAATCCTACCCCCGCCGAAATTGCTACTGCCATCGAACGCTCGCGGTCTGCAAAAGGAAACTCTCCTAATAGCTCATCTATCACCGCCTTCGCTTTCGATAGCGGCATTTCTTTGTCGTAGTCGAGTTGTGGAACGGTTAGCGTGAGTGTTTCGCGATCATAACCCGCCAGCGATAATGCTATCGTGCCATCGCGCCGCATCACGGGCAGGCACGCGGTCGCGATCTTTTCGACCTTTGGCAAGCTGGAAAGAAATTGTTGCGAGCATAGAACACCTTGCGCATCCTCTGCGCTCATCGTTCTCGCCAGGCTCAATACTGCCTCGCCCGCCCGCTTTACGCGAAAGCAAACCAGATATTGTTCCGCAAGGGTTCGCAGCATTTGCGCCGTGACGACTTCTAACCCGTCGCGCTGCCGATTAATGATGAACGCCAGCCCGCCACGCTGATAAATGCCGTGCTCTTTAAGTATGTCCGCCAGCTCCGTCGCAAATGTAGAAAGCAATCGCCCGTCGCACGGCAACTCTACTTTCGGCTTGTCGCTATTTAAGCGAGCCGCTACATCGTCCGGCTCCGCCAGTTCCTCCGTCAATCGTTCAAGTGTTGGAGCGCTCATTACTTGCTCCTTTCAAAAACGGGCGCTTCGTCCGGTTCAGGGTTCAGATAGATAAGCCGCTGCTCACCGGCGCCCTGCTTTCCAATCTCGCGCTTTGCACCGGGCAACCGTGAAAGGCGCGACTCATTTTTATTGTTTGGATCAAGCCCAAACCGCGCGAGCAGCGCATAGATGCGTTCCACTTTCCCCCGATACTCTTCCGCGTTCAGACAATCGACCTTTACCCATGCGTGCGGGCTTTTGCCTCCGCTTGAAAGAATGGCTGCTATTGGCAGAGGCAATCGCGAAAATAGCGAGAGCGCGAGTTCAGCCGGGAGAAGGTCGGATTCCAAAATCGCGAAACGAAAGCTGACAACATCGGCGTCACAAATCGCGCCTCCCTTGCCGGTGCCGTGCTCTTTGACTGGATTAGGCCGTATCCAAGCTCCGGCCTTGCTTTGTGGTGCGCCGTGCTCGCGAATGAGCCTTAACCAGTCATCACGCAGAAGAGTCTTGCCAGCGCCTTTCGGATTGGCTTTCAAGCTGCCACCGGAATTTGTCTCAATGGTGTGTTCGATCACTACGTTGACGTGTTCCTCTTTGCCGTAGAGTCCGGCGAGAAGCATCATCGAATCCCACTTCCAATCTTCCAGCGGTCGCCAGGGGCTTACGTGCCACAAGTCGCATTCATCGCAGCGGAAACCCCCAAGCCACTTCACGGTGTTGGCCGTAGCTTGCTCGGCATTCAAGGGGTGCGGCTTCACCGTTAACACCAAAGGTCGCGCTGTATAGCTGTGCGCCCCGTAGGCATAGCCGCACGGCTGAGGGTTCTTCGACACAGCCCATGCGATCAAGTCTCGAAGCTCCTTGTCCGCGACGTCCAGCGGATATGTACTCCGCAGTTGGGCAAACACAGCTTCCGGCGCGAGTCCGTTGCCGATCAGACTGACGGCGATCTTCCTGGCTTGATGATGCCGCAGACCTGTCGGCGCGGGGGAAGCTATTTCCGCGCGCGTGCGTTGCGGGATAAACGGCGCGCTCATTGGTTCGCCGCCTTCCCATGCATTCTCCCGCCCATCGCAGCCCGATGGACGCGGAACTCCTTCCAGTACGCCACATTGCCAGTGCGCTGAAACTCATTCCAGAGCCGAGCCGCTTCCTTTCGCCATTGCGCCAGAACGTGATTGACGCTGAGCCCGCGGTTGAATAGGATTTCGGTGCTGTGCGGATTAATGCGGGCGGCGTTAGTAGCGCCCCCGCCTTTCGCTTTCGGGGATGTAGCTTTCATCGCGCATCCCTTAGTTAACTCGAAACGAGTTGAGCTTTTCTAGGACATCCGGCCAGCGGAATAAGACCGTCTTGCCAATCTTGATGTAAGGCAGCTTACCTTTCCGCATCCAGTCATCCACTGTCCTGGTTGATCGTCTCAGCCGTGCCGCAAGTTCGCGCTTGGTATCGAGGCTATCGCTTGCGCGGTCGATGGCCTGATTCTCTCGAATTGGTGTTTTCACGCATAACCACTCCACTATTTCGCGCTATCTGCGGTTACAGTTGGCCGGGGAGTTTCGTAACGATTTGCGTTATTGATTTACTAAGTCCGAGCCGGCTTTTTCGCACTTTCACGGTGCCCTCTTCGACATCGGAGTGACCGCGTTTTATCAGTTCGAGGACTGCTTTCCTCGTGCTTAACAAAGGATTCTTTATGAACAACTCTGCAATGTCCTGATTCAGCTTATCGTAAATCTCCGCGCTGGCGTCGCCATTCAGAATGCGACCGAGATCAATGAAGAAATGTTTATCCCCGTTGTTAGCTGCTGTAACTATTTGCCAGCGCCACTGCTTTAAGTTCTTCGCTGCCAGTTTTGCAATCACCTTCGACTCTCGATGCCGCTGCCCGGTTTTTTTGAAGTGTGCGGAATCCCTTTCTAACTCACGAACAACTTTCGCCCGGAACAAAACGTCTTCTGCTGTCGCGCCACTATGTGATATACACTGCGCTTCATTAAAAGCCGTATTAATGTGCCAGTTGATGCCCGGCGTATTCATCCACTTATCAAGAAGTGTCCTGCTCACGCGAGCTTTGCCGGCCGCCTTCCCCACATCGCCGAGATACTTGATATTATTAAGCAGCCTGTTGAGCTTGGCGCGTTCAGTTGCAGAGAAGGATTCAATCCTCTTGTTTATCTCGCGCTCAGCATCGGCGCGAACTTCAGCGGCCAATTGTTCTGCCAAAGCGACACTGCGGCGGTCAATGTGGTGAATATCGCCTTTTAGCTTCACGCCACGTTTGCAGACGCTATTGAAATGACGTTCTGCGCTACTTCCGGCGCGACGCTGAACCAGCTTGCCGCCTGCGCGGGCGTGACAAGCTCGCGGTAGTGCTGGTGAATCATCTTAGGGGATGTTCCTGCTTCCAGCGCAACGCGATTCTGATCATGAATCTCCGCCAGCCGATAGCTGATGTACGAATGCCGGGGAGCGTTATGCGCCCACTTCAATTTCGCCGCTGACGCTGCGTTGCGGATCGCTTCAAAGAACCAGGCTTTGCTGTGCGGCCAGATGCGCCCTTCTACACGCGGTGCGACCGCCAGCCACTTCGCCAGATTCTCAGCGATAGGAACAATGCGGCGCGATGCGGTCTTAGCCTTGTGCGCCGCGACTTCGATAAAGCCGGGAAACTTTTCCACGTCCAGCCAATCCAGCCGCAGAATTTCTTCTGCCCGGATTCCGGCGAATGCCGCCAGTGCGACACACGGTTGAAGCTGAGCCGGTGAATGTCTGAGTAGCGCCGCCAGTTGCGCAGGCGTGAAGATTTCGACCGGCGCGCGCTTGGCCGTGCGTTCTTCCACTCGCGCGAGCAAGTCCGCCTCTTTCGAAAGCCAGTCCTGCTTTTGCGCGTAGCGAAAGAATGTTCGCAGCACCCGCAAAAAATTATTGTAACTGCGCGGCGATAATTTCCGCGCGGCCAGGAACTGCGCCAGATCGTCCGGGACAAGGGAGTTGACGTTGCAGTGGAACGCCTGCGCGAAGGTGCCGAGCCGGTAGCGCAGATCGGCCAGATAAAGCTCGCTCACACCTTTTTGTTTCTTAGCCTCAATCATTTCATCGACCGCGACCGCAACGGTCTTGCGCTTAATCCCGCTGCCATGATGCCGGGCATAGAAGCGCGCAGCATCGACCAGCGACGCGCCATTGAGAAGTTCCCGCGCCTGCTTGTACTCGTGCGCGGCAGCGTCCAGCGGAAGCTCAAACTTTTTAACAGCATCAAGCGCGCGGCCATAAACCAGCCGGTCGCGTCCCGATAATTGCGCCGCGTCCATGTCGCCGCGGGAGAGCTGAGCCGCTTTCGCTTCGGCCTCATTCGTCGCGACCTCTAAACTTTTAAAGTTTAACCGGTGGCGCTTGCCGCCAAGCTGATAGACAACGCGGAAGTAGACGCCTTGCGCCTTTTGATCGCGGTAGATTTTCACGGCACAAGAGCCGCGTTTTATTACCTTCGGAAATCGGTTGCGTTTCGCATTCATGGTTCTTAAGTGCGCGTATTCTGTCCGAAAAGTGACCGAAAATGCAAGCAGAAAATTACGAAATGCGCAATTTTACCTATGACAATAAATCGCGACCCTAACGGGATTCGAACCCGTGTTACCGCCGTGAAAGGGCGGTGTCCTAGGCCACTGGACGATAGGGTCGGGGAAACGGGCAATATCGAGACGAGTTCAGCCGTTGCAAGGTTCAGTTTCGAGTCGTTCATTCATCAACTCCGCGGTGCGTTCGGTCGCGCCGTTGTGCGCCGCGATCACGCGCAGGGCGTTGACGGCAATTTTCTCTCGCAGGGACGCGTCGCCAAATAGTTCCCGCGCTCGATCAAGCAATTCGGCTGGGGAAGCGATTGCGATCGCGCCATCGTTTTCCAGGAGTTGCCGCGCCAACTGAGAGAAATTTTCCATGTGCGGTCCAAAAATTACCGGTTTTCCGGCAACGATGGCTTCCACCGGATTTTGACCGCCGCGCGCGCGCAAACTTTTCCCCATAAAGACGACGGTCGTGACCGAGTACCAATCACGAAGCTCGCCGGTTGTATCGATCAGCAATCCATCGGGCGAAGTCGACTGCTCTTTCGAACGGCGCGCGAGCTGGATGCCGGCTCTGCGCAGGTCCGTCTCGATTTCCGTCGCGCGCTCGACGTGTCGCGGCGCGAGCACGAGGAAGAGCGACGGAAATTCCGTGCGCAAGCGAAGGAAGGTTTCGGCCAGGATTATTTCTTCACCACGATGGGTGCTGCCGCCGAGAAGAATTGGACGGTCTGGATTAATGCCGAGATTCTCGAGCAGGCGTTGTGGTTCGATCGAGGATGGCGCAGTTGATTGTGCGTCGTACTTGATGCTGCCGAGAACACGAACGCGAGCGGGCGAAACGCCGAGTGCCCGCCAGCGCGCCACGTCCTCCTTCGTCGGCACACAGATGCAATCGAGTTTTTGAAAGATCGGTGTGACGAAGAATTTGAATTTGCGAAAGCTAGCTTCGGAGCGCGGCGAGAGACGGGCATTAGCCAGGATGACCGGAATTTTGCGCCGAACTGCTTCCGCAACCAGGTTGGGCCACACCTCCGCCTCGATCAGGACAATGCCACTGGGATTGATCGTCGAAAAAGCGCGCCGCATGATCAGCCAGAAATCTAACGGAAAATAGATTACATCCAGCCAGGGAGCGGAGGATTTTTGGGCCAGCGCGTAGCCGGTGGTGGTAGTAGCGCTTAATACGACGCGCCGGCCGGGCATGGTCACCCGCAACGCCTGCGCCAGCTTCAACGCGATCCGAACTTCGCCGACGCTGACGGCGTGAATCCAAATAGGTCGCGCATTTTGCAACTTCCCGCGTAGCTCGGCGGAATAAAAACTGAGGCGTTGCCCGAAATTTTTACGGTAACCGCCGCGCCGAAACATTTTGAGGAGGTAACCCGGCAGAAAACAAATGAGACCGGGCAGCCAGAGAAGATTGTAGATGAGCCGGACCATCAATTGTTAGCTCGCAGGAAAAGAACTTCGGTCGCGCCGTATTTGCGCGCGCGGGAAATTTCCCAGGCCGGGTGCTCCGGAAATTTTTCGCCGGGCCGCTTTTCGAGGACAAATATCCCGTCCGCGACAAGCAGGGAAGGAAGCCGCCCCTCATTCAGCAGCGCCGCGGTGAAGCTTTCGCCTGCGCGATCGTAAGGCGGATCGGCAAAAATAATTTCAAACTTCGTGTTGATATGCCGGAGAAACCGGAGCGCGTCGGAGGCGTGAATTTCCCCGGTAAGTTTTGCCAGGGCCAAATTTCGTTCGATCGCGCCGGCCGCCGTTTTACTTGATTCGACAAAAACCGCGGAAGCGGCCCCGCGGCTCAATGCTTCTATGCCTAGCGCGCCGGCGCCGGCGAAAAGATCGAGCACCCGCGCGCCGATGACGCGCGCGCCCAAGCTGGAAAAAATGGCCGCTTTCACTCGATCCATCGTCGGGCGCACGCCGCGCGCGGGAACTTCCAAGCGCAATCCACCGGCGCTGCCCGCGATCACTCTCACGGCGTCGGCGAGACGGTGGCTTCGGGCAACGGCGAAACGGTGGCTTCGGGCGCCGGTGTTTCAGCCTTTTTCTTTTTCTTCACTTTGCCGCGACCGAGTAACGCATCGAAGACTGTGCCCAAATCCTTCAGCTCCTTGCCAACCGCGCGCTCCATCAAATCCGTCTTGGGTTTCTCCAAACTTCCGCCGATTTGAAACTGGAGGGCGTATTCTCCCGCCTCCGCGGTTGGTAAAAAATTCTCCCGGATACCGCGAAAAAGTTGGCCGCGAATTTTCTCGTTGATCGTCAGGACGGATTGCAGCGCCAATTTGCCCTTGAAGGTCACTGAGCCGGTCGCGTTCAGGCGGAGATTGGGTGATTGCAGCACCAGCTCATCAATCGAGACGGCGCCGTTGGCGATGCGATATTTCGCTTCCGCTTTTTGCAAATCGAGTCGGGTCAGCTCTTCGATTTGCAAAAGCTGGCCGATGGCGGCGAGAACGCCAAATTGCTGCACATGTCCATCGTGCAATGCGATCGTTCCCTCGCCAGTAAGCGCATCCGGGCGCGCCGTCTGCCCGGAAGCATGAAGGTTTCCTTCCAAACGGCCGCGCACCATTTCACGCGGCCCGCCCGCTTCCACCAGGAGCTCCTCCGCCTGCACATCCTTAAAATTTGCCTGAACGGTGAAAGGAGAATTCTGCGCCTGTGGCTGCATTTCGAAGCTGCCCGCTAATGTTCCGCCGGCGATTCGCGCATTGATTGCCGTTAGATTCAGCTCCGATGGATCGTAGCGAATGGGGGAGCGCAGCGAGGAAAGAAAGAAGCGATCGCGCAGCGAAATTTTTTTGACCCGCGCTTCCCCGCGAATGGAATTGCCTTCGCGCATGGAGGAGGAAAAGTCCACGTCCTCGAAGAGGGCGACGTTATGTTCTTCGTGGTCGAGAAAATAGAAACTGCCATCAACCAATTTTATTTTCTTAATTTGCGGCCCTCTCGTTTCGGCCACCATTTTCGGAATCGGTGAAGGAGTGGCGAGGGACGAGGTGGCCGTCGGTTTCGGCAAAGGAGGCGCTGAAACGACCGGTGTGGCCGATGCTTCGGGTTGCGACGCTTCCGGTTCGGCCGGGCGCAGAGTCAACGGCAATCTCCATTTACCGTTATCGTTCTGCGCCCATGTCACGGCGGGTTTGATCAACGCGATTTCCTTGATGACCAGCGGCTGCGAAAAAATGGAGCGATAGCGGACGTGAAGATGGAAACTGGTTGCGCGCAGGAACGGAGCCGCGTTTGGATTGTCCGCCTGGGGAATGGTGATGCCGGTGAGCTGCAATCCCGACCATGGGGTCACGCTGATTCGATTGATTCGCAACGGCATGCCGAGGCGCTGGCTGAGTTCCTGCTGGATACGCGCTTGTGTTCCCTGCGACTGCACATACAAATTCACGCCCAGCAGCAAAACCAGGAGTGCGCCGAGCAAAATCGCCAGCAGCCAAATCACTACGCGCGTGACCCGATGCATCCGCACCACTTTAGCGAGCGCATTCCCACAGAAAAGCATTCGTGCAAGACACTGTCGTTATTCTAAATCCGGCCGCGCATGGCGAACGCGCGCGGCGTTGGCGCGCCCGCGTGGAAGAGCTCACCGGTGGCGCAGTTCTTTGCGCCACCTCGGATGCGGGCGAAGCCGAAGAACTGGCGCGTAAGGCCGCGCGTGCTGGTTACAAAAAAATTGTTGCCGCCGGCGGAGACGGGACCATTAACGAAGTGGTCAACGGACTGGCCGGCACCGGGGCGGCGCTTGGCCTGCTGCCGATGGGGACGATGAATGTCTTCGCGACCGAGCTCGGTCTGCCCTCGAGCAATCTCACTCGCTGCTGGAAAATTATTCGCGATGGACGGACGCGAATTGTCGATTTGCCGAGCGCGAATGGAAAACATTTTGTGCAGCTCGCCGGCATCGGCCTCGACGCGCAGGCGGTAAAAGAAACCAGCGCCGCTTTTAAACGCAGTTTCGGTCCGCTCAGTTATTTGGTGTCGGCTGCGCAAATCGCCTCGCGCCGGCCGCCGCGGCTGACGATTGAATCGGCGGACGCCAAAATCAGCGAGGGATCGTTTGTGCTGGTCGGCAACGGTCGTCTCTACGGCGGGCCGTTTCCGTTTTTCAAACGGGCACAGATCGATGACGGACTCTTCGACGTGATTGTTTTCAAACGCATCGGATATCTCGAAATCATCCGCTATTTGCAGGACGTTATTTTCACCGCCGCCATTACCACTCCGCAGGTGGAATATTTCCAAACCAAACAACTGCGCGTATTTTCCGCCGATGACGTCCCGGTGGAAGTAGACGGCGAACTGATTGGCTCCTGTCCGGTTGAGTTTCAGATGCGCGAGCGCGGGTTGCGCGTGCTGACGAGCGTGTAACCGACGCAATTTTCCGAAACTCCCATCGACAGAAAAACCCGGGTGCGATACTCTCGTGGTATGCGTCTCTCGGGGCGAAAAGCATCGCGGCTCACGCAGGCGTGGGTGCCGTCGCAGCGCATTGTGTTGCTCACGCTGGTGAGTTTGAACGCCGCCGCCTTTGTCGCTCAGCTCGTCCTCAACGCCTGGGATCGTGGCTTTGTCGCCAATTATCTCGGCTTAAGCGATGCCGGCATTTCGCAGGCATACGCGTGGCAATTTTTCACCGGACCGTTGCTGAACACCAGCATATGGCATTTCGCTATCAACCTTCTCCTGCTCTTCGCCGTCGGTCGCGACGTCGAGACGATCATTGGGCCACGCAACTTTATTTTCCTCTATCTCTTCGGAGTTTTTGCCGGCGAGCTGGGCCATTTATTTTTCATGCCGTCAAACTGTGTGCTCTTTGCGGCCAGTGGCGGCGTGGCCGCGATCTTCATCGCTTACGCCACCATCTTGCCGGAGTTGGAGGTGACCACACTTCTTCTGTTCATCGTGCCGGTGCGATTAAAAATGCGCTACCTCGCCCAAATCGTTTGCGTCGCCGCCATTGCGCTGGCGATTTTCGACCGCTCCGGCGTCGTCGGACACAGCGCTTTTCTCGGTGGCGCGATCGCGGGCTGGTTTTATGCGCACCTGCTTGGTTTTGGACGCACTTCGTTTCTCCAGCGGGCGCTGCGGCAACGTCGTCTGGAAGCGGAACAAGTCCGCAGCATGGATGCCGATCAATTTTTGGCCGACAAAGTCGACCCTTTGCTTGAGAAAATTTCCGCGCACGGGCTGCCGAGTTTGTCGCGGCGCGAGCGTTGTTTGCTGGCGCAGGCGCGGAAAAAAATGCTCGCGCAAAGCGAGAATTAAAAATCTCACCTACCTTTGGCGGTGAATTCGCCGGAAGGCTGGATAAAGTCCCTCGCGCAAACATCGCTCGATCCGCCGCGAGTCGAGAATGCGCTGCGCGAAATCGCCGGGCGCTGGGATGGGTCTTTGCAGGAATTCCTGCGCAACTTTCCGCTGGGCGAAAAAGCGCTGGTTCATTTACTGGCCGTCTCGAACATTTGCGCTGAGCGTTTGCAGAGGGATCCGGCCCTTTTGCGCTGGCTCGCCCAGCCGGAAATCTGCGTGGCACGACGCGGCCCGCGCAGCATGCTGTTAGAGCTGCGCTCAGCTTCTACTCCCGTCTCAGAAAATAATTTTCGCGCGCTCCGGCAATGGAAAGCGCGCGAGATGACCCGCATCGCTTTACGTGAGCTGGCTGGCTCGTCGTTGGAAGAAACCACCGCGGAACTTTCCCAACTCGCCGAAATTTCGGTCGAGACTGTTTATCAACACGCCGATGCGGAGATGCGCGCGCGTCATGGAAACCCGACCACGGAATTTTGCGCCTTCGCTCTCGGTAAACTTGGTGGACGCGAGTTGAATCACAGCTCCGATATCGACCTGATTTTTATTTACGGCGAGGAAGGCCAGACCTCGGGCCGGCTAACAAATCATGAATGGCATAACCGCCTGGCGGAATCGATTCTCAAAATTTTTTCGGCCAGCGATCCGGCCGGCGCGCTTTTTCGTGTTGATCTTCGTTTGCGGCCGGAAGGTTCGGCCGGGCCGCTCACGCGCTCGCTCGAAAGCCTGGAGCATTACTACGCCGGTTTTGGCGAAACATGGGAGCGCCTGGCGCTGATCAAGGCGCGCCGCATTTCCGGCAGCGAAGAGCTGGCTTACGAATTTTTGCGCCAGCACCAGCCGTTCATTTTTCCAAAAAGTCCCACGCCGGAGTTGTTGGATGAAGTAGCGACGATCAAACGCCGGATCGAGCGGGAAATTCCGGCGGAAAATTTCAATGTTAAACTCGGCCCTGGCGGCATACGCGAAATCGAATTTATTGTGCAAACACTCCAGTTCATTCATGGGGCGAGGCAGCCGTTCCTCCAGGAACAATCCACCCTCCGCGCGCTCCACGCGATCGCCCAGCTCGAGTTGCTGCCTGAGAGCGAGGTGCTCGCACTTGACCAGGCTTACCGGCTTTTTCGCAAAATCGAGCATCGCCTCCAAATAGAAGAGGAACACCAGATCCATTCGATTCCAGACGACCTGCTCAAGCGGCAAAGGCTCGCGCAAAGTTTGGGATTGGAATCCGCCGGCACGCTCATCGCACTCTTTCAAAAAAATGCCGGGCGCGTGCGCGAAATTTTCGAGCGGTTGATCACGACGGAAAAACGGGCGCCCGCCGGCACACTTTCCTTTTTTGCTGATGAAACGCGGGCGACGCGATCGTTAAACGAGCTCGCGCGAGGGTCGGCGTCGTTTCACGTGGCGCCGCGGACGCGACAGATTTTCCGCAAACTGCGCCCGCTCCTTTTGACCGAGCTGTCCCATTGCGCAGACCCGGACGCGACACTGATCGGCGTGGTCCGTTTTGTGGAAGCTTTTGGTCTGCGCAGCCTGCTTTTCGAATTGCTCACCGCAAATCCGAAGCTGCTCGAGCTGCTCGTTCACACTTTCGACGCCAGCGCGTTTGCCACCCAGCGACTCATTCGTCATCCACCGGCGCTGGAAGAAATAACCCGCAGCCCAAACCTGGGCCGCGCCCTCGCCGTGCCGCATCATCTGGCCGCGCTGCGCAAAAGTATCCTCGCGCAAAACCTCGAAGGCATTCGAGCTTATCGGCAAACGCAATTGCTTCGGCTCACGATTCGGGACGTAATTCATTTCGCCGATTTACCGAGTCTCTTGCGCGAACACAGCGCCTTGGCAGAAGCGTGTCTTCTGGCCGCAAATGCGATCGCGGGCTCGCCCGAGTTGACCCTCATCGCAATGGGAAAATTTGGCGGACGCGAATTGAGCTACGGTTCGGACCTCGATCTGATGTTTGTCGGCGGCGACTACGAAGGCGCGCAAAATCTTATCAGTGTCCTAACAATTCCTAGCGCGGACGGCGCGATCGCTTCGGTCGATGCGCGCTTGCGACCGGAGGGCGAGAAGGGGCCGCTGGTGGCGCCGCTGGAGGCGTTCGAAAATTATTATCGCGACCGGGCGCAGCTCTGGGAAATCCAGGCGCTGACCCGCGCCCGGCCGGTAACCGGACCGGATCAGGCGAGTTTTCGCCAGATCGCGCACGCCGCCTGGGCGATCGTGGGGCGCGACCGTCAGCTATTTCAGAAAATTGATGAAATGCTGGAGCGCATTCGGAAAGAACGCGGAAGCGGCAATGACGCGCTCGATTTCAAAACCGGTGTGGGCGGAATCGTGGAAGCGGAATTTCTCGTGCAGGCTTTGCAAATGCACCATGACGTGCGCGAAACGTCGATGCTGAAGGCGATCGAGAAATTAACTCCAATCATTTCTGGCGCCGACGCAGCGCAACTGACGGAGAGTTATATTTTCCTGCGCCGCTGCGAATCCACTTTGCGCCGCTGGCAAAACAGCAGTGTTTCGGTTTTACCTTCCGCGGTTGAAGAGCAACGCCGCCTGGCGCTGCGCATGGGTTTCAAGGAGCACCCTGCCTGGCAGACGGCGCTTGAAAGCGCGCGCGAGAAAATCCACGCGCTCTACGAAAAACATTTCGGCGCGCGTCGCGGCTGAGTTAGCGCCAGCCAAGCAAATGCGCCAGCGCGCGCAGGACGAGGAAACTGACAAAAATGCCGGTCGCCACGATAACGAAAAGAATTCCCAGGACGACGAAGACGAAAATCCAGTCAGAGGTGCGGGCTTTTCGGGGCGCGGCGGTGTGGGCGCGGAATAATTCATAGTTTCGTTTGTTCGATTTGAACCAAAAAGAAAATGCATCGCCGATTGCCGGGATGATGCCGACGATTTCGTTGATCAAAATATTGAGCGACAT
>DAIOVO010000009.1:53636-53885 GCA_036758965.1 Chthoniobacterales bacterium
AAAATTTTCGGTAGCCCGTGACGCGCCGCCTGAATGAGAACGAGCGCAGAAACGAAAGCGGAAGCGGTGTCGCCGATTCCCGGCAGCAGGCCGATGAGGGGATCAAGGCCGAATTTGAGTTTCGTTTTCGGGACCCCGATGAACTCATCCATTACTAGCGCGACCCAGCGAAAAAGCGCGTCGAGAGAAGCGCGCTTTTGTTTTTCTTCCGGTGGGAGAACTTCCCACTCCGGGTCGATTACATCGGTT
>DAIOVO010000009.1:53895-56163 GCA_036758965.1 Chthoniobacterales bacterium
CAAGATTAATGTGCGCCCGAGAAGCAGGTCGCGCGAATTAATCGCACCGACAAAGACGCGGTTGTCTTCATTGATCGTGCGAAATTTGTTTTCCTCGCGCTGCCAAAAAAACAGCGTCGCAATTTTGATCGGAACAAAAAGCAGGACGTACCCAATCCAGGAGCGGCGTTGGTAATGATCAACCCGCGGTTCAATTCCGGTAAAACCGGTTTCAGCCAAAGCGTGCGCCAAATAAAAGTAGCCGATTGGATTAATGTGACCGGCCGGGTTGTGCACGTGGCGATCGTTAATTTTAAGCGGGCCGAAAAGATTAAAGAAGCCGGTGAAAAGGTAGCGCAGACGTGAACGCAAATTCAAAATATTGGGGGTGGAAATGATCGCGACGCCGCCCGGTTCCAGCACGCGAAGAATTTCACGCAATAACGGTCGGGTATGTTCCAGGTGTTCAATTGTTTCGATACAGGTGACGAGTGCGAAGCGATTCTCGAGATGAGGCAACTTGCTGGCATTGAGATCGACCAGATCGACCCGCTGTGTCTTATCCTGCATGAGAGACGCAGTGGAATCGCAGGCGTGTGTTTGGAGGCCGAAACGAACGCGAATCGCGCCGAGTAATTCGCCTTTGCCGCTGCCGACATCGAGCGCTTCGCCGCCGAGTGGAGAATGAATGTTCGCCCCCGCGATGGCGTCGAGCACCGCCTTCTGAATTCGCGGCGTGCTGAGCTTGGAAGTGGGAACGACTTTTTTTCCGACGCGACGGCGCGGCCGAAAAACTCTGCGGATGCGCAACGGGAAAGGATTATCCCGGAATGCCTTTGAGCATCTCGGTGTTCGTGGGAAATTTTTTCACGAACATGAGCAAGCGCTCGATCGCTTCGCCCGGTTTGTGGCCCGCCAAGCCGCGGCGAATGAGATTAATTTTCTCCAGCTCCCACGGCTGCAGGAGCAACTCTTCCCGCCGCGTACCGGAAAGAAAAATATCCACCGCCGGATAAATGCGCTGATCGCTAATTTTGCGATCCAGCGCCATCTCCATATTGCCGGTGCCCTTGAATTCCTGGAAAATCAATTCGTCCATGCGGCTGCCAGTTTCGATCAGCGCAGTCGCCACAATTGTAAGCGAACCGGCTTCCTCGGTATTGCGCGCGGCCGCAAAGATTTTGCGCGGGATCTCCATCGCGCGTGCGTCGATGCCGCCGCTCATGGTGCGGCCGCCGCCACCCATGGCGTTATTAAAAGCGCGAGCAGTACGGGTGATGGAGTCGAGCAGAATGAAAACGTGTTCGCCGGCTTCGACCAAACGTTTGGCGCGCTCGATCGCGAGCTGGGCAATGCGAGTATGACTTTTGATGTCGCTGTCGTTTGAGCTGGCGAGAATCTCCGCCTTGGGATGTGACCGCCTAAAATCGGTCACTTCTTCCGGGCGCTCATCCACCAGCAAAATGATCAGCTTCATTTCCGGATGATTTTTCGCGACCGCCTCCGCGATGTGATGGAGCAAGGTGGTTTTACCCGTGCGCGGCGGGGCCACGATCAGGCCGCGCTGCCCCATTCCCAGCGGAGTCATCAAATCCATGATGCGGGTGGTGTAACGATCCGGCGCCGTCTCGAGCTTGATCTTTTTGTTCGGATTAATTGTCGTTAGCTCTTCGAAGGGACGCAGGCCGGAATATTTAGTCGGTTCGCTCTCGTTAATCTTGAGCAGCTTGGTCAATTGCGGCCCGCGATTGCCGCGGCGCGTTTCGCCGTAAATCCACATCCCGTCGCGCAGACCGAAACGCCGCACGATTTCCGGCGTAACAAAAATATCCTGCGGCGTCTGGACAAAATTGCGTTTTGAGTCGCGCAGAAAACCGAATCCTTTGCCCGAAATTTCAATGATACCTTCGCCAAACTCCGGCTCGCGCGGTTCGGCGTTTTCGCCTTCGCCACCTTCCGTCAGCAGCTCGGTCGTTTCGGATGGTGCATCGTTGTAAGAATCCGTTCCGCGCTCCGAGTTGACGTAATCGGGATTGTAACCACGGCGGCGCGGGAAACGGCGGCGGGGACGGCGATGCCGTTCACGCTCCGGCCGCGGTTCGGCGGCGGGGCGTGGTTCGGTTTCCGCTCGCGCCTCGGTGGGC
This sequence comes from Chthoniobacterales bacterium, assembly GCA_036758965.1. GTDB lineage: Bacteria > Verrucomicrobiota > Verrucomicrobiia > Chthoniobacterales > UBA10450 > AV69. The sequence continues at coordinate 56,019 of DAIOVO010000009.1, forward strand.
GCCTGATGGTTCTCATTCTCTTGACTCATAGGTTGGTGCGCCTGCCTGCGGGTGGCGGACGCTTCTTTAGCAGCTCGATTTTTTACGCCGGCAATTTCGCCAGCACTTCGTCAGGGATTTCTATATTGGAATAGACGTTCTGCAC
>DAIOVO010000010.1:0-6547 GCA_036758965.1 Chthoniobacterales bacterium
CATTTCGGACGTCGATCCGGAAGCGATAATGAAACTTTATCAACAAGCGATCGATCTTGATCCGACCTTTGCGCTGGCGCGCGCCCGGCTTTCGATGGGGCTAAGCTTCGCCTCGTCGGGACCTGATGGCGATCCGATGCTCAAAGCAAAAGCCCTCTCGGAAGCTCAGGAGGCCGCGCGTCTCCGGCCTGGCATGGGCGAGGCCAAGCTGGCGCTGGGATTGTATTATTTGGCGGCAAACGATTCTGATCGCGCTCTCGCGGAACTGGCGGAGGCGGAAAAGTTGCTGCCGAATTCGGCTGAGGTCTGGCAGACCCGGGCGACCATTTACATGCGACAGAACAAGATTCGCGAAAGAATCGCCGCGTTGCGCCGAGCCGAGATCCTGGACCCGCGCGGTATCACCGTCTTGCGGATGCTGGCAATGACACTGCGCTACGTGCGCGACTGGCCCGAAGCAGAGCGCACGGCAGACCGGGTTCGAGCCGTTCTTCAGGGCGCTCAACGGCATTGGAAATACGCCCGCGCGTGGGACGAAGTGCGGAAGACTGGAAAGCTCGACCCACTGAAGCAAGAGCTGGCCAGGGCTCCCACTGGCGGTGAGGCTGACCCACCTGAGCTGCATAAGTCTTTCCAGTTCGAACTCGCGGTGCTCGAGCGCGATTTTGTGACCGCAGAACGGCTTCTGCACGAGCTGCCCGCGAAAGTGCTCGAGGACGATGCGTATCCTAAGGCAATGTACGAAGCTTTGCTCGCGGTGGGCCGGGGCGGCGACCGCGCCGTTATCGAGCGCACGCTCATGGCCGCGCGGGAGGAGATCGAGAAGCTCAGGGCCGCTTCGCCTAACGATTACTACGCTTACATCAATCTTGGATTGATCGATGCTTTTCTGCGGCGAAAAGAGCAAGCCATTCGTGAGGGCCAACACGCGGTGGAACTGGCGACAGCCGCCTCGCAACTGGAAGGGAATGACGCTTCCGCCGCCCTGGCTTTGATTTATGCGCGGACCGGTGAATCGGACCGTGCGATCGAGTTGATCGAACATTTGCTGACCGTTCCGGCCAACCTCACTCAGGAGGGAATCTACAACATGACGGTCGTCGAGTTGAAGTATCGCTGGGAGTGGGACCCGCTACGAAACGATCCGCGGTTTCAGAAGATCATCGCCGGGCCGGAACCGAAAACGGTTTACTAAGCGTAACACAGGCTTCCAGCCTGTCCGGTCGCGCGGGCTTCTAGCCCGCAGCGTCGAGAAACATGCAGGCAAGGATGCCTGCACAACAAGACAGGCTGGAAGCCTGTGTTACAAAAATACTTTGTTAAGTCTGCGGCAGCCGTTAATACCACGATGAAGCTAGTGCGAGGGAGCTTCTGTGAAGAAATCATCCACCTGTCGCTACGGTTCTGTTCTAGCCGGAATTCTTTTATTTCCGGCATCGATGACACTTGCGCAGATGCAGCGCCGGCACAACCGCTGAGGTCGAGCGCGTCATCGTGACCGGCTCGAATATTCCGACCGCGGAGGAAGTCGGACCCGACCCAGTCGATACTTATCAGACGCAGGATATTACGAAGCTGATGTGGGAGCCGCCGTGGAACCAAAACATGATCAGCGAAGCCGGGCAATGAAACTGGGGATGGTGTAGGGCAAGTTTTCCAACTTGCCCGGGAACATCGTTTGCGAAGTTTCCGTTCCGAAAAATAATCAACGCCCGGGTTAATTTAACTCGACTCCTCAATCAAGGCCTTTCACGGTGGCCTCGTCCCCGCCGTGAAAGAAAATGCTCTTCGCCGCTTTGCTCTGATGAGCAGAGTGATAGCCGCCGCAGCGAGCGCAACGCTACTCGGTGATGTAAAAGTCTTCGCGCAAACGCCCACGCCCGCGCCTTCCTCCACCGCGTCACCGGCTTCGGATCAAGACAATGGCGCCGGTGCGACGGCTGAGGCCGAGCGTGTAATCGTTACCGGCTCAAATATTCCTACTGCCGACGAAGTTGGCCCTAACCCGGTCGATAGCTATCGCCCGCAAGACATTCAAAAACTGGGCGCGCGCACCGCCACTGATCTCACGCAGCGACTACCTGCGATCACTGGCGGAGCAATCAACGAAAACAACCAGAACCCCGGCGACGGCCGCACCGAAGTGAACCTACGCGGCCTTTTCCCCAAAGAGACGCTGGTGTTGGTGGACGCAAAGCGCGTGGCGCCCGTTGGTTTCGCTCAAGGCGCTTCGGTCGATCTTAACTTAATCCCGTGGCCTCTGGTTGATCACGTGGACATTCTCAAAGATGGAGCTTCGGCCATCTACGGCTCGGACGCAATCGGCGGCGTCTTCAATATTTTTTTGAAACACAAGTTCCGTGGTGTCGAGATAGAAGCCAGTTACGGTAATACTAGTCTCGGCGCGTCCAACGATGCCGCCGAACGTCAGGCCTATCTTTTGGCAGGCATTGGAGATAGCAAGACAGAGATCGTCGTCTTTGCCGAATATTACGATCGCGATGCGATTTTTTCCCGCGACCGCGGCTTCTCCAGTACGGCAGATTTCAGAAGATTTGGCGGGGCGAGCAATCTCAGCTTCTTCACCGCTGGGGCTGTCGGCCGATTTTTTCTGCGTCCGGGGTTGCTAACGCCGACTCCACACTCGGCGCCGAACGCGGCAACGTCGCCGGACTACGTACCCCGTTTCTCGCTCCCGCTTTCCCAGACTACCTTTGACTTCGCAACTGTAAGCTCGGCGATTCCAGCGGCAGACCGCCAGTATTATTACGGATCGCTCACGCGCGATCTCTTCGACAAACACCTGACCGCGTTCGGCGATTTTAAGGTTGTGCGCACGTTCTTCGACGCCACCCTGGCGCCGGTACCTTTCAATACGGATCCGTTTAACCGGGCTGATGGTGTTACGCCGGTGAGTCCTAACGGGATCAGCGTTCCGCTCAGTAACCCGTTTAATCCATTTACCCAGCCAAACGACTTTCTGCCCGATGGCACCCCGGTAACTACCGGTGTTCGCTACCGTGAGCTGGGTGCGGGTCCACGCACATTTAAGACCACCACTCACGACTACCTCTTCGATGGCGGCTTGCGCGGCAACCTGGGCGAGCTGGGAGACTACTTCAAAAACTGGAACTTCGAAGCCGGCTTTCGCTATAATGAGAATGACCATTCGCAGGTAATCAACGGCATTGTGAGCAAACCTGGGCTGCGCGCCGCCCTTCTCGATACCGATCCGCTGACTGCGTTCAATCCTTTTGGTCGCAATGTGAACACGGCCGCTGCCATCAAACGAGTGCTTGTTTCCACCCAGGAGCACGGGACCGCCACCCTCACGGATGAGTCCTTCGCCTTGAACGGACAAATCATTACGATGCCGCCGGGGCCACTCCTGTTCGCCCTCGGCTCGGAGCATCGGACCGAGACGGTGGATGATCGCCCGGACCCGCTGAATACCTCCTTTAACGCGATCGGCGCGAATAATCTGGAAGCGACTCGGGGCAGCCGCGACGTCTGGTCAACCTACGGCGAACTTCGCATCCCGGTTACTAGTCCAAGCTGGAATTTCCCGGGAGCATATAGCCTTGAGTTCCAGGTAGCCGAACGTTTCGAATTTTATAGTGATACCGACACGGCGGAGAGGCCGAAATTTTCCGTGCGCTACCAGCCGTTCGATTCGAGCCTGACCCTTCGCGCCAGTTACACCGAGGCGTTCCATGCACCGAATCTTTCGGATTTAGCTCCCTCGGCGGCCGAGGGAGTCGAACCCATCTTTGATCCGGCCCATCCCACGCCTCCAGATGAACCACCCCGTTTTGTGCGCGTTCTTCTCGGTGGGCAGCCAAACTTGAGACCGGAGGTCGCTTATGGTTGGAACTATGGCGCGGTCTGGACGCCCAAGTTTGTGCAAGGGCTGACTCTGAGCGTGGACTTCTATCATATCGACTTGCGCGACCGAACCAATTTCATCGATCCAGTATTTGTGGTTCGCCAGAATTTCGACTCCAACGGCAAAAAATTTCCTGGCCAGGTCGTACGCGACGCCGATGGGAACATTATTCTAGTTAGAGATCTTATCCAAAATATCTCGCGGACGATCACCGAAGGGATTGACTACGAGGCAATCTACGCCTTCGATACCTCAATTCTGGGCCACGGCAATTTCGGAACCTTCACCTTTACCGTAAATGGCAACTACCTGTCGCGTTATGTCGCGGCCATCAACCTCGGAGATGACCAGCGGGAGTATGTGGGACAGGAAACAAATTTCGGCGGCTACTTTCCGCAAAACAGGCTATATGTCAGCGCCTTTTACGACCTGGGCGGCCTCGATGCCGGAGTAACGGTGCATTATATCGGCCAGGGACACGACTTTCCTTTTAGCACCGGCGCCGACGAGAAAGTAGATATTCCGCCGCACGCGCCGGATCCCTTCCCGCGCAAGGTCCGTGAGTGGACTACATTGGACGCGATTGTCTCTTATAGCTTTAACTTCCCCGCGCCAGCGCCGGAAAACCAGGGAGCTGGCTATGCCGGGGTGGCCGGCACAACAGAGGGTAAGGACAAGAATGCTTTGCCGCCGGCAACCGCGCAGTATGGCGCCGGTAGCTGGCGCACCTGGCTTAACGGGACTACCGTCACCCTCGGAATGACGAATGTTTTTGATCGCGATCCACCTTTCAGCTCCGGAACAATCGAGAACGGTTACGATGAATCAACCTTCGATATTAGAGGGCGATTCTGCTACGTCTCACTGAAGAGGAAGTTCTAGAAGCGGTTTAGCTTTACTCCTTCCAAAAAGAAGCGTCGGCCCAAACCGTAGCTCAGCGTTCGCTCTCTTCGGCCAGCGTTTAGTTGCGGAGACACCGCTTGCGGTCACTGTAGCTATCGTGGCCTATCTGAATGAAAATTTTCTCAAGCTACAGGCTGGATATTTATTTCCGGAGATCGCGCGGCGGGTGCTCGAGTTTTGCGAGCGGAATCCGGAAGCAGCGAAAAGATTGATTCGCTGCGGAATTGGCGATGTCACCGAACCTTTGCCGCAGGCGGCGATCGAGGCGATGAAACGCGCCGCGGATGAGCTGGGACATCGCGAAACTTTTCGCGGTTACGGGCCGGTGCAGGGTTACGAGTTTCTTTGCGGCAAGATTGCGCAAGGTGATTATCGCGATCGCGGAATCGAAATCGCCGATGACGAGATTTTTGTTTCGGACGGTTCGAAGTGTGATTGCGGTTTCATCCTCGATATTCTTGGGCCGCAGAACAAAGTCGCCATTACCGATCCGGTTTACCCGGTCTATGTCGATACCAATGTGATGGCGGGCCACAGCGGGGCGGCGCGCGCGGACGGCGCCTACGAAGGAATCGTCTATCTCCCGTGTACGATGGAAAACAATTTCGTTCCCGAGCCGCCGCGCGAAAAGGTGGATGTCGCCTACCTCTGTTTTCCGAACAACCCAACTGGAGCGATCGCGACCCGCGCCCAACTGCAAGACTGGATCGATTACGCAAAAGCTAACGAGACGTTGATTTTGTTCGACGCTGCCTACGAGGCCTACATCAGTGAGAAAGAGATTCCGCATTCCATCTATGAAATTCCAGGAGCGCGCGAATGCGCCGTCGAGTTCCGCAGTTTTTCCAAGACCGGCGGCTTTACCGGTGTGCGCTGCGGTTTCACGGTCATGCCCAAAACCGTGCTCGGACAAACGAAGGAGGGGAAAAAATTACCGCTCCATCCACTTTGGCATCGGCGCTGGAGCACGAAATCCAACAGCGTCAGTTACCCGGTGCAACGCGCCGCGGAAGCCCTGTATTTTAGCGAGGGCAAAAACCAGGTGCGCGCCTTGGTCGAGCATTACATGGGCAACGCTCGTATTCTGCGCGAGGCCGCGCGCGAGGCGGGCTTCATTGTTCACGGCGGAACGAATGCGCCTTACATCTGGGTAGAAACGCGCCCCGGGAAAACGAGCTGGGAAACATTCGATTGGATGCTGCGCGAATTGAACGTGGTCATCACTCCGGGGAGCGGGTTTGGTTCGAAAGGCGAAGGTTTTTTCCGCGTCTCTGCCTTTAACAGCCGGGCCAATGCCGAGGAAGTGGCGCGTCGGTTTCGGGCTTTAAAGTGAGGCTGTGCGCTTGCGCCCGCCGGGTTTTTCTGCTTTCGGTTTCTAAACGTGGCGCATAACCTCCCGCAATTGTATCGCTTCTGCCTGGTCATGACTGGCGACGCCGGCAAGGCGCAGGAAATTTTTCAGGACACTTTGCGCGAAGCTGCTTTTCAATCGGCCAATGATGAGCCGCCGCCGGATCGGTATTGGTTCTTCCGCGAAGCGCGCTGGCGTTGCCTCGAGGTCGCCGAAAAAGACATCCAGCCCGAATCGCATCAGCACCAGGTGGCGGAAATTTCCGAGCAGGCGCCGGCGCAAATCGCGCAGGTCGAGCCGGAACATCTTGCGGCCTGGATTTCGGCCGCGCCCGAGCCGCAACGCAGCGCGCTCGCCCTTTTTTATCTCGATGAATTTAGCTATCGCGAAATGCTCTTGATCCTTGG
>DAIOVO010000010.1:6557-14476 GCA_036758965.1 Chthoniobacterales bacterium
TGGCTCAATACCACGGCTCCGGTTGCATCAAAATGAGACGCGGCCTGCGTATGCTGGCGGAATGCGCCACAATCGAAAATGGAGCGTCGCCCGATCGCCGGATGCGGGCGGCGATCGCGCGCGCGAAAAAAACAAAAAGTTTTCCGCAGCAACAAGCGTTCGATCGCGCGGTGGCCAAAGTGATTCGATCGGCGCCGGTGCCGCCCGAAATCGAGGAGTGGTTTGCCAATGAAAAAATGGCCGAGGGAACAAAGCGGAGTTGGACGAAAACCGCGATTAACCCGGCCATCGTCGCCATCGGCATCGCGCTGGCGGTCATCGCTGTCATTGTCTGGATAAAGTTCGATGAGCAGATGCACACTTTTCCCGGTGCGTCGGTCGCGAAGAAATTGCTCGTGCTCGCCAGCACTACCCGGCCATCGCAATTGGAACCGATGACGACGGAGGCGGGGACGCTCGGCGATTTATTTTTTATGAAACATCGGCTCGAACACTACGAAGTGGCGCCGGGATTTGTGCAATTGCGCACTGTCGGGATTCATGTTTTCGACGATGAAGAAGCGGGTCGCGTGGCTCAGATCGGGCTGGCGGAAAAACGGATGCAGCTTTTTCTTTTTCCCGCGCGCCGTGGCGCGAAAACCGGACAGCCGGAGAATTTCAAAGGCTGGCGTTATCTGGAACAGGAAGGCTGGACGGGCGCAGTGCGGGCAAACAAAGGCGTGCTTTTCATGGCGACGCTGCGCGGGCCAAAAAAGGAGCTCGCACCCTACCTAACGAAAGATTAGCGGCGCCTTTCAGCGGTGCGACTTCGATTGACAGCTACCGGACAGCGCGAAACGTTCCCTCCGTTTTCGCCAGGGTAGCTCAGTGGTAGAGCAGGGGACTCATAAGCCCTTGGTCGGGAGTTCAACTCTCCCCCCTGGCAGCCCCGCGATTTCCGAATTTCGATTGTCGAATGCCGATTTGTTCAGCCTTCGAAGCATGCTTGGTTGAACTAACAAATCCCTTCTGCGTTGAGTGAGCGCGCAATCTCGACTAACACAGGAGAGTCACCATGCCGCAACCACATCCTGATCTTCGCCTAGAGATCGCGCATGTTTTGTTCATCGACATCGTCGGTTCCTCAAAATTGTTGATCAACGAGCAGAGTGAAGTGTTGCGGCGACTGAATGAGATCGTGCGCGGCACGCGTCAGGTTGCCGCCGCCGAAGAGGCGGGCAAACTTATCCGCTTGCCCACAGGTGACGGCATGGCGTTGGCGTTTTTTACCACGCCAGATGCGCCCGTGCGCTGCGCGATAGAGATCGCGAAAGAGGTAAAGCAATTGCCGTCCCTGCAGTTGCGGATGGGAATCCACAGCGGTCCGGTCGAAGAAGTGGTGGATGTGAACGAACGCGCAAACGTCGCCGGCGCGGGAATTACACTTGCCCAACGAGTGATGGATTGCGGCGATGCCGGGCACATTCTCCTCTCCAAGAGAGTCGCCGATGATCTTGCCCAATACACGGGGTGGAAGTCGCAGTTGCATGATCTCGGCCTGTTCGAGGTAAAGCACGGCGTCCTGATCGATGTCGTTAATCTCCACACGGAGGAGGTAGGCAACCCGGTCATTCCAGAAAAGCTGCGCGCGAAGAAACAATTCGCGGCGCGCAAATTTCGGCGTCGTGTGCGCAATGGCGCGGTGATCCTCATCGCCTTGCTGCTTTTCGGATGCGGCGTTTGGTTTCTGTCGCATCGTGCGGAGCGTGAACCTTCCGGACACGTGGCGGCGTCTTCAGAAAAACGGATCGCGGTGCTTCCCTTCAAGCCGCTCCTGCCGGAAAATCGCGATCAGGTGTTCGAGCTTGGCATGGCCGATACCTTGATCACAAAGCTTAGCAGCAGCGGCAAAATAATCGTCTCGTCCTTGAACGCGGTGCGCAAGTTCACCAGCCTCGAGCAGGACTCTCTTGCGGCCGGTCGCCAGTTGGAGGTCGGCTCGGTCTTGGAAGGAAATGTCGAAAGAGTGGGCGATCGCATTCGCGTGACGGCGCGGTTGATTAACGTCGCCGACGGTGCCTCGCTTTGGGCTGAAACCTTCGATGAGAAATTCACCGGTGTGTTTTCAGTGTAGGACGCTATCTCACAACGGGTGGCCGATGCGCTGGCGCTGCGCCTGACCGGCGAGGAGCAAAAACGCGTAACCAAACGCTACACCGATAATATCCAAGCGTATCAATTCTATCTCACCGGTCGCTATCACCACAGCAAGCTCACTCCACCGGAGATCCGACAAGCGATCGAATTTTTCCAGCAGGCGATTGCAGCCGACCCGAATTACGCACTGGCGTATTTTGGATTGGCCGAGGCGAACCGATCGCTTGCCATCAGCGCCAATTTTCCCGCCAAAGAATGTCTGCCTCAGGCAAAACTCGCCGCGCAAAAAGCGCTCGCGATCGATCCTCTTCTGGCCGAAGCGCACGCCTCGCTCTCATTCTGTCTTATCTGGTGGGAATGGGACTGGGCCGGCGGAGAAAGAGAAGCGCGGCGCGCCATCGCGCTCAATAAAAATTCTGCGCACGCGCATTTCGCCTTCGCGCATGTGCTCTCGGATGTCGGCCGGCATGACGAAGCCATCGCCGAAATGTCGCGTGCGAGAGAATTGGATCCGGTTTTTCTGCTTTATGGCGCGCTGGAGACAATGATGTTGCAGCACGCCGGACGGAATGAGGAAGCCGCCGCAAAGTCCCTTGAAATGCTCGCGCTCGATTCGAATTTCTGGGTCACTCATTTGGAACTTGGGAAAATTTACACCCAACAACGAAAATATCCGGAAGCGATCGCTGAATGCACTAAAGCCCGAGAACTCTCGCACGGAAACTCAGAAACGATTGCATCAATAGGTTACATTAAAGCAAAGCAGGGAGATACGAGCGGCGCGCAAGCGATTCTGGACGAGCTAAAGACGACTGCTACTCAGCGCTACATTCCGCCGGCAAGCATTGCGCTGGTTTGCAACGCGCTTGGTCGCGAGCATGAAGCAGTCACATGGCTAAACAAAGCCTGCGACGACCACGATGTGTGGGTTACGTTGCTTAAGGTCGATCCACGCTGGGATTCACTGCGTTCCAATCCGCAGTTTATCGAAATCCTCAAACGCGTGCGCCTGCAATAATCCTGGCCGGGTTCTGGCCAGTAAGCTGCGTGTAAGCTTGACAAACTAGCCGGGAAAATGCCAAAAGCACTGCTCGTCATGCTTTCCCTTACCAAGTTGCGCTCGCGCAAAAACTTCAGGCCTCCCGCAAATGGGAGATTTGGAGGCTGGAGTTATTGGCAAGGACATTTTTTGATATTAGCGCTTGGAAGTGTGCTTATTGGCGGTGCAGGCAAAGCAATAGCTTCGCAGGCGACGGACACTGCGATTAATTTTGTCAGTGATGTCGAAGGTCCGACGCCTTTTATCCACCAGTTGCATTTCACCGTTAATCCGGTGGCGAACCTGAAGAGCGTGCAATTCACCATTCAACCTCGGTCCGGTTCGGTAACCAGAGCGGTATCGGCCACTTTTTCTGCTGCCTACCTCACTAGCCGCAGTTTTCTGGATGCCGGCGGCAACCTTACGGTGCCAGTGTTCGGTTTATACGATAATTTCGCTAATTCGGTCACCTTAAGTTATACATTTGCCGACAACTCGACGGCACAAGGTAGCCGGGCAATCACAACGACGAAGTTTAACGACCCCTGCAACTACCAGGCGAATCGTAGCGTGGTGCAAAACCGGACTAACTCCACTGCCTTGAGCTATGATTTTATGCTCCTGAAAAGTAGTTGCAGCACCTATTCGCCGACAATTATGGATACCGATGGTTACCTGCGATGGGTCGGCACTTCCGGCTGGCAAAGCGTAACGACCGCGTTTTTTGACAATGCCATCTACATCGGCAACACCAGCCTCAATGCGCAGGTTCTCAGAATGGAGCTGGATGGCGCGGTTAGTCTGGTGACTGACCTGGGCGATATTGGCATACAAGATCTACACCATAATATCGATCCAGGTAAGTACGGATTGTTGCTGGAGGCGGACACTCCGACGCGCAGTGAATGTGTTGTTCTGGAGGTAGATAAAGATGGCAACTTACTTCACTATTGGGACATGGCGAAGATCGTCTCGGACACAATGGCGGCAGCCGGAGACGACCCCAGCGCCTTTGTTCGTCCGAGCGAAGATTGGTTCCACAGTAACGCGGTTACCTACCGTGCGAGCGATGATACGCTGTTAGTCTCCAGCCGGGAAAATTTCGTCATTGCCCTGGACTATGAATCGGGCGCGATCAAATGGATTCTCGGCGACCCCAGCAAAGCGTGGTATCAATATCCCAGTCTGCGCGCTTTCGCGCTCACGGTTCCTGCTGGCAGCCTCGCCCCCATCGGCGAGCATTCGGTTTCCATCACCTATAACGACAAGCTACTGCTATTTGACAATGGTCTCGGAAGCTTCCACCAGACGCCGGCAGGGATTGGCCGTGATTTCGCTTTGCCGAGAAAATACACCCTCGATCTCGCCAATAAAACGGCGACCGAAATCTTTAACTACGATCAATCGATTGTGAGTGAGATTTGTTCCAGCGTTTACGAAGATGCGCCCGACAATTACCTGGTCGATTACGCTGTCGCCGGCGGTTACGCGAGCGGGAACGCATTTGCAGAAATAGTAGGGCTGCTACCCGGTAAACAAAAAGTCTTCGACTACAAATACCCAACTATGAGTTGTAATGGCGCGTTTAACGCTTTCCCATTGCATCTGGAAAACCTCCACTTCGAGGTGGAACTTCCGACTTTTCCAGGCAGGCTGCGCAATATTTCGGCCCGTGGCCTCATCGGCTCCAGCGAGGATGTGTTAATTGGCGGGTTTATCATGACTGGCACCGGCAGTAAGAGGATTATTGCTCGTGGCCTTGGCCCGAGTTTGAGTCAACACGGCCTAACTGAGGTGATTGCAGATCCTACACTTAATCTTTTTCACGGCAGCCAACTGTTGGCCGGTAACGATGATTACGTGTCGACTGCTGAACTAACTGCGTTTGGTTTGACTCCCACTAAATCAAAGGAGAGCGTCATTGCTGCTACGCTTGATCCGGGTGGTTACAGCATCATCCTCGGGAACAAGGAGAACTCACCCGGCATTGGCTTACTCGAAGTTTACGAGATTACGACCGGGAGTTCGCAGTTAGTTAACGTTTCTACGCGTGGCCAGGTGACAGGCGGAGATAACGTGCTGATTGCCGGTGTGATTACAGGCAACCCGCCGATGAAAGTAGTAGTGCGCGCGACCGGGCCAACTCTGGCGGCCAGAGGTGTTGCTCAACCACTGGCGGACCCGGTCCTCACTCTCTACGATAGGGATGGTATGATCGTAACGTCTAACAGGAATTGGAAAGACTCGCAAGAGGTGGAGTTAACACGCGCTGGACTGGCGCCAAAGGACGATCGCGAGGCGGCACTCTTGACGATTCTCAATGCCGGAGCTTACTCCGCTATCGTTAGCGACGACTCAGGTGGCGCGGGACAGGGTGGTATTGCCTTGCTCGAGGTTTTCAACATCGGATCGAACTAGCGCGTCGGGAGAAGCTTCACCAGCTCTCACGCGCTGGAGTTGATACTAGCCCGCCTTGAGTGATTGAGCGGCCAGTTCCTGGCAACGGCGAATGTCCAGTTTGCCGGAAGCCAGCACGGGAATTTCTTTCACTTGCCGGCTGCGTTTTGGAATCCAAAGATTCGGCACATCGGCGTCACTCAATTTGGCGCGCAGCGCGTTCATATCGACGGAAGTTGTGGCAAGTAAGAGCAGGGTCTCGCCTTTGACTTCATCGGGCACGCCCATGATTGCGAGTTGGCGTTCGCCGCCATCCAACCCCAGCGCCTCGATGATTTTTTGCTCTACCACTTCGTGCGGCACCATTTCGCCGCCGATTTTTGAAAAACGCGAGAGCCGTCCCTCGATGTAGAGAAAGCCATCTTCATCCAGTCGGCCGATATCGCCCGTCTTTAACCACCCGTCACGCAGAACTTCGGCTGTTCGCGTCGCGTCCTTCAGGTATCCCTCGAAAATATTCGGCCCGCGCAACCAAATCATGCCCGATTCATAAATTGTTAGCTTCTTGTCGGTTTCTGGTTCGCGAATTTCCGCAGAGATTCCCGCGGCCATCTTTCCCACCGAACCCAGCCGATAGAGCGTCTGCACCCTCAGCTTCGGCCGCTCCGGAATTGGATCGGGCAAATTCACCGAGACGACCGGACTTGTTTCGGTTAGCCCATAACCTTCCATGACACGTTTGCCGAACCGCTCGAAAAATTTCCGAGAAAGATCGAGCGGCATTTTTTCCGCGCCGACGATGACCAGCCGCGCTGATCGCAATTGCTCCGGCTCGGCCTTTCGCAAGTAGGCGCGCAGAAAAGTCGGCGTCGCAAGCAGAACCGTGATTTTGTGTTTCTCCACCAGCGCGGCGTTTTTTCCCGCCTCGAGCGGATTCGGATAAGTGATAATCGGCGTGCCTTCGAGTAGCGGATACCACAGCGTGACGGTGCAGCCGAAGCTGTGAAAAAACGGAAGCGACGCGAGCAGTTTGTCGTCAGGGCCCGCGTCCAGCAGAACGGTAAATTGTGTGACGTTGCCGATGAGGTTGTGATGCGAAAGCACCACGCCTTTCGGTTCGCCCGAGCTGCCGCTGGTGAAAAGCAGCACCGCTTCTTTGTGGTCGCCGGTGCGCGGCAAAGACAACCAGCGCGCTAACAAGAAATAGGGAGTAACAATTGCAGCCACCCACCAAAAAAGAATCTTCAATTTCAGTCTCGGCAGGAGTTCATCGAGCAGCACGCTATTGTTCGGCCACGGAAAATCCGGCAGGCGATTTTGAAACGCCTTCGCCGTAATGGCAGTTTCAATTTCTGCCAGCCGAATCGCGGATGAAACCGCCTCCACTCCCGCAGTAAAGTTAAGCCCGACTGGAGTCTTGTCTGCCAGCACGGTGGCGAGATTCGCCACCACCGCGCCTTTGCTCGCCGGCAAAACAATCGCAATTCGTTTCTCGGGAAAATGTTTTTGCAGATGGCGACTGAGCGCGATGGCTGCACCAAGCAACTTTCCGCGACTCAATTTGCTGCCATCGGTTCCATCAATCACGAGGGTGGAAAACGGCGATCGCTTCAGCCCGCGTAACGCCCAAGGTGAGCGAGCAGCTCAGGGCGTTGCTCGAAACAATCCGTCCCGACTTTCAGTAACTCTTCGTGCACCCGCGCCGGCGTCGCTTCTTCCGGCGACAGCGGTTTTCCGAAACCAACCGTCGCGCGATACGGAAATTGCCTCGGCCATTTCCGAAAAAACTTTCCGCCGCGAAACGAAAAGATCGAACCCCAAAGTTGATCGAGGAAAACAGGCACAACTGGCGACTGCGCATCGCGTGCAATCATTTCGTATCCGCGTTGCAAACGCTGCAGCGTGCCGGTGCGGGTAAGCTGACCTTCCGGAAAAATGCACATGATCTCGCCCTGCCGAATCTGCTCCGCCGCGCGACGAATCGCCTCGCGCGGGCGCGCCCGCGAGATCGAAATCACTTTCGCCCGCCGTAAAACCGGATGCAAAAAACCGCGCTGATAAAATTCCTCATCGATGATAAATCGCACCGGTCGTGGGCAACTGAGTTGCAGAATGATCGAGTCCACCCACGTAATGTGATTGGGCACGAGCACGCATCCGCCGGCCGGAAGATTTTCCGTGCCGATCACTTTCACGCGATAAATCAGACGCGGAATTAGCAGCACGAAAAAATAAAAGGCGCGTTCGGCAAAAGATTTTCCCGGCATCGTTTTACGTTTACAATCAGCCCTTCGCCTACTGCAATCGCCTTTCATGCCGCCTGCGAGAAAAATCAACGCCCGTGTCG
>DAIOVO010000010.1:14486-54987 GCA_036758965.1 Chthoniobacterales bacterium
GCGCTGGCGCTTCTTCTCGGAATCAATCTTTTCAACTACATCGACCGGCAGGTGCTGGCCGCGCTCGAGCCGGACATTCGCGCCACTTTTTTTGCCGGCAACGATCCCAATGCCATGACCTGGACCGGTCTGCTCGGCGACGCTTTTCTTGTCACTTACATGTTTGCCGCGCCGGTGCTCGGCTTTCTCGCTGATCGTTTTTCCCGCTGGGTGATTATCGGCACGGCGGTGATTTTGTGGAGTCTCGCCAGTGGTGGAAGCGGCCTTGCTCCCACCATCACGATTTTGTTTTTGACCCGCGTCTGCGTCGGCATCGGCGAAGGCGGTTACGGCCCGGCCGCTCCTACGGTCATCGCAGATCTTTTTCCGATCAACGTGCGCGGTCGGATGATGGCCATTTTTTGCGCGGCCATTCCAGTGGGAAGCGCGCTCGGATATGTGCTCGGTGGAATGGTGGGTTCGCATTACGGTTGGCGCACCGCTTTTTATCTGGTCACTCCGCCCGGTTTGCTGCTCGGCTTGCTTTGTTTCTGGCAACGCGATCCGCGCCAGAACGGGATCGATCTCGCACGAAAGCGCCGCTCAAAATTACCGGACTACATCGCCCTGATGAAAACTCGTTCCTTCGCGGTAAACACCTTCGCGCAAGCGGCCATGACTTTTACCACCGCCGGCCTCGGTTTCTGGATCGCCGAATACTTGCGCTATCGCGGACAATCCCCCGCCAGCAGCAAAACGATTTTTGGCGCCATCCTCGTCGTCGGCGGTCTGGCCTCGACTTTGTGCGGAAGCGCGATCGCCGACAAATTGCGCGCGCGTTTTCCCAGCTCCTATTTTCTAGTTTCCGGCGCGGGAATGATCCTGGCCTGTCCCTTCTTCGTCGCGGGACTCTATCTACCCTTTCCGCTGGCGTGGGTAGGAATGTTCCTCGCCATCTTCGGTCTCTTTCTCAACACCGGCCCATCCAATACGGCGCTGGCCAACGTCTCGTTGCCGGGCGTGCGGGCGACCGCCTTCGCCTTCAACATCCTGATCATCCATTTGCTCGGCGACATTCTCGCTTTTCCCAGCATTGGCTACATCGCCGGCCACACCAATATTCGAGTCGCGTTTCTATTTGTGACGGCGGTGATGTTCGCCTCCGGAGTTATCTGGCTGGCGGGCGCGCGTTTCTTGGCGGCCGATACGGCCGCGGTCGAGCGCGTGACGGCCTAACAAGAACTGGAGGGACGACCGCTGTGTCGTCCCCGATTCATGGACGGTCAGAGATCGTCCTTCCAGGATTCGTTAACTAGTGCTCAGCCAAATGAATGTCGTAGCGCCGCGCCTGTGCCAGCGCCTGGGCCGCCTCCGAAGCTCGGCCGAGTTTGGTGAGATACTGGCTGAGCAGTTGCCACGATTCCGCCCGAAACCACTCGCGGCTGAGAACGCGCTCCAACTCTTCCACCGCCTTTTGCGTCCCGCCCCTCTCATCCAGCGCCTGCAAATAACGCCGCTCGATCGCCCAGTTGGGCGAAGCATCGCGCGCAGCCAGACGCCAGCGCAGCAGATCGATTTTACCGCTTTGCTTCATTTCCAACACCGCCAGTAGCTCGTCGGCCTGCGCCTCTGTGACGGGATTGGCGCGCGCGGCCGCGAGAATTTTGCGAGCTGGATCAAAGTTTCCGCGCTCGATTTCCACCCCCGCGAGATTGATGAACGCGAATGGTTGGTTCGGCGCTTTTTGCAAAGCGACGCGCGACGCTGCCTGGGCGCGGTCGAGATGGTGCTGCGATAATTCTGCGCCGGCCAGGTTAATAAACATTCGCGCCGAATCGCCGCCGCTTGCAATCGTCCGTTGGAAAAAAGTCTCGTTATCATGCCAGTCGCGTGCGCGATAAAACGAGCGAATGGCCAGAAAGGATATCCAGGCCAACCCACAAAAGCCGATCGTCCCGACCGCGAATTTATTTCGCGCAGCAAACTGAAGCAGCCGCGCCAGTTCCGAAAAAAGCGCGAGCATCAGAAATGCGGAGGGGACGTAAATCCAATGTTCGGCGACGCTCGCATTCAGCGCGAAAATTCCGCTCACCGGCAAATACGAGATCGCAGCGAAAATAAGCAGAGGCGCCGATGGGCTTCCGCGGCGCGCGCCGCGCACAAACCAAAAAATCGCCAAACCGAGAAGAATCACACCGGCGAGCGTCTGCAATTCGCGCAGAGAAGTTGCGGTCAGGCTCGCAGGACTAAATCCCCACGGATGGCTTTCGACATCGCGGTCCACATGCAGATTAGTCGGCAGAACAAAAATGCCGGCGTATTCCGCAATCGCCCGCGCCGTCAGAATGGGACGCAGAACCAGCGGAGCCGGCGGAGTTAATCGCGGCACCTGCACCGGATAAAGCTGTGCCCGCAGCGCCATATAAATGGTCGCGAGAAACAAAATGGCCGCCGACGCCGGCAGGAGCGCCCGCCATTTTTTTTGCCAGCAAAGCAGCGCGATCCAGATGAGCGGGAAGAGCAACCCACTCTCGCGACTCAGGGCCGCGCCAAGAAAGAGCGCGGCCGGCGCAACCTGAAATTTCCATCCACGCGAAATTGCGCGCGTTGCAAGGTACAATCCGGCGAATCCAAAAAGAGCCGCCAAAGAATCCGCGCGACCGGAGATGTAATCGACCACGGCGGAATGCAACGGATGCACCGCCCAGGCAATGGCAGCGGCGGCGGCAATTAATAATGATCGACGGTCGCTAACGAGAAACAGCTTCAGGAAAACCGAGGCGAAAAGAAAAAACGCAAAGGCGGCGGCAGCGTGTAACAGGAAATTGCTCGCGTGATAAAGCGCGGGCCGAAAAGCAACCGCCCAATATTCCAGCGTGTAAGTGACGCGTTGCAACGGCCGGTAAAAATTCGACGGCGTGGCATCGAGAAAGAGCGGTTGCTCGAAACCTTCCGGGATCAAACGCCAACTGCGAATGAGCGGATCCCGCAAAACGAGCGCGGTATCGTCCCAGACAAAGCCCGCGCGCAAGGCCGGCGCGTGCGCGGCCAGGACGATCGCGCACAGCAAAAGGAAAAAGCCGATTCGTTGTTTCATGAGCAAAACGCGTTGCAGTTTCTACTGAATGCGCTTTTAGATCAGGCGTGAATCATCGCCGAGATTTTCTTTTGCTCATTCTCTCCCTTGTTGCCAGCAGCGCCTGTGCCGCCAGCCTGCCGGAAGATTGCACCCAGCTCATCGTCGGCCTCGCGCCCGATTGGAATTCCATGCGCGGACAGCTTTTTTTGCTCGAAAAAACAGATGGCAAATGGACGAGCTACGCCGGGCCCACGCCGGTTTTGTTCGGGAAAAATGGCCTGGCCTGGGGCCGCGGTGTCGCCGGACAAGGCGAAAGCGGTTTGCACAAACACGAACGCGATGGGCGCGCGCCGGCGGGAGTTTTTCGAATCGGGAAAGTTTATACCTACGACAAAACGCTGCCGCCGGGAGCGGACTATCCATTTCATCAGGTAAGCGAAGGCGATATCTGGAGTGACGATCCGCGCTCACCGAATTATAACCGGCACGTCGTCATCGATCCGAACAACCCGCCCGATAACTACAGCCATGAAAAAATGCGGCCGGGCGATTTTGCTTATCATTGGTTAGTTGAAATCCGACACAATTCCGATCCTCCAATTCCCGGCGATGGCAGCGCGATCTTCTTTCACATTCGCCGCGGAGTAGATCGACCGACGACCGGCTGCACGACGATGGCTGAAGAGAATCTGGTGAAGATGATTAGCTGGTTGCGTGCGGCGAAGAAACCGTGCTACACGCTCCTAACGATATCTGAGTATGCGGCGAAAGAAAAGAGCTGGGATTTGCCGCCGGCGGCTTTGGTCGGTTTGCGTTAACGAAGTCCGAGCTCCGGGGAGCGCACGCGCCTCGCGTGCTGGCGATGGCGCCCCGTTACCGCGGACTTTTCTTGCTCGTCATGCGTTCTCTCAATTTGTTTCGGCGGGGCGCCGAAACCCGCACAACGAGGCGCGTGCGCTCCCAGCATTGAGCCGCGCTTCTTGTCGAAACGCTCATCTCGCCGCCAGCTTCCAGCATCCCAAAAATTCCGGCGCAAAATTTGCTGCCGACCTCACGTAAGACACGATGAATTCGCCCCGGTTCCAGCACACCGTTGCAGTCTACCACTTGCTTCGGATAATTAGGGAATCGCGGTGCCGAGGCCGGCCCCACATTGTCCATTTTACTCGACTACTTTCGGCCCTACCGGGTAGAATAAGGACCGTGCCCGCAAGAAGGTTTGTGTTCGATTCCATGGTCAGATCGATCCTGATTTGCGGTTTCGTTGTCGCGTGCGCGAGCCTCGTTCGAGCAACTGAAACGCCGGTCGATTTGCGAGTTGTGCGTGGCTTGATCGTCAAAGGCCCGACCGGAGAAATTCCTGGCGCATGGCTGAACGACGCATCCTGCACTCTCATCATGGTAGTTGATCCCGTTACGGGCAACGTCACCAACGTTTATCTGGAAGAAAGTTCCGGTGATTCAACTCTGAACGGAATAGCCGCGAACATGCTGCGCAAATGGAAGTTTCGTCCAGGGAGTCCCAGGCTCATTCGCGCATCCTTCGGCACGCAACGAATCTGGAGAGACACCCAGCCTGATCGGAAGGCCCAGTCACTGGACGACGCGCTGACGCCTTTTTTGGGGAAGGGAACATTGGTGTATGGGTTCCTACCGGATTACCCTTCCAAGCCGGCGTGGACAACGAGGCACGGCACGGGAGTCTTTGAGTTGCACGTTGACCGGACGGGACAGGTCGCGAAAGTCGGGATCAAAAAATCTTCAGGCGACGCACCTTTCGATCAAGTTGCGCTGATCGGGCTGCGACAATGGCGCTTTCGGCGCGGTCCTCTGATCATCGAACTGCCGCTTTACTTTAATCTGACTCCCGCGAAATTTTCAGTTCGCATCCCTAAGTATCCCGGGACGTAACCGCAAAGAGCGCGGGAGCCAGGGGTAGGATAAAAGCAGTGCAAGTGTGGACGGGCAGAACATTTCTCCGTTCCCTGCCGCCGGGGACGGACGGCCGCTACAAACGCCAGCACTCCCGAAAACCGGGCGCAAAATCTCCCGGCTTATTTGCGATCCACTCATCCACGATTGCCGGCGGAAAAAATTTTACTGTGCTGATTTCTTCGCGCGGGAGCTGGAACGGGCCGTTGTGTTGGCCGCGGTAAACCCAGATGAATTCTTGTCCGGTTTTATCTGACGCCTCCAGTTTGCCGACACGAGAAAGTTTGGTGAAAATGCCGAGTTCTTCTTTCAGTTCGCGGGTGGCCGCCGAATCATACTCCTCGTTAGCGTCAAGATGGCCGGCCGCGCTCGAGTCCCAGAGCAGCGGGTGGCGATCTTTCCAGGCCGAACGTTTCTGCAAAAGAACCTCGCCCTCGCCATTAAAAATGAGGATGTGAACCGCCCGATGTCGCCAGTTATTCTCATGCACTTTCGCCCGCGGCGCCTCGCCGATTTTCCGGTCCTGCGCATCCACGATTGGAAAGCGTTCCTCAACATCTTGCGCAGCCGATTTTGTGCCCGCTCGGGCCGTTCGATTGGACAGGGCAGTCCATTGTTGAAGGGACAATTGTTCCGCCCGCGCCATCGTCGGGAATCCGATTTCCGCCGCCACACTTTCCCACTCATCAACCCGCGCGCCGATCAAATTTCGGAGTTGCTTTCGTCGCTGAGAAAAACCAGCGCGAACCAGCTCGCGAAACACTTCGAAATCGAAAACGTTTGCCTCCTTTTCGGGTCGCGGGGTGAGTCGAACAATGGCGGAAGCAACATCCGGTTTCGGAAAAAAAACTGGCGCCGGAATTTTCCGCAAGTAATCGACGTGGTAATGAAGTTGAATGCGCAGACTGAGGTTTCCATATTCGGAATCGCCAGACTGCGCGGCGACTCGCCTTGCCATTTCGTCCTGTAACATCAACAACGCTAATTGGATACAGGTGGGATAATCCGTGAAGCGAATGAGTAATTGGCTCGCGATGTAATACGGAAGGTTTCCCAATAGTTTTACGTTGTGCTTCGCAAACAGCGCGCGGGTGTCGAATTCCAGCGCATCGCAATGAACAATTTCGCAGCGAGCGTCCCGAAATTTGTCGCGCAGAAAAGAAACGAGCCGCGCATCTTTTTCCAACGCGAGCAGACGCGCGCCGCGCCGTAAAATTTCTTCCGTCAACGCCCCGAGGCCCGGTCCGATTTCGAGCACGAAATCATCGGAAGTGATTCGCGTTTGGTCGACAATCCAGCGCGCGAGATTTTGATCGTGCAAAAAATTTTGCCCGAGCGTTTTGACTGGCTTGACGCGTGCCTGCGCGAGCGCGGCGCGAATCTCGGAAAGGTTCATGCGTGCGCCGCGGTGGCGTTTACAAAAACCATTTTCTATTCACAAAACGGTGTGAACAATTGCGCGGGGAACTTGCGAGTTATCATCAAGTTATTCACAGGCTAAAATCGCCTTGCGGGCGGCGCTCCAGCGCGCGTCACTTTAGTTGCAACGCTGCCGGCTGACGACGCTTACGCCCTTTGAGATACGTTTTGCGCGCTTCGCCCAGGCTGACGCCTTCCAAAAAATAGGCCGACGCAGCATGACCGATCGCGTAAGTGCCCGCGCCGGCGACCGCGCCACAAACGATATTGCCCCAGCCCGGAATAAATTTCAGCAGTGCGCGCGCGCCTTCCCGCAGCAACACGCCGACGCCGACATTTGCCCCAAGCGCGCCGACAAATTCCGTCGCCGCCCTCAGGCTCCGGTCGCGCCCGCTCAGATACATGATGCCCGATACCATGACTAATTGAAGTGCGGTGAGAACGGGCAAATCAGCCAGCGGGATCGGCTGCGCGCCAACCGCCGTGCAAATGGCGGTGGTGGATTTGATCAGGATCGAAGCGATTTCTCGCTGCGCTGCGCGGTCACCGGAAATGCGAACGATCTCGACCCGGCAATCGTTCGGTAATTTCTTTGCCAGGAGCGAAACGAATTGCTCGGACGCGCTTCGATCAGCCGCCGGATGATGTTGGTCCGCGATAAACTCGAAGCCGCCCCAGACGCGACCGTGAAGTTCCGGTTTGATTTTCTTTAGCCACGGTATCGCGTCGCCGTTATCGCGCACCGACTTCGCAAAATGCAGGGCTACGATTCCCGCTGATGGATGCACGGCGTCGTTCCAATGAACGCAATCACTGCCGTTCTCGGCGCTTCGTTTAACTTTCGTGCGGCCGTCGGTATCATCGCTCAAGATCAGAATGACGTCGGCGAAGTCGCGTTTTAATTCCGCGCGAATGAACTTCTCCGCGTTTCCGTCGGCGCCGCGCGCATCCAGCACAGCAATTGCGCCGCGATTTTTTACTTCCAGGGTTTGCCAGCGAAAAACTTCAAACAAGATATCGCGCGAATCGATCCCGGTTTCGCCGTTGAAAAGCAGGTTCACAATCTCGGGCATCGGCAAACGTTCCGCGCCGGCAAGAAGAAAACGCGGCGTGCGCTGTTGCAGAAATAATTCCTTCAACGGCGTCAATTCGTGCAGCACCGGCTTCTGAATCGCGCCCGGCAATTTTCCGAGAAGGATCTCGAGTCGCTCGACGACGTGAAGCAAGGCGGAGCGATTCATGTGCGGGTCAATCACCGGCGATTTGGCGGCGAATGCAAGCGACGGCGCGCTCAGGAACGACGAACAACGTTTGTTAGCCGGGCATCAGCGACATTTTATGGTCGAATCGTGCGCGAAGTGAGGTAGCGGCGGTTCACCTGAACCGACCGGTGGGTGGGTGTGGACTGGGGAAGACACTTGCGAACTTGAGCGATGGCGGCGCGTTCTTAGCCAGGCGATTGAGATCAATCGCCCCCGATCGCGTGCGCGTTTTCTGCGCAAGGAAACGAAAACGTTTTGTTCGGCTCGCAGCTGCGATTATAAAACAGGATGGATTTGAATCTTGAGGCGCTTGCGCGCGCCGCCAACGAAGCGCGCGGTCTGGCGATGGATGCGGTGGAAGCGTCGCAATCAGGGCATCTGGGGCTGCCTCTCGGCTGTGCGGAAATGGGCGCGGTCCTTTACGGCAATCTGCTGCGGCACAATCCAAATCAACCGCGCTGGATCGGACGCGATTATTTCGTTCTCTCCGCCGGACATGGCAGCATGCTTCTCTACGCCTGGCTGAATTTGAGTGGCTACGACGTTTCCATCGGCGACATAAAAAAATTCCGGCAACTGCATTCGAAAACGCCGGGGCACCCGGAATATTTTGAAACGCCGGGAGTGGAATGCACCACCGGCCCGCTCGGGCAGGGCGTGGGCAACGCGGTCGGCATCGCGATGGCGGCAAAAATGGCGGCGGCCCATTTCAACACCGAAGAACATCGCATCTTCAATCAGCACATTTTTTGTCTCTGCGGCGATGGCGATTTACAGGAGGGCGTGAGCTCGGAGGCGAGCGCGTTCGCCGGCCATTTCGGGCTCGATAATTTGATCCTGATTTACGACGACAACGCCATCACCCTCGATGCGATGGCGAAACAAACTCAGAGCGAGGACACCGGAAAACGCTACGCGGCTTATGGCTTCGACGTGCAGGAAATCCAAGGCGACGACATGCAGGAATTCCTCGATGCCTGCAAAATCGCCAAGGAGCGGCAGAACGGAAAACCGCAATTCATTATGGCGCACACGCTGGCAGGGAAAGGAATTCCGGAAATTGCCGGCACGGCCAAGGCCCATGGCGAAGCGGGCGCAAAATATGTCGATGCTGATCGCAAGAAACTGGGTTTGCCCAATGAGCGATATTTTGTCTCAAATGAGACACGCGAACATTTTGCCGAGCACAAAAAGAAATTGTTAAGCGACTTTTCCGATTGGGAAAAAACCTGGAAAGCGTGGCGGGAAAAAAACCCGGAGAAAGCGCGCATCCTGGATGATTCGATCGACAAAAAAGTGCCAACGGATTTGTTCGCCCAGATTCCGGAGTTTCCGAAGGACGCCAAACTGGCGACGCGAAAAGCCGGCGGCGAAGTCCTTCAGCCGATCGCGAAGGCAATGCCGAATCTTATTGGCGGCAGCGCCGATCTTTACGGCTCAACTATGAATTACATCAAGGACGGCGGCGATTTTACCCGCGATACGCCGGGCGGGCGCAACATTCGATTCGGGATTCGCGAGCACGGCATGTGCGCGATCATGAACGGCGTTTCTTACCACGGCGTTTTTCGCGCGAGCGGCGCGACGTTCATGGTGTTCTCCGATTACGGCCGGCCGTCGATTCGACTGGCTGCGCTCGCCCTTTTGCCGAATCTTTACATTTTTACCCACGACTCGATCGGCGTTGGCGAAGATGGGCCAACGCATGAGCCGGTCGAGACGGTGAGCGCGTTGCGATTGATTCGGCATCTCGACGTCATTCGTCCGGCGGATCCGGAGGAAACGGCGGGCGCGTTTGTCGCAGCGATGGAACGAATCGACGGCCCGACGCTCCTTTCGCTCACGCGCCAAAGCGTGCCGATGCTGAATGAAATCGATGTAAAACTGCGGCGCGAAGGCGTGCGTCGCGGCGCTTACATCGCGAAAAAGGAAACCGGGAAATTGCAGCGCATCATCATTTCCTGCGGGAGCGAGTTGCAACACGCGCTTGCCGCTGCCAAGACGCTTGGTCGCAGCACGCGCGTGATTTCGATGCCGTGCATGGAACGATTCAATCGGGAAAGCGAAGAATATCGCGAAGAAATTTTGCCGCAAGCATGTCGCAAGCGCGTCGCGATCGAAGCGGGTGTGCCGGAACTTTGGTATCAGTATGTCGGGTCGGAAGGCAAAGTTGTCGGCCTACATCGCTTCGGCTTAAGCGGGCCGGGCGCGGAAGTGATGAAGGAATTTGGCATCGACGCAAAACACGTCGTGGACGCCGCGCGAGAGCTCTGAGCCACGGTCATCCAAGCGAAGTCGAGGGATCCCACGGAAATTACCTTAAAGCCTTCGCAACGGGATCCCTCCGCTTCGGTCGGGACGACGGGCGTTTTGACGCGCGATTTAAACGCCCGCTTCTTCGCGGCGATCTTCGAAGCGCGTGAACTCTTTCAGGAACGTTAGCTTCACGTCGCCCACCGGGCCGTTGCGCTGTTTGGCAATGATCAACTCCGCTTTGCCTTGTAAATCTTCGCGCTCTTCGTCCGTGTCCGCGTAATATTCTTCGCGCACCAGCAAAGCCACCACATCGGCATCCTGTTCGATGGAGCCGGACTCACGCAGATCGGCTAGGCGCGGCCGACCCTTGCCGCTACCGGTGCGCATTTCCGGATTCCGATTCAACTGCGCCACCACGATCACTGGAATATCCAGCTCCTTCGCCAAACCTTTGATGCCGGCGGAGATTTCCGAAATTTCCAACTGCCGATTATCCGCCGCGCGGCGAGTGGGCGAACGCAACAGTTGCAGGTAATCGATCACCACCAGCCCGATTCCTTCGCGTGACTTCAACCGCCGCGCCTTGGCGCGCAATTCCAAAACGTTCACTGCCGCGGCATCGTCGATGAAGATTGGCGCTTCCGCCAGCCGCGAAGCAGCATGCGTTAGCTTGGGAAAATCCGAGTCGGAAAGAAAACCATCGCGCGCCCGCTCGAGCGTGACGCGCGCGCGCGAGCAAAGCATGCGTTGCACCAGCTGCTGGCTGCTCATTTCCAAACTAAAAATCGCGACCGGCAATTTTTGCTGAATCGCCACGTGCTCGGCGATGTTCATGGCAAAAGCAGTCTTGCCCATGCTGGGGCGGGCCGCGATCACAGTCATCTCAGCCGGATGCAATCCGCTGGTCATGCGATCGTAATCTTTGAAGCCGGTGGGA
Organism: Chthoniobacterales bacterium; assembly: GCA_036758965.1. GTDB lineage: Bacteria > Verrucomicrobiota > Verrucomicrobiia > Chthoniobacterales > UBA10450 > AV69. The sequence goes on from DAIOVO010000010.1 coordinate 25,351, forward strand.
ATGCCGGAGATCGAACCTTTATTCTCGAAAAGTTTTTCGATTCGCTCGAGCGCGCCCATGACGTGCGTTTTCATCGGCTCGAGCTGCGCTTTGGCCCGCTCTTCGCCGACGGTGAAAACATTTTGTTCCACCTCATCGAGGAGCGAGCTGACTTCGCCCTGTTCTTCGTAGGCGCGGCGCACTCCCTCGGTGCAGGTGGCAATGATGCGGCGCAGGACAAATTTGTCGCGCACGATCTCGAGGTAGTAATCGAGGTTCGCCGCCGTCGGCACGAAGGTAAACAGGCTGGTGATAAAGGGCGGACCGCCGATGCTTTCGAGGACGTTTTGGTCACGTAAAGTTTGCGTGAAGGTGATCAAATCGATCCCTTGGGCGGCGCTCCATTGCTCCACCAAAATGCGGTAAACGGTCTGGTGCGCCGGGATGTAAAAATATTCCTCGGTGATTTTGGTAATGGCGTCAGGAATCGCTTCCTGCGGCGCGATCACCATCGAACCGAGCACGCCCTGCTCCGCTTCCACGCTATGCGGCGGGGAACGGTGAATATCCTGCGGAGAACCTGTGGATGACCCTTGAAAAACTCCACCGCCATTTTTTGCGGCCGAGCCTCGGCCAGCGCCATTCGGGGCTGTCTTGCGAGGCTGCTCAGGACGAGGTCCTTGAGAGCTCGGCATTTATTTTCTTTTCTTTTCGGTCTTCGCGTTTTCTTCCGCCGCCGCCTTCGGTTCTTCGGTGGACTTCACTTCGAAACGCAGGGTCGCATTTACGTCGTGATGCAATTTGATCGTCACTTCGTGTTCGCCGGTGGTTTTTATCGGATGCTCAAGATGAATTTTGTGGCGATCGATGTCCACGCCAATTTCATTTTTCAATCGCGTCACTACGTCCTGCGCCGTGATTGAACCGAAAGCCTTCCCAGTTTCGCCCGTCTCCAATTTGAAAATTAATCGCGACTTATTGATTCGCCGCGCCAATTCTTCAGCGTCATTCAATTCGCGCGCCTCGCGTTCGGCACGTTTCTTTTTCAGATTTTCGAGCTGACGCAAAGTTGCCGGTGTCACTTCCAAAGCCTTGCCATGCGGCAAAAGATAATTGCGCGCGTAACCGCGGCGCACTTTCACCACGTCGGCTTCCGCGCCCAATCCGGGAATGTTGTCGGTCAAAATAATATCGGTCGATGGCATAAACGAGACGCGCGCGAAGAAATTTCCGCCGCGGCGGGGAGCACGATTATAGGACTCGCGGAGAAGCTGTCAAATTCGCGACGAATTCCAATCCGAAATGTTTGCTTTCGAACCATGCGAAGAGTGTGCGCGGATCAGTTTTCACACCGCGCGGAACGGGTTGATCACCCGGGTGGAGCCGTAAACCTGCCCGTGATGCAAATCCTCCGAGTAAATAATCACCGCGCCGAGGCGCTGGGCGGCGGCGATAATTGCTCCATCCCAATACGATAAACGATGTCTCCTTTTCAACCCGATCGCCTCAAGAACGAGATCGCTGTCAATCGCGATAATTGGAAGCCGAATCAGGCGCGCGATGAACTGGGTTGCTTGTAACTCGGATAGCGGTTCAGCAATTTTTTGCGTAACGGTGACGTAAAACTCGGCCAGCACCTGCGCCGAGGAGCCGAAATCTACCGCACCAAGCAGCGCTCGCGCTTTGTCGCGTTTCCGCCGTTCGGTCGGGTGCGACGAGATTGAATAAACGAAAATATTGGTATCAATGAATGCATCAACCGGCATGGAGATCCTCCCGGGTCCAGTCGATGCGCCCGACCCTGGCTCGCATTTTGGGAAGCGATTTCAGCAAGCTACGCCGGGCATTTGCCCTCTTTTTTTTCTCACCGGCAAGCTCGCACAGATAGCGACGCACCAAACCGTTTATGGTGGTGTCTTGCTCGACGGCAATTCGGCGAACTTCTTTCAGCACCGAGTCCTCTACCGAAAGCGTGATGTTTCTGGTCATAAAACACAGTAACTGTGCTCCTGTGTAAAGCCAATTCCGCAAACGCGATCTCGGTTGCCGATAAAAAGTGGCGACACACAGAAGTTTCCCGATTCGCCAGTTTAGCGAGCCTTTGCACGCAACTGTAGGGCAAGCATTCCTGCTTGCCGCTGCTCTCCCTCGGCAGGCAGGAATGCCCCCCTACAGACTCGCTCACTTCGATTGCGCACTTCAAGGGCGCCCAGCGTTCGTAAAAAAGGCCAGCGCCATGCCATCGCCGGTTGGTAACCGGATGAGTTTGTCCGCTGTCTCGGCATTCTTAAACCGCGGCGTGTCGCGGATGATCCTGTTTAGCTCATTCAGTAGCTGACGCTGTTCGTCGATCAGACCCTTAGAATAACCAACGATGTCCATGAAGAGGACATGGGCGATCTCCAGATCAAAGTCCGATGGAGAGTTCGCAGCCATCCCAGTCTTATCCCTTGTTAGTTGTAAATCGTCTTCGGTTCCGGCCCGGCCAGGATTTCCTTGAAACGCGCGTTCCCGCGCAGCGCATCCCATTCCCAATTCAGCCGCAGGTCGGCCAGGATTGAACCGGCTGGAACTGTTAGCAAACGATCGAGGATCGCGACCGCCTTCTCGACTTCGCCGGTGTGCGCGTAAACCAAAGCCAGGCTGCCCGCACCCCCCGGTCCCCCGACGGCATCCTTACTTTCCGGGGTAAGCTCGATCGCCCGCATTGCCTCGCGAATGGCGTCATCCTTGCGGCCGAGGTAGGCGTAGAGCCGGCCGAGTGAGGCGTGAAATCTTTCATCGTTCGGATGATCGCGGGCGTCGCTTTCATAGATCGGGAGTGCCTTTTCGAAGAAAACTTTGGCGGAGGAAACGTCTCCGCGCGCCAGCGCGATTCGGCCAGCGAGAGAAGCTTTCCGGCCAACAAGCGGTTCCAGAAATTCTTCGCCCTTGTAGTCCGCCAAATCCTTCGCCGCCGCGTCGAAATCGCGCTCGAGAAGATTCAAGTCGCAGCGCGTCATCGTGATGCTTACATCCACCATCGAGGGTTGCCCGAGTACGGTGCCATGTAATCCTGGCGGTATTCCGTCGAGAAGCTTTCGGGCCGCGGCAAAATCGCCCTGCGCGATTCTGACCGAGACGAGGCCCAGGGTTAGATCGACATCGTCAGGCGCGATCTTCAACAATCGTTCGTAACCCGCCACGGCCGCTGGCCAATCGCGCAACATCGCCCGCGCGTCTGACCCGCCGGTGTGTGGATTTCTCGGATCGATTTCCTGCGCGCGATCATACGTCGCCAGCCCTTCGCGCCAGCGGCCTTGCTGGCAATAAATCTCCGCCGTGTAGTCGAGGACGTCCGGTTCCAGAGTCGAAGAGGCCGCCCCGATCGCAAACTCTCGCAAGGCTGCCGGATAATTGCGCTCGATCCGGTAGTAGCAAAGAGCCAACGCGACATGCGCTTCCGCCAAATCGGGTGACAGTTGCAGCGCTTGCGCGGCCAGCGCGGGCGCGGCAGCTTTGTTCTGCGGGCGGCGTCCGGTAGCATACATCAAAGTGTTCCACATGGCCCGGCGTGCGATGGCCAGGGCGAAGGATGGGTCAAGCTCGATCGCCTTCGCAAACAAATCGTCGATATCGAAGGCATCCTGTTTTGATCCCGCCGTCCGGCTGCGCTCGAGCGCGCGCAGATACAATAAGTAAGCTTCAGGGTTTGTGGTCGGTTTTGTCGCGAGGCGAACTTTTTCTTCCGGCGCCAGCCTCGCTTTGAGCGCGTTGGCAATTTCGGTAGCCAGCTCACCTTGCAGACCCAGGGAATCGGCAATCGTCCGGTCATAGCGCTCGGCCCAAACCTGCCGGTCGCTGCGCGCATCAATGAGCTGGACGCTAATGAGCGCACGATTTCCCACTCGCCGCACCGTGCCCTCCAGGATATTGGCCACCCCGAGCGCTTGCGCGATCTCGCGCAAATTCCGTGACGCACCCGCGCCGCGATACTGCATCACCGAAGTGCGGCTGATTACCTTCAGCGCGCCTACCTTTGCCAGACTGGTTAAGACGTCATCCTGAATGCCATCGGCGAAAAACGCATTGTCCTTATCCTCGCTCAGGTTTTCCAGCGGAAGGACCGCGATGCTTTTTTCGGCCACATCCAGCGCCGCCGATGAGACGGTGCGGGCAACGCGGAGACCTTGGAACCAAAGTCCCAAGCCGACGGCGCCGCCCCCCATCACGGCGAGTAATACAAGGCCCCAGACAACCCTGCGTCGCCGCATTCCCGAGGCCCGAAGTTTGTTCAGGCGGCGAACCTTCTCCGGCAGCGCCGGATTGCCAAGGTCGCCATCCAAAAAATTAACTATTCCTATGTTAACTCCATGCTTTACTTCGACCTCGCCAAGGTCATGCAAGTGTGTTTGCCACTTACTATATTGGCCGAGGTCACCCGCGACGCGCCTCGAAAGCAGGATATGACCGGCGTCGCCACAATCCATTACCCGTTGCGCCATGTTAATGCCGCCGCCAGCGATGTTCGACCGCTCGTTAACATCCATCACTTGATCGATTGGTCCGCTGTCGATTCCCATGCGGAGGTGGAGTTGCGGATGCGTTCGCAGGGACCGCGCGACTTCGATCGCGCAACGCACTGGCGCATCGGGGCTGGTAAAGAAAGCCAGCGCCATCCCATCGCCGGTTGGCAGGCGGACAAGTTTGTTCGCCACTTCGGCCGCGCGAAATTGTTCCGTCGCGCGAATGATTTGATTAAGTTGCCGCAGAAAATCGCTTTGTTGATCGATCGGCAGCTTCGAGTAACCGACAATGTCCATGAACAGGACATGGGCGATCTCAAGCTGGCGATCTGATTTTGATTCTGCCGTCGGAATCAAAGAAGCAACGTCGGGATTATCGTCACTCACCGTCCAAGCCTACCGCCGCCGGAAGATGGGATAAAGCGCAAACTGGCTTCCTGTCTTCCCTTTTTCGTCCTGACTCGCCGTGGCAGGCGCGTTAAATCGCGAAAGCTTTCGGATTGACTGATCTTGTTAGACCTACTTTCCGGTGGAAACCGAACAACCGACAGCGACCTAATAGTTCGGATCCCGATGGTCACACGTTCGAGTATTTTGGCTTGCCGGACGATGCACTCGATAGTGCGCTTTGTCGGCTCCTTGTCGAGGTGTTACAAAAGGCCGATGCTCGAAATTCAAATGTTGAAATTAGACGCAATTGATCACGTTCACGTGTACACGCCGAATCGAGCGAAAGCCGAGGAGTGGTACAGCCATGTCCTGCAGTTAATCAGACTCAAGGAGCTTGAGCATTGGGCATCGAGCGATGGACCACTCTTTATAAGCAATGCGGAGCGAAGCGTGTTCCTGGCGCTCTTCGAGCGTCCATTGCAGACCACTAGATCGACCGTCGCTTTTCGAGTAAGTGGTCAAGATTTTCTTTCATGGGAAAAGCACCTTCGCGAAGCTTTCCCATCACTGGAAGCCGTTGATCACGATCACTCGTGGTCGGTTTACTTTACCGACCCGGACGGAAATCCCTTTGAGATTACATCCTACGACTATCAATGGCTGAAAAGAGAATTTGCGAGATGAAGGCCCAGGGTAAGACAGCTGTCTTCGGCTGTCTTACTTTAGATACTTGTCGAACCAGGCGACGGTTTGGTCGAGGCGATCGGCCTGGTTCTCGGGTTTAACGAAGAGATGGCCTTCGCCGGGATAGATGGAGAGCTGCGTCGGCACACCCAGGGTCTTGAGCGCATGCCAGAATTCGTATGACTGCGGTGGCGGACATTCGGCGTCGCGTTCGCCGACGATGACCAAAGTGGGTGTCATGACGTTTTTAATGAAATGGATGGGTGAGCTTTTCTCGTAAACCGCGGGATCGTCGTAAACGGGCGCGCCAAAGAATGGGATCATCCATTGGTCGATAAGGTTTTGGCCGTAGTAACTCTGCCAGTTGGCAATGCCTGCGCCAGCCACAGCCGCGTGGAAACGGTTGGTCTGGGTGACCGCCCACATGGTCATAAAGCCGCCGTAACTCCAGCCGGTAACGCCGAGACGCGCGGGGTCGATGGGATGCTTCTTCATCGCGGCCTCGATACCGGAGAGAATATCGCGCAGATCGCCGCCACCGAAGTCTTTCACGTTGGCGCAGGTGAAATCTTCGCCCCGTCCGTAGCTTCCGCGCGGATTCGGCAGGAGAACGTAGTAGCCGCGCGCTGACAGCGCGGCGATGATGGCGCGCGACATGCCAAAGCCTGCAGGCCAATCAGGGATAGTTAAACTGGATGGGCCGCCGTGAATGAGAACGATGAGCGGATATTTCTTGTTAGCTTCCACTTTCGCTGGCGGGATAAGCCAACCCTGGATGTTAAAGTTGTCGCTAGTCCACTCGAGGTCTTCGGCTTTGCCCCAGGTCGGAGCTAACGAAGCGTTGTTGCTGGTAAGCTGGCGCCATTGGCCGATCGAGCCCGCCCAGACTTCCGGTGGAGTCTCATAGGTGCTGCGGACCGCAGCTGCCACTTTGCCGTCCTTCGACAGCGCGAAATCAGGAAAGTTGCCGAAGGCGTGAAACGCTTCCGGACGTTTCCAAATCGTTCGCACGGAATTCCCAGTCAGGGTCAACTCCGAGATAGCACCGCCGCCGCCGACGTACTCGGTTAATAGAATGCGATCTGGTGTCTGCCAGAAGAACGAACTCACAGAAGTTTTCCTGCCCTGTGTCCGATTCGTGGGGTTCTGGCCGGTGGAAGAAATGGTGAACAGATAGCCGCCGTGATTGCCTTCGTCGCTCATGAGGCCTTCTACGAAGGCGACCGACTTCCCATCGGGGGACCAGCGCGGAGTAGCTACTTGGAGAGAAGGTTTATAGATGGAAGTCGCGTTGCCTTTGGCAAGGTCGATGCCGTAAATCTGCGCGATCCACCAATTGTTATCGCCGGGGCCGGGAGCCCCGGTGGCGACAAAGGTCTTCTCGTCTGGCGACCAATCGAAATCGTAAATGTGAAGGTCTGGCGGCGAAACCTGCCGCACTTCTTGGGTGGCAAGATCGAGAATGGCGATGCGCTGATTGTGGATGGCGGTATCGATAACGCCGGTCGTGCTGGGCGCGGCCACGAGCGGACCGCCGCCGCCCGCGTCTTCTATATATAGAAAGGCGAGCTGTTTGCCGTTATGCGACCAGTGCGGACGGGCCGCGTAACCGTTGAGATGGGTGAGCTTCTGCGGGTTGGAACCGTCCGCATTGATTGTCCAAAGCTGGCGTTGTTCGCCTTTCTCCCCAGCAGTGGAAAAGAAGGAGAGCGTTTGGGAGTCGGGAGACCACGCCGGATCGTTATCGGTTCTTTCTGCGCTGTCAGAAAGAATGTTTACCAAGCCCGGCGTTCCTTTTTCTGACGTGGAACAGACATAGGTTTGCTTCGGTTTCGCGGCAGCGGCGGTCGATTGCACCCATGCGACGTGCGCGCCGTCCGGCGACAAGGCGATGTCGCCGTAGAGCACAGTCTGGCCCAGCTGTTGCGTGAGCTGCATACTTTGCGCCAATACCATCGCCGGAAAAAGAGAGACGAGGACTAAATGCTTCATCCTTCGGCCTTGGGCCGGTCGTACGGAATGATGTTGTCCCACTCGTCGGCGGAAGAGCGGGCGACAAAAGCAACTACTGGCTCGGTCTGGCTCATGTTGAAGACTTCATGCGGGACGTCGGGCTTGATGTAGATGAAGTCGCCGGCTTCGTTCTCGATTACCTGCTTGAGGCCATCACCAAACTCATGACGCACGCGACCTTCGAGAATGTAGAGGATCAGTTCGAAACCGACGTGGATATGCGCGTAAGCCACACCGCCGGGCGGGATGGTCGCGATGTTGGCGGAAAGCTTCGTCGTTCCGACGTTCTTGGCCGACATGCCTTGCTTGTAGTGGATGCCATTCCAATCCCGGCGCGGGCCGCCGCCACGAATCGTTAGGATGCCGCCGTGATCTTCGATTGCATTTTGTTCGATCCCACTTTCAGCGTCGCTCATTTCACGGTTTCCCGCCAAAGGTGATGTAATCGTCGAGGTCGAGAAGATCGAGCCAGGTCTTCACATCTTCGCGGTTCGGATTAAATTTTTTCATTCGCCCGGCGAACATTTCGAGTGTTTCCACATCGCTATCGGGGCCACGCTCGGAAAAGTAAGCGCTCCACTGCTGTATTTCCCACGGGGTGTGTTTATGCGGCGCGTTCTCTTCGATCCATTTGAGCATTTCGCCATCGCCTTTGCCGGTGGCAAGCTGTTCTTTCAGATCTTCCGGACTAATGCCGGTAAAACGGAACCAATGGTAATCGCCCGGGTTGTTGTATTTGAATTCTCCGGCGGTGCCGGCGATTTCGGCGCGGCCTTTATCGAGGATGCGCGGAAGGACAACATAGCCGCCAAGGCGCACCCGCGGGCTGCGCGGCGCACGCTGGGTAAGGTCCGGCGCGTGATTTGTTTTTTCGTTCATGTTGGCAACTTATCATTGCTCGTTCACAAGAACAGGCGATACCTGCGCTCGCGTAGCAGGCGCTTCCTCAAACCAACGATATCCCGGCCAGTGGTATTCCTCCCCGATCGTTCGAACAAGAATATTCTTCAATACTTCCAAGTCGGTATTTGCATTCATCAAAATCACCGCACCTTGCCCGGTCTCGAAGGCAACAGTGACGGCGTTAAAACCCACGTTCTCCCCGTTGTGCCCAAATCTCTGCGGTATCCCGCCTAACATGAACCCGAGGCCTGAGTCGCCATTCTGCCTTGTTAGCATCTGTCGCGTCATGGAAGGGGAGATGACCGGATTCGATGCGCCCGCTAATGAGCGTTGAATGCCGATGTAGAATCGCGCCAGGTCCCCTGCGGTGGTCCACAATCCACCAGCTGCAAGCTCCGGCTTCACATGCCAGCGACCTTCGACCGCTCGGCGCGGCTCGCCCGTGTAGCCGGTCGCGGCGCGGCTCGCCAAATTTTCGGGTAACGGTTGTATGAAGGTGCTCGACGACATGCCAAGAGGTCTTAGAACACTCTCGTCCATGTAAGCGGCGAACGACTTTCCCGTAATGTCTATGATCATTTGTTGGATGACGAGATAACCGCCCCCTGAGTAGCGCCACTGAGTTCCGGGAATTTGATCGACGCGGACCGGCGCAGAATTGGCGGGCCTCTGTCCCTGAAGAATCTGCACGAGCGAAGGAATCGGTGCGCCAACAACGTAACCAGAGAATCCCTCGACAGTAACTCCGGCGCTATGGCTCAGAAGCAGTCGGAGCGTGATGGGATGATTCTTGGTCAAGCGATTTTCGGGGATATGCCAACTGCGCAACTTAGCATTGACGTTTTCATCGAGTGAAACCGCACCCGTTTCGACCAGATGCAGAGCGCCAAGTGCCGCAAGTGGTTTACTAACCGATGCCGCCTGGAACAATGTCGAAGGTGTAACCGGCTGGCGCTGCTCTCCGTCGCGGTAGCCATACCCCTGCGCGCGAACAATTTTACCATTGCCAATTACGGTCAACGCTAAGCCTGGAATTTTGCGCTCCTTCATCTGCGCAATGATCACGTCATCGACGTGATCGCCGCGTGCCGGGCTGGCGCTGCCGACACAGATTACTGCGAGGCAGATTAGGACTTTCACGCGCAACATTCCGAATCCATTCTAGAACTTGTCGATGAACCTAACGAATCCATGCCGGCCTTATGATCAGTAGTCGGCGATCGATTGGAAGATTCACCAATCTACTTTCCTACCCAGCGCGGCAAACTTCCGAAGCCTGGCATTCAGACGGCCGAGCGTAATAAGCCGGTTGGCACTACGATGGCGCGCCAACCCTGCCGCGGCCAGCGACCGCGGCTACAACACCGACCGCGGCTACAGATACTTCTTTAATCGCCGTAACGTTTCGCGACTTCGTCCCAGTTCACCACGTTCCACCATGCCTTGATGTAATCGGGGCGGCGGTTTTGGTAATTTAAATAGTAGGCGTGCTCCCATACATCCACTCCGAGGACGGGGGTGTTGCCTTCGCTCAATGGGGTGTCCTGGTTCGCAGTCGAAACGATTTCCAGTTTGCCGCCTTTGTTCGCAATGAGCCAGGCCCAGCCGCTGCCGAAACGACCGGCGCCGGCAGCCGCAAGCTTTTCCTTGAATTGGTCGAAGTCGCCGAAGGTCGATTTGATGTCGGCGGCCAGTTTGCCTTTGGGTTCGCCGCCTTTATTCGGCCCCATGATTTGCCAGAAGAAGGAATGGTTGGCGTGGCCGCCGCCGTTGTTGCGAACGGCAGTGCGAATCGCGTCCGGCACGCTATTAAGTTCGCGCATCAAGTCTTCGATCGATTTCTTCGCCAGATCAGGATGCTCTTTGAGCGCGTTGTTCAGGTTGTTGACGTAAGTCTGGTGATGTTTCGTGTAATGAATTTCCATCGTGCGCGCGTCGATGTGTGGCTCGAGCGCGTCGTATGCATAAGGAAGTTTTGGTAATTCGTAAGCCATAGTTCACTCTTGGACTCGTTTGGCGCGACGTCAATGACGGGGGAGACAGGCGTGTTGCCTGGGCGGACCACGGGCGGCTCGTTTGCTGTCGGCGAAACTCCGGGCGAAGACGCCCGGTGGCCGCACAGCCGGGGACGGGCTGTGCTACTGCGGCCGGCAGCGGAAGAAGCTCGGCGGATGGCCGAGGCCGCGCCGATAATTCACGTAGGTCGCGAGCGCGAGGAGCGGGAAATTTTGCCGATACATGTCGTATTTTAAATAGAACACTTTAGGGAAACCGGTGCCGGTAATTTCGGCTTCGCTCCAGGAGCCATCGTTTTCCTGGGTAGAAATGAGGTAACGCAATCCGCGCGAGATGCTGGCGCGGTTGAGATCGCCGCAGGCAAGAATGCCCATCAGCGCCCAGGACGTTTGCGACGCGGTGCTCGGCCCCTGCCCTTTCACGGAAGGATCGTCGTAGGTGGAACAGCGTTCGCCCCAGCCGCCGTCATCGTTCTGACAAGTCTCCAGCCAGTCGCGCCCGCGCAGAATCCAATCCTGCGTCATGTCCTGCCCGATCGCGCGCAAACCGCGCAGCACCTGCCACGTTCCGTAAATGTAATTCACGCCCCAGCGTCCATACCAGGAGCCGTCGTCCTCCTGCGTCTCGATTAGATGCCGAAGCGCGTGCGCGATACTTGGATGATTTTTGCCGAAATCGATGTAACCCAAAAGCTCCAGAGTGCGCGCGGTCAAATCGCTGCAGGTGGGATCGAGAATGGCGTTGTGATCTGCGAACGGCATATTTTCCAGCCAGCCATCAATGACGTTTTTATCGAACGCGCCCCAGCCACCGTCGCGACACTGGAAACTCAATTGCCAGCCGAGCGCACGGCGGAAAAGTTTGCGGTATTCCTCGTCCGCCTGCGGCCTAACGAGACGTAGCGCCATCAAAACCATGGCGGTATCGTCGGTGTCCGGATAATAAATGTTGTTATACTCAAAGGCCCAGCCGCTCGCTTCCGCGTAGGAGCACTTCTTTCTTCGTCAGCCAATCGGCTGCTTGCTGCAGCGCGGGATGGTCCGCTGCCACTCCGCTCTCGGCCAGAGCGATGACGTTAATCGCCGTGTCCCAGACTGGCGACAAACAGGGCTGAATGCGAAAATCTTCTGGGTCATCCACAAACAATCCCTCGAAATCCTTTTTCGCTTTTGCGTAAACGGGATGCGTCTCGGCATAACCAAGCGCGCGCAGCGCAATCAGCGCGTTCAGCATCGCGGGAAAGACAGTGGCGAGACCGTCGCTGCCTTCGCCGATGCGATCGAGCATCCAGCGTTGCGCTTCTTCGAGGGCGCGTTTCCGCAGCGGCTTCCACGGGATGCGGTGCAATATTTTGAGCGCGACGTCGGCGCGCAAAAACAAATTGCGCCAGGTCAACGATCGTTCATCTCTCGTTAGGCGGAAATCGCCGTGCTCAGTGCCAAGCGGATAAAGCTCGTGCAATTGCTTTTCCCCCGGCAGCTCCCGGGTCGGCTTAAAGTGATTGATGATCGCGAGCGGAATCAGCATCGCCCGACTCCAGGAGGACATTTTGTAAATGTGAAACGGCGCCCAGGTCGGGAGCAGAATCATTTCCACCGGAATCGTTGGCAGATATTTCCAGGGAAATTGTCCGAGCAAAGCGAGATAAAGTTTGCTGAAAGTGTTCATCCGCGGAATACCGCCGAGGCGCAAAATATCGGCGCGCGCCTCGCGCATGAACGGCAGATCAGGCGAATAACCGGCGAGCTTGAGCGCGAAGTAGGCTTTCACACTGGCGTTAATTTCGCTCGGGCCGCCGAAGTAAATATTCCAACCGCCGTCGGGGAGCTGGCGTTTGATGATGTGGCGGGCGCAACGTTCCTGCAGTTCGTCATCCACTTCGCCGAGCCAATGGAGGTAGAGGACGTAATCGGAGCAAAGCGTGCTATCGACGAAAAGTTCGCCGCACCAATGGCCGTCCGGCTTTTGCTGCCGGAACAGATTTTCCTGCGCGCGCGAAATGACGGTGGCTAACTGGGAGTCGTTCGCTTCGTAGGAAACTTCGCGCGGTGGCCGCGCGCTCGGGAGCGAAACCAGGTTGAGCGGCGGTTGAGCGGTTGAGTGGTTGAGCGGACTCACGACTAACAACAACCAGTCATTCCGAGAAATAGTCGAGCTTTAAGGTTACGCTGCGGGATCCCTCGACTTCGCTGTGCTTCGCTCGGGATGACGAACACTTTTTACGATGCTTTGGCTTCGACTTCCGCTGCGCGCTTACCGGTAAGATGACCGTTGCCGGAAGTTACGCCGTTGTAAACGGTAAGTTCATTGCCACGACCAGTGGGCTTTGGTCGCGCACTGAAATTAAACTTGATCGTCTTCCAGGTATCGCCGCGCTTTGCATTTAAACCAAGACTTGCCGTCGGTTCGTAGCCGCAGTGGGTCATGCAATTTTCGCAGCGCGGATCGCGCGCCACACCATCGACTACTCCGTATTTGTCCCAATCGACGCTGGCCAGCAGCTCCGAGTAGCTGGCGTAATGGCCGGTGCCATTTGTGCCGACGGTGTCGGTCATGAAATAGCACGGCGCTTTCCAGCCCTTGAGATTGCGCGTCGGGATCGCCCAGGCTGAGCAGGTCAAATCGCGATGGCCGGCGAGAAATTCAAAGTAAACCGGCGTGCCGAAAAATGTGTAGCGATTCATCCAATCGTCCATCCGTTCGAATTTTTCCACCGTCGCCTTGCGGGTGAGAAAGAAATTTTCGGGCTGCAAGTTAAGCCGCTGAATCATGTCACGCTTGGCCGCATCGTAATCGTAGCCGGGCGTGATGGTGTGGCCGTCCACGCCGAGGTCGCTCAGGAAATCGAACATTTGTTCGACTTCGCCCATGTCGGTTTCCTTGTAGATAGTGGTGTTGGTCGCGACCTGATAGCCGAGGATCTTCGCCATCTTGATCGCGAGAATGCATTCCTTAAAAACGCCTTCGCGTTCGACGATCAAATCGTGCGTCCGCTCGAGGCCATCGAGGTGCACGTTCCAATACATCCATTTGTTGGGCGCGATGGTGGCGGCGGGAATTTTCGAATTCGGGTCGCGTACCTTCTCGGCATCCTTTTCGCTAACGAGACCGGCCGCAACTAGTTGGGTAAGCTTCTGCGCAATCTCATTCCGCGATTCGACTTCCGCATTCCGCAATTCGCTCGCCATCCATTCGCGCATCTTTTTGCGCATGAACATGGCGTTGGTGCAGACGTAAACGATGCGGCCTTGCTCGAGCACGCCATTGATCAACTGTTCGATTTGCGGATAAATCAGCGGCTCGCCACCGCAGATGGAAACCATCGGTGCGTTGCATTCCGCCGCCGCGCCGAGACAATCCTCCAGCGGCATCATATCCTTCATCGAAGTCGAGTATTCGCGAATACGTCCGCAACCGGTGCAGGTAAGGTTACAGGTATGCAGCGGCTCAAGCTGTAAAACGGTGGCGAATTTCTTCGTCCCACGCAGCTTATGGCCGATAATGTACGCAGCGATCTTGCTTGTTAGCGCCAACGGAAACCTCATAGCAGGCGGAAAGTAGCTGGCTCGCCCGGAGAGTCAAACCCGGCACCCGAGTGTTTTCCCCTACATGGCTAGATTTACGGCCCACGGCAACGGCGAAAGGGCGCAATTCCGCCAGCGCGCAGACCACCTGCAACATTCGCCGCGTCCTGAAACGGATTTCTGGGGAGCACACGCGGACCCGCGTGTTGGCCACTCTGAAAGCTTTCGCGAGTCGCGAACTTTGCGGTAGCGCGATCTTTTGTCCTGGGGCAATATGGAACGGGAAAGTCCGCGAACGCATCAACGCTCTCCGAAATTCCTACTACCGCGCCTGCCAGCCTCGGCGGATCAAACTCACCGCGATCGCCGCCAACAGCAGCGCGATGATTTTCGAGACCCCGCGCAATCCCTGCCGGCCCATCCAACGCGTGAAGCGATCGGCGTTGTACAAGGCTAGCGCGACCAAAAACAAATTGATGACGAGTGATGCGATCGTTACCACCACGCCCACGGTGTCGATTAAAATGAGAAGCGCGGTCAGCAGCGCTGGCCCTGCGATCAGCGGCATGCCGAGCGGGACGATGCCGAACTCGTCACCGCCGCCGCGATCCTGCGGGCCGAGGGCGAGCAGCTCCCGCACGGCCAGCACCAGAAGAATCAAGCCGCCGGCGATTTGGAAATCGGCGACGGTAATTCCGAGCGCGGCGAAAATTACCTTGCCGAGAAAGATGAAACCGATCGCCACGCAAAAGCCGGTCAGGATTCCGAGATAAGCCTGGTGCCGTCGATTTTCGGACGAGCTGCTCGTGCCCAGCCCGGCAAAAATTGCGATCAACCCGATGGGATCGATCGCGACAAAAAGCGGGATGAAGGCGAGAAGAAATTTTTCGCCGAGCGCGCGCATGCAATCGGTTGTGGCATAGCGCACGATTTTCCGCGAGGCAAAACCGAGACGGCGAAGGAGGCGGCAAAGGCGGTTGCGATCAATGCCGAGCGCCGTTACAGGAATTTCGTCTCCAAAATTATGAAGCTCGCACTTTTTCTCTCTCTCACATCTTGCACGCTCGCCTTCGCCGTTGACGAGGAAACCGCTCGTCTTCAACCGGCGCTGGATACCATCACGCCCGATGGAATGCTGGCGCACATCAAGGTTTTGTCCTCCGATGAATTCGAGGGCCGCGCGCCGGGATCGAAGGGAGAAGAGCTCTCGATCAAATATATCAGCGACCAGTTCAAACAAATCGGGCTAAAGCCGGGAAATCCTGACAACACCTACTTCCAGGAAGTTCCGCTGGCTGGAATCAAGACTTCGCCGACGGCTTCTTTTTCTGTGGGTGGGAAAACGATGGCGCTGAATTTTCCGGATGACTACGTCGCCTCGTCCGCGCGTTTGCAGAGCGAGATCAAGATCGAAAACTCCGACATCGTTTTTGTCGGTTACGGTGTAGTGGCGCCGGAATTTGGCTGGGACGACTACAAGGATGTTGATGTGCGCGGCAAAACGATCTTGATGTTGATCAACGATCCGCCGATCCCCGACCTCAAAGATCCGAGCAAGCTGGACGAAAAAATATTCGGCGGCAAAGCGATGACCTATTACGGGCGCTGGACCTACAAGTATGAGATCGCGGCGAATAAGGGAGCGGCGGCCGCCATCATCATTCACGAGACCGGACCGGCCGCCTACCCCTACTCGGTTGTGCGCACCAGTTGGTCGAAGGAAAATTTCGAGCTCGATGCGGCGGACAAAAACGCCGGCGCAGTCGCGGTCCGCTCCTGGATCACGCTGGATGTTGCAAAGAAATTGTTAGCCGGCGCCAGCCAGGATTTCGAGGCGCTAAAAAAATCTGCCGCGCAAAAAGATTTTCGGCCGGTGGCCTTGAATGCGAAGGCGAACTTTGCGCTGAAACAGGAGGTCCGATCATTCAAATCGCATAACGTCATCGGCAAAATTGAAGGAAGCGATGCGACGTTAAGAATTGAATTCGTGATTTTTTCGGCGCACTGGGACCACCTCGGCAAAAATCCCGAATTGCAGGGCGACCAGATTTTCAATGGCGCGGTGGATAATGGCTCCGGAGTAGCAGCGGTCATTTCGCTCGGACGCGCATTTTCGAAATTAAATCCTGAGACGAAACGCACCCTGCTTTTCCTCGCGACCACCGCGGAAGAGGCGGGACTGCTGGGCGCAAAATATTACGCGCTTCATCCACTCTATCCCTTGGAGAAAACGCTGGCCGATATCAACATCGACAGCATGAATGTGTGGGGCAAAACACGCGACGTGGAAGACACCAGCTTCGGCATGTCCACACTGGACGACGCGCTCGCACGCCGCGCGCAAACTCGGGGCCGGGTCTCCATTCCCAATCCGCGAGCGGAAAAAGGGAGCATTTATCGAGCGGACAATTTCGAGTTTGCGAAAGTGGGCGTCCCCTCGCTTTACATCGGCAAGAACGAACATTTGCTTTCGCGCGATCCAAACGGTCCTCTGCGCGGCGATGAGTTTGATTTAAAGGATTATCATCAGGTGTCGGATGAAGTGAAACCGGATTGGGATTTATCCGGCGCTGTCCAGGACGTGCAATTGCTCTTCGAAGTCGGCTACGAAGTCGCGAACGGCAACGCATTTCCAGAATGGAAGCCGGGCAATGAATTTAAAGCGCGACGCGACGCGATGTTGAACCACAAATAGCTAGTGAACGGTTCCGTTCCCATCGCCGGCGCTGTCATCGGCGCGGTGATTCTTTTGTTTGGCCGCAAAATTTTCTGGCTCTGCGTGGCAGCGATCGGGTTCGCCGCCGGCGTCGAGCTCGCGCCGCATCTCGTGCACGAACCATCCCCCGCCCTGGCATTGACGCTGGCGTTGGTGCTCGGGTTTGTCGGCGCCTTGCTCGCGTTGTTTCTACAAAAGCTCGCGGTCGGCGTCGCCGGTTTTATCGCCGGCGGACGTCTGGCGGTTGGTTTAATGACAACCTTTCTGGTGCAGTACGCTTCGCACTACTGGGTGGTTTTCATCATCGGCGGAATCATCGGCGCGTTGTTGCTTTTGATGCTGTTTGATTGGGCGCTGATTTTCATTTCTTCGCTTATCGGCGCCCACCTGATCGCGAACGCAATCACACTTCCGCCAACTGGCCACGTGCTTCTGCTGGCCGTGCTCGCGCTGGGCGGTGTAATCGTGCAGGCGACAACTTTTCGCCGCACTGTTCCGGCACGCCCGAAAGTCTAGAAGCGCCTTGTCTCTGGCGCTGGCTGTGGCATTTTTTTGCATGTTCTGCCTCAAATGCCCACCGAACAAAAATTCCGTTTTTCACCTGCGCTCACACTGATCACGTCGGCGTTGATCCTGGCCAGTTGCGGGCGCCGGGCTGCGCCCCAGGTCGGCCCGATTAGCGACGAACTGCGTTCCGGGGAAGCGGCCGGCCGCGCCGCCTTCGCCGCCGTGGCCGAGAAGATTCGTCCGGCCGTTGTCGTCCTCGCCGCCTTTGACGAGCACGGCGGTTTGGTGGCGAATGAACACGGTTTTTTTATTTCCGCGGACGGCGATCTGCTGGCTGAGCGCAGCGCCATGAACAATGCCGCCAGCGCGGTAGTGAAGACCGCCGACGGACATGCTTACGATATTTTCGGCGCCTATGTGCGCTCGGCGGCGCCGAACTTTATTTTGCTAAAAACGAACGCGCGTAATGTCCCGCACCTTGAAGCGCCTGCGAATGCGACACTGCGGGAAGGCGCGCCTGCGGCGGTCGTAATCGGTACGGCCGGTGGTTCCCAGACGCCGCTACTCGCGGGAACCATCAGTGGACATAAACGCGATGAAAACGGCGAGTGGCTCGAATTTCAACCGCCCTTGCCGAATTCCGCAATCGGCGCGCCGGCAATCGATGACAAAGGAACGTTCATCGGAATTGTTGCCCTGCCAAAAGAGGAGAGTCCTCCCGCAATTTTCCGATCAATCGAGGGCAAAAATCCGCTGATTGCACAAGCCGCGCCGGCAGAAAGCACGCCCGGCGAAACGGAAGTGGCCACGCAAACATCCCCAGCACCAGGCGGAGGCGAGCCCGAAGTTACGCTTACCCCACCGTCCCCCACTCCGACGACGGCTCCGAGCGCGGCCGCGCAGCGATTGGCCGAGATCGACAGCCGCAGATTGCAGCCGGAATCAAGCGCGCCCACGCCCAAGAAGGGACGGTTTTTCATCAGGATGAATCCGAACTGGCGGCTCCACGCAAAAGATCGGCCAGGGGATGCGGCTTCGGCTACTCCGGAACCACCGGGCGCCGGCCCAAAAATTACCTACGCCCCGCGGCCAGGCTACTCGACCAAAGGTTTGGCGACGGCCACCGCGGGAAGTTACCGCATCACATTTAGCGCAGGCGGAAGAGTAGCTGTCGTCACGGTGACCCGCTCTGCCGGTTCAAGCGCGCTCGATGAATCGGCGGTTGCCACCCTGCGCAAGTGGCGCTCGGAACCGGGCTCGGAATGGAGCACGGTGGTCCCGATTAATTTCACACCGTAACACGTCCGCCACGATTTGTTAGCGAATGTCAGTGCCGGAAATGGCGCGCACCGGTGAAGATCATCGCCATCCCGCGTTCATCGGCCGCAGCGATCACTTCTTCATCACGCACCGAGCCGCCGGGTTGAATCGCGCAAAGCGCTCCCGCGTCGGCGGCAGCGAGTAATCCGTCGGGAAAAGGAAAAAACGCATCGCTCGCGATCGCGCTGCCTTTGAGCGACAACCCTGCCTCCTGCGCTTTCCAGACGGCGATTCGCGATGCATCCACCCGCGACATCTGGCCGGCGCCGATGCCGAGCGTGCGATCGCCGTGGGCGTAAACGATCGCGTTGGACTTCACATGCTTGACCACGCGCCAACCGAAATGCATGGCGGCGAGCTCGCTCTCGGTTGGCTGTCGTTTGGAAACGATGCGCTCTTCCGCTGCGAGAGTGTCGTCTACGCTTTGCACCAACAGGCCACCGCAGACGGACCGAATATCGTTCTCCGGTCGCGCTTCTGTTGCACTGTGCAGCAGGCGAATCAGCCGCAGATTTTTTTTCTTTTGCAAAATCGTGCGCGCTTCTCCCGAAAATTCCGGCGCAATAATTACTTCGCTGAAAATTTCACTGATCGCTTTCGCTAACGATTCCTCGATTGGGCGGTTGCAAATAATGATGCCGCCGAAGGGCGCCTGCTTATCGGTGGCGAACGCTTTCTCCCACGCCTCGCGCAAATCCGTGTCGGAAGCCACGCCACAGGGATTAGTATGTTTGAGAATCGCGACGGTCGGCTCGGAAAATTCCGCGCTCAGATTCGTGGCCGCACTGATGTCGAGAATATTATTAAAGGAAAGTTCTTTGCCGTGCAGTTTCTCGAAGCAACGATCGAAATCGCCGTAAAGCGCGGCGTTCTGGTGCGGATTTTCGCCGTAACGCAAACGTGAATGCAGCGGCAAACTGAGAGAGAAAGAGGCGTCGGTTGTTTGTTCCTGATTCAAAAACGTGCTGATGGCGCGGTCGTAAGTCGAGGTCTTAATGAACGCTTTGATGGCGAGCCGTTCGCGCAGTTTCAGCGTCGTCTCCCCGCCGTTATCGCGCAGCGTCTCGAGCACCAGATTGTAATCGGCGGGATCAACCACCACCGTCACGCTCTCATAATTTTTGGCCGCGCTCCGAATCATCGACGGGCCGCCGATATCGATATTTTCAATCGCTTCCGCCAGCGTCACGTCCGGTTTGGCGACCGTTGCCTCGAAAGGATACAAGTTAACGACAACCAGATCGATCGGCTCAAATCCCTGCTCGCGCGCTTCCGCTTCGTGTTTCGGGTTGCCGCGTTTGAAAAGCAAACCGCCGTGCACGCGCGGATGCAAGGTTTTCACCCGCCCTTCGAGCACTTCGGGAAAAGCGGTAAAGCTGGAAATCTCGCGCACCGGAATTTTTTCTTTGCGCAATAACTCGGCCGTGCCCCCGGTGGAAATAATATCGACGCCTCGTTTTTCCAGCGCGCGCGCGAAATCCGCGATTCCCTTTTTATCGGAAACGGAAATGAGGGCGCGGGCAATTTTCACAGTTCAGTCATTCCGAGCGTAGCCGAGGAATCCCGTTGCGTAAGCTCAAAGGTAATTCCACGGGATCCTTCGACTTCGCTCAGGATGACGGCGATTAGCGATCCAGAATGACGTTCTTCGCCGCGGGATAAAGCACCGGGCAGCACCCGATCGTTTCGCAAAATGCCTTGCTGAAATGGCTCAGGCTGGAATAACCGACTTCCATCGCCGCTTCCGTGACGTTACAACGGCCGGAGCGAAGCAACTCGGCTGCGCGTTCCATCCGCAGGTTGCGCAAGTATTGAGGAATCGTTAGCCCGACTTCGCGGGAAAAAATGCGGCTGAGATAAAATGGGCTGCAACCCACTTCCGCTCCCATTTGCTCGAGCGCGGGAGGATTTGCCAGATTGCGCGCCAGCAGTTCCTTGGTTCGCTCCACCCGGTCGCGTGCGACTCGCTTCTGGCGCATGCAAAAAAATTCCGGGTCTTTCGGTTGAAAAAGAAAATGCGCTATTAACTCGAGCGACTTGCTCTGATACCACAAACTGCGAGCCGCTTTCGCCACCGGCGGTTCGCTCAACGAAGTTACCACACGGCGTTGTTCCGCCGTCATTCGGCGCGGGGTCGAGATATGGGCGCGCTTGTCGAAAACGCACGCGCGCACCGTCGGCTCGAGATCGCTCTCGTGCGGCGCCAGTTGTTTTCGCAAATGCGCCCGCGAAAACTCCAACGTGACAAACTGGTGATGATCGTTGGCTTCGCGCGAGGCCGCCATTGCTTCATCGCCAATCGCATAAAAGCCAGTGGTGCCGGGTTGAAAATCGCCGCGCGATTTGGCGTGCCGAACTTCACCGCGGCCACCGAGATTTAAGCAAACTTCCAGGCTTTGGGGATGGAAGCTGCGGCCCCAATCCAATTCGCGCGCGAGCCGAAAATCGTGCCACTGCACGCTCACGCCGTCGCGCGCGAAATCACCATGAAGCTGACGCCAGCCTTGCGCAATCGCGCTCCAGGCATCTGCCTCAGAATGGAGCGAGTTCCCGAGTTTCATGGCAAAGATTTACGTTCGGCCGGGATGCGAATGCAAGGATGGTTTATGCTCCTCCAGCGCTTCGCGGTCCCATTTCCCCAGCTTTGAAGCCGCATCGTAAGTGCTTTGGGCAAACTCCAAGAGCACGTCCTGAGGCGAGGCCGCGCGCCGCACTTCGTCGTACGGCAAAATGAATTCGCGCAGTTTTGCGTCGAACGACGCAGCTTCCGGGCGAACTTTTGCTTCAGCAAATCCTTCCGGCTGCGGATAGGCGTAGGAATAAAAGATCGGCGTCGGCATCTGTTCGTTGCCAGGCCAGAAACCGAGGCTGTTCACTTCCTGCGAGTAGGCTTCGCGCGCGACCGAATCGGGCAAATGCGGCACGCCCCCAGGATGGGGCGGCGCGGCGCGCCCGGAAAATCGCGTCACCGCCAGATCGAAACTGCCCCAGAAAAAATGGACCGGGCTGCACTTGCCGCAAAAACGCGAGCGGAACTCGGTGAAGACGCGGTGGCTTTGCAAGAGCACGCGCCAAAAGCGATTGGCCTGTTTCGGGTCGTAGGCTTGATGCTCTTCGTCTTTCTCGAAAGCAATCGGATTCTGGATCTCGTTAGGCATGGTGTCGATTTTTACCGGCAGCTCCAGCTCGTCCAGCGCCCCCATGATTTCCCGATAAAAACTCGCGACCGATTGCGGCCGCAACTTCAGCACCCCCACCGCGCCGTCGCTTTTCAGAATCCGCAATTGGTGCTCCACGAAATTGAAACGAATCTCGAACAATTCACAGCCGTGCGGAATGGGCGAAGTAGTGAGTCCCCGCGCAGTCAGGTAAAGCGTGACGTGCCAGGAGTGATTGATCCAGGGCGAAAGCGTGAGTCGAATTTTACCGACGATCTGCGTCCACATGTGGAGGGTCGCACACGTATCCGCCCAGTCTTTGTAAGCTAACGAGGGCCAGATGTCTTCGCGCGACTCAGCCATGAATTAAATGACGAAGCTCGAATGACGGATGACACAGAAGGAGTTCATCCTGCGTGAGAAGCTCGGACAATCATTCGTCATTCCTTAGCCATTGTCATCGCCGCGAATGAAATCAGCGAAATTACGCCGCACCCGCTTGAAAGTGTCCTGCGCCTGATCGCGCGTGCGGTAAAACATGTGGCGCACGCTGCGCATCACCGGGTTGTCAGCGCTGCGTTCTTCATCCTGCACTTCGCCTTCGCGCGTATCCTCCACCACCGCGTCGGGCGGCAATCCCTGGAACATTCCTTCGGTGCGCGTGACGGTACCTTTGTTGGCGCCGATGTTAATCGTGCCGAGCGAACGGCGATTTTGATTTTGCAATGTCACCACCCAGGTCGGGTTGCCGCGATCGTCGGGCCGCAACGTGTAACTCACAAACGCAAACGGCACGTGCGAAGTATCGGCCGTTTTGCTTGCCACTTCGTAGGCGCCGCTGGAATCGAGATTTAATTTCGTGGTATCAATAGTGGCGCCTCGCCCAGCCAGGGTCGCTCCCCCGGCTCGGTTGCCAGTGACGCGTCCATTCGTGACCACCACCTCACGCACGCCACCGGGCGCAGAGGTATCACGCAACATGATATGCCAGGTTGAGGGCTGCGGATTACCATCGGTGCCGACTACGGAAATGACCCGATTAACTGCATCCCGATTGACCGCGGTACCGACCGTGCGCATGGCATCGTAGGCCGTGCCGCTGGTTTGAGCAGAAACTGCCGCGGTCGAAAGCAGAAGGGCAAAAAAACTTTTCAACATCATCGCAATTGAAGCGCGCTTTGCTTTTGTGTCCACGATTTTCCCTTTCAGCGGGCGAAAATTCACCGCCGAGAACGCGGAGAGCGCGGAGAGCGCGGAGGTAGTAACAGATTCGCCGCCCGCCCGCGACTGTGTCCACCGTAAGCGAGCGACACTTTCAACGCCGACAGAGCCCGCTTCGTTAGATATGTAATTAGTTGCCCTCCACTACCTCCGCGTTCTCCGCGGTGAGTTTTCTGCCGCTGATTTTTCATCATCCGCACTTGAACGGCGCGCCGGCATGCGCAGCGTGAGATTGCGCATGCGAAAACGGGAGCTCGAATTTTCCAGCCACACCGGCAACCTCGCGCTCATGCGCAATTTCGTGCGCGGCTTTCTGAACGACCTTCCATTTTCAGAACGCGATCGCACCCTCATGATCCTCGGCGTCGATGAAGCCTGCACCAACATTATCCGGCACGCCTATCACCTGCAGGACGACCAGCTCATCGCCCTTTCACTCGAAGCGCAATCCGGCTGCGTTTGTTTGCGGTTGCGCGATTATGGGACGCAGCCGGAACCGGAAAATTTGCGGCACAGAAAACGCGAAGTCATTAAACCGGGCGGTCTTGGGCTGCATCTCATTCGGACGGTCTTCGATCACGTCGATTATGTTCTGCGTTCCCAGGGCACTGAGCTGGTGATGACGAAGAGGATTTCGTAAGAGGTTGAAGCGATAAAGGGTTAAAGCGATAAAGCGGATGTGAAGCGGAATCACCCTTCAACCCTTCAACGCTTCAACCTCCTACATGAAACCGCCGGAAACTGATCCCGCCTTCGAAGTTTCGCTGCGGCCGCCGATGTTCAGTGAGTTCACTGGACAGGCGAAAGTTTGCGAGCGGCTCGAGCTGCTGGTGGCGGCGGCGAAAAAACGGGGCGACGTGCTTGAGCATATTTTATTGAGCGGCCCGCCCGGCCTTGGGAAAACGACCCTGGCCAACATCATTGCCCGCGAAATGGGATCGAACGTCAAAAATACCAGCGGGCCGGTGATTGAAAAAGCGGGCGAACTGGCCGGGCTCCTAACGAGTCTTGAGAAGGGCGACGTTCTTTTCATCGATGAGATTCATCGGCTGCAACCGACAATCGAGGAATATCTTTATCCGGCGATGGAAGATTATCGGCTCGATATCATCATCGACCAGGGGCCGCAGGCGCGCAGCCTGCGTTTGCAATTGCCGAAGTTCACTCTCATCGGCGCCACCACCCGCGCGGGAATGGTGAGCGCGCCGTTGCGCTCGCGTTTTGGAATGACGGCCCGGCTCGATTATTATCACGCTAACGAGATGCAGAAAATTATTCTGCGCAGCGCCGGTTTGCTGGCGGTGGAAACGGACGACGGCGGCGCGACCGAAATCGCCGCGCGCGCGCGCGGAACGCCGCGGACGGCGAACAATCTTTTGCGCTGGGTGCGCGATTACGCGCAGGTGAAAGCGGACGGAAAAATCAATGGCCCGCTGGCGGACAAGGCGCTGGCCATGCTGGAGATCGATCGCGATGGATTCGATCAGTGGGACAAGCGGATCATTGAAACGTTGATCCATAAATTCAATGGCGGTCCGGTGGGGTTGAGTTCGCTGGCGGTGGCGATCGGTGAAGAAGCGGGCACGCTGGAAGAAGTGAACGAGCCGTATTTGATCATGGAAGGTTACATCAAGCGCACGCCGCAAGGGCGGGTGGCGATGCCGAATGCGTATCGCAAGCTAGGATTGAAACCGCCGGCCGGTGCGCAGGAGCAGTTGTTGTAGCGCACGCCGTGAACGACCTTTTCGGAGACGCAGCCGCGAAAGTGCTAACGGTTGCGGAACTAACGAGAAATATTCGCTCGTTGCTCGAGGGGCGGCTCGGCAGCGTTTGGGTGCAGGGCGAGATTTCCAATTACAAGCAACACACCTCCGGTCACCAGTATTTTACTTTAAAAGATCAACAGGCGGCGATTGCTTGCGTGATTTTTCGCAACGCGATGATCTCGTTGCGCCAGCCCCTGGTAGATGGCGCGCAGGTGCAACTCTTCGGACGGCTGACGGTTTTTGAGGCGCGCGGGCAATACCAGCTCAGCGTTGAAATCGTGCAGCCGCGCGGGCTCGGTTTGCTCCAGGCAAAATTTGAGGCGCTCAAACGCAAGCTGGAGGCGGAAGGTTTGTTCGAACCAGCGCGCAAAAAAGCGCTGCCGAAATTCCCGCATTGCATTGGCATCATCACTTCGCCGAGCGGCGCGGCCATTCGCGATATTCTCAATGTTTTAAAGCGGCGCGCACGCGGGATTGAAATTTTGATCAACCCGGTGCGGGTACAGGGAACGGGCGCGGCGGCGGAAATCGCTGCCGCCATTCATGAACTGGCGCGACCTAACGAGAATTGGGCAGCGCTCGACGTCATCGTGCTCGCGCGCGGCGGCGGGAGCATGGAAGATTTGTGGGAGTTCAATGAAGAAATCGTCGCGCGGGCGATCGTGGCATCGGCCTTGCCGGTTGTGTCCGCGGTCGGTCATGAGATCGATTTCACCATTGCTGATTTCGTGGCCGATTTGCGCGCACCGACCCCAAGCGCAGCGGCGGAATTGATCGCGGCGGATGCGATGGAGCTGGGGCGCCGTGTGAGCGAATGCCAGAATTGCCTGCGACGCGCTCTGCAAACATTTATTGTGCGCGAGCAAACGCAGCTGCGGCTTTTTTCGCAGCAAACTTTGGCGCGCGAGTTGGTGCGGCGGATTCAGGAGGGGCGGCAATCGCTCGATTGGAGGCGGGAGACGTTGACGCGCGGTTTGCAGGAAATGGTGGCCAGCCGGCGAAATTCGCTGAACGAGAAATTCAGCATTGTGCAGCGGCACGAGCCCAGCCGGGAAGTGCAACTGCGCCGCGAGCGCCTGTTGGAAAACGCACGCCGGCTGCTGGCCGGCGTTGGCCTAACGAGAGATGGAATCAAAAAGCGTTTCGAGCGCGCGGAAAAAATTCTCACCGTGCTCGGCCCGAACGCGACGCTGGCGCGCGGCTACAGCCTGACGACCAATGCGAAAGGCAGAATCATCCGTACGATCGCGCAGGTAAAACGAGGCGATGAAATGCGCACGCGCGTGACGGACGGCGAGATTAAATCGACAGCAGACTAGTGGACTGTATCAGGGAAAACGTGGGTGAACCGCAATGTTCGCCCATGTCGCAGAACGCTCGCGCTGGCAGAAGGGTATTCGATACTATACGTGACTCACGTATAGTATCCTTACTCGCGAAGCGTCTGATACCGGCCACTAGTAATGGCTCTGTTGAAGCTCTTGTAGCGACGCCAGTAGCCGAGCGGGATGCAAGAAAGCAAAGCGGCGACCGCATAACCGATCGCCGCTTCGATTAGTAATTCAGGAACTGCGAGATTACGTGTTGGGAATCAGCCTAGCTGCAGCCTCGGCGGTGACGGTGCCATCCGTATCGCCGGTTTGCTTTCCAGTCACCGATTGAAAAGTCGTGTCCTGCCCGGCAGGGACAGTGGCGTTATTTTTCCGCAGGACGGAGGCGTCGCCGCCTTTTCTTTGGACGATGAATCCCTTGTCGCCGTAAGGCGTGCCAGCAGACGTGAGTGCAGTGTTATAGGTGTAGTTGCTGCTCTCCGCAAAGATCGTGTTGCCGGAATCGGATTCAGTGACCTTGAAGAATTTAAAGGCGAGAGTTCCCGGGATAGGACCAGTAATTGTGGTAACGGGCGGCGATCCCGCGGTAGTGTACCCAACGGTCGGGCTTGCGCCAGGTGCAGTCAGCAGCTTCTGGACATCACCGACCTTGAGATAATCGCCTTGCACCAGCGTTGTGAGGTACTGAGCGAGGGTGAGAGTCGCGGCGTTCTGGGCGTTGCCGGGCCAGGTCAGAGTAGCGTCGGAATTGGCGGCGCCATCGAGGGCCATCTGTTGCGCGGCAAGATACAATTGCCGGGAATTATTCAGCGTGCCAGTCATCTGGCCCTTGGCGAGCGCGCTGGTTAAAGCGGGCACGGCGAAGGCCGCCAGAATGGCGATGATGGAGATGACAACGAGCATCTCGATGAGGGTGAATGCGGATTGGGAACGTGTTTTCATAAGTAAGGGGGTGGGTATTTCCCGCAACTTACCAAACTTCATTCCTGCAATGCAATCTTTTCTTTTTTAAAGGCGAGGGTGGCCAGCGGCGGCAAATTTACGTAAAGCGCGTGACCAGAGGCCGGCCCCGGTTCGGCGATGGATTTTATGCCGCCGAGGTTGCCGACATTGCCGCCACCATAGGTTTCGGCATCGGTATTAATCAGCTCGCGATAAAACCCTTCCCCGGGCGCGGGGATGCGGTAGCCGTAACGAATGACCGGTGTGGCGTTGACGAGAAAGACGATGACCTCGCCTTCGCGCGAGCGGCGCAGCCAGGAAACAACGCTGTTCTCGGCGTCGCTGAAATCGATCCACTCGAAGCCGGTGTAGCTGTCGTCCTGGTTCCAGAGCGCAGGCTCGTTTTTGTAAACGAAATTCAAATGCTGCGCGAGCCGGCGCAGCCCATCGTGTTTCGGTTCCTTTAGCAAATCCCAATCGAGCGCAAGATCGTGGTTCCACTCGCGCATCTGTCCGAACTCGCCGCCCATGAAGAGCAATTTTTTGCCGGGATGCCCAAACATCCAGGCGTAAAACATTCTGAGGTTGGCAAATTTTTGCCACGTATCGCCCGGCATTTTGTCGAGGAGCGAATGTTTGCCGTGCACCACTTCGTCGTGGCTAAGGACGAGGATGAAGTTTTCCTGGAAGGCGTAGGTGAGTGAAAAAGTGATGCTGCCCTGATGGAAACGGCGATGGATCGGGTTGAGCTGCATGTAGCTGAGGAAATCGTGCATCCAGCCCATGTTCCATTTGAAGCCGAACCCGAGCCCGCCGAGATAAGTCGGTCGCGTGACTCCCGGCCAGGCGGTTGATTCTTCGGCAATGGTCATGATGCCGGGAAATTTTTCGTAGCAGACTTCGTTGAACCGTTTCAGAAAATAAACGGCGTCGAGATTTTCGCGCCCGCCATAAACGTTGGGAATCCATTCCCTTTCCTTGCGCGAGTAATCGAGATAAAGCATGGAGGCGACGGCGTCCACGCGCAGGCCGTCGATGTGATATTTGTCGAGCCAGAAAA
This sequence comes from Chthoniobacterales bacterium, assembly GCA_036758965.1. Lineage (GTDB taxonomy): Bacteria > Verrucomicrobiota > Verrucomicrobiia > Chthoniobacterales > UBA10450 > AV69. Next base: position 53,386 of record DAIOVO010000010.1, read on the forward strand.
GCGCGTTGGCGATGAGGAAATTGCGGACTTCGTTGCGTCCGAAATTAAAAATGAGCGTGCCCCAATCGGCGTGCTCGCCCTGGCGCGGGTCCATGTGCTCGTAGAGATCGGTGCCGTCGAATTCCGCCAGACCGTGCGCGTCTTTGGGGAAATGCGCCGGTACCCAATCCACGATGACGCCGACGCCGGCCTGATGACATTTGTCGATGAAATGGCGGAACTCATCGGGATTTCCGAAGCGGCTGGTAGGCGCGAAATAATTTGTTACTTGATAACCCCAGGAGCCTTCGAAGGGATGCTCCGCCACCGGCATGAGCTCGATGTGAGAGTAGCCCATTTCGAGCACGTAGGGGATGAGCGCGTCGGTTAATTCAAGATAACTGAGCTGGCGGTCCGAGCCGGACTGGCGGTTTTTCTCTTCCGCTTTGCGCCGCCAGGAACCGAGGTGGACTTCGTAAATGCTAACGGGACTTCGATTCCAATCTTTTTCCCGGCGCGCACGCATCCAGGCGTCGTCCGCCCATTGGTAACGCTCGAGATCAAAGATGAGCGATGCGGTGGCGCGGCCGTGCTGGCTAAAAAAAGCGAAGGGATCGCTCTTGAGCAATGTCAGCCCGGCATGCGTGCGCAATTCGAATTTGTAGTGCACCTTTTCCGCCAGGCCGGGAATGAATAACTCCCACGCGCCGCTGCCGAGCAGCCGCCGCATGGCGTGGACGCGGCCATCCCACTGATTGAAATCGCCCACGACGCTGACGCGCTGCGCGTTGGGCGCCCAGACGGCAAAGTAAACGCCGTCGTCTTCGCCGATGCGACGCAGATGCGCGCCGAATTTATCGTAAAGCTGCCAGTGGTTACCTTCCCCAAACAAATGAAGGTCCACTTCCCCCATGATGACGCCGTAGGAATAAGGATCGCGGATGGAAAATTCCGCTCCCTCGCGCGTTTTAATTTCGAGCCGGTAACGCACGTCGCGCGGCACGTCGCCGAGCGCGGCCTGGAACATTCCGTTGCCGTGAATTTTTTCCGCCGGAAAAACTTCGCCGGTGTCGAGTTTGATGGACACTTCGCGCGCATCCGGGCGGAAAACGCGCACGACTAAATCGTTTTTCAAACGATGCGGACCGAGAATGCGGAACGGGTCGGCGTGTTCCCCGGTGAGGAACAAGCGCAATTCGTCCGTCATCAGAACGGAGATATCGAAAAGTTTCATGACGACGGGCGGCATTTTAGGCAATGCCGCAAAAAAGTCCTGCGAGGATTTTTTTTGTCATCCCGAGCGCAGTCGAGGGATCCGGTTTCCCTTCAAGCTCTCGCGGCGGGATCCCTCGGCTATCGCTCGGGATGACCGAGAGGCTGCTTCGCCAACGCGCGTCGGGCGACATCCGCCACCGCGCCGACATCCTCGCGGCGAAACCCGCGGCCTTTGGGCAACTTTGCCGCTGGATCGAGATTGGAGACGCGAATCAATTTTCCGTTTCGCCAAATCCAAGCGGCAGCGTTGTACGGACCAACCAAACGCGGATCGCTCCAGGTATGAATGGAAACGAGATTGGTCGTGACGGCGGCGGCGATGTGCATCGGCCCGCTATCGACGCTAAT
>DAIOVO010000011.1:0-442 GCA_036758965.1 Chthoniobacterales bacterium
CTCTTCCGATGTGCCGCGAACCGATTCCTTTCTGGCGCGAGCGGCGATCTCGGTCGCGCTTGCGAACAGCTCGATAAAATCCGGCGCGATCGCCGGCTCGATGCTGGTCGCGCCTTCCAGAGCGAGCAGATGTTGCAAGCGCGATTTCGGGTTGCGCAAAACGGCGAACGCCTCGTTCAACTGAACGAATTCGCTGCCCGAAGCGCCTGAGTTCGCGTCGGGATGGGACGAACGCGCGCGCTGGTGAAAAACTTTTTCGAGAACTTCTTCGTCCAGCCAGGGCTGCCTCGGTTGATCGAGCAGCGCGAAAAAATCGGTCACGCCGCGAAGCTCTCGCCGCAGGAGCAATGCGCAACCGCATTTGGATTGGTGACTTTGAAACCGCCTTTTTGCAGATCGTCGCTGAAATCGAGGAGCGAGCCGCTGACGAACAATGCGCTTT
>DAIOVO010000011.1:454-974 GCA_036758965.1 Chthoniobacterales bacterium
ATCGATCACAACGCGCACTTGGGACGAGAGGACCATGATGTCGCGCGGCAGCGGGCCATCGACCAAATCCATTTTGTATTGCAAGCCCGAACAGCCGCCGCCGATGACCGCGACGCGGAGAGCGCCTTCGGGCCGGCCTTGCTTCTGGAGCAGGCCGGTGAGTTTGCGCGAAGCGTTCTCCGTTACTTTGATCAGGCGCTCGTTGCCGATCTTGATGTTGAGATTGGCCGGAATCGTTGCGCTCATACGGCTACCGACAAAAAAGTAAGATGCTGCTCGGCGATCCGTTGGACATCGGCGAGTGAAGAAACGTGCTGCAATTTTTCCCGGAGCGATTTCGCGTCGGGCAAACTTTTGGTGTAGGCCATGAGGCGCGCGCGCATGGAGCGCATGGCCGGTTCTTCTGCGCCCCACGCCGCGATGTGAGCGCGGCAATGTTCGATCATGATTTGCCAGCGTTCTTCCAAACCGGGCGGAGCTAACAATTCTTCAGTGGCGAGAAAATGTTTGATCTCACGAA
>DAIOVO010000011.1:984-1995 GCA_036758965.1 Chthoniobacterales bacterium
GCGCAGACATGGCGGCGCGGCCAATCATCGCTCCGGCAATTTTTGTTTCCTTGCGCCGGCGCGCGACATCCTGGGCGGAAAATAAATCGCCATTGCCAATCACCGGCAGCGCGACTGCTTCCGCTACCTCGGCGATAACCTGCCAATCGGCTTCGCCGGAATAGCCTTGTGCACGGGTGCGGCCATGCACTGCCAGCGCGGCCACGCCGCAACTCTCCAGGATTTTCGCGACGCGAGCGGCGTTCACAGAATTCGCATCCCAGCCAATGCGAATTTTTGCCGTGACGGGCAGCGGCGCGACTGCCTGCACCACTGCCTGAGCCACCCTCGTCAAAGCCGGGCAATCCTTCAGCAATGCCGAGCCGCCATTCTTCGCAACGACCTTGTTCACCGGGCAGCCGAAATTCAGATCAATAAAATCGGGCGCAACCCAATCGACCACCTGTCGCGCGGCCTCTGCCATGTGCGCGGCGTCGCCGCCGAAAAGTTGGACGCCGAGCGGGCGTTCGCTTTCGTCGAAATCGAGGTACTCGTGGGTGCGCTCGTTTCGTCGAAAGACACCTTCCGCGGAAACAAACTCGGTCACGAGCACATCTGCCCCGTAGGGCTTGCAAATTTGACGGAAAATTTTGTCCGTCACGCCCGCCATCGGCGCAAGGTAAAGCGGAAAAATTTCGGAAGTAAATGGAAGCGCGGGCATGATTCTCAGGCGGCTTGCTGCAATAACTGCGCCACTTCCGCCTGCACGCGCTCGAGTTCGGCGAGATGAAGTTGTGGCTCGCGCACGATAAAAACGTCGCCGTTTTTTGCGTGCTCATAAATCAAGGTGCGCCCCCCACCGATGTTCTCGCTCCGCACCTGTTTCAAAATCTTTTTTCGTTCGAGCATGACGGCGAGGACAAAGATGGCGTTGATCTGCGAGTCGTCGGAAACAATCAGGCGCCGAAAAAGCTCCTCCGCATTCTCCTTTGCCAGCGGTTCAGGCGCGGGTAGCGGTTGCGGCTCGAACTT
>DAIOVO010000011.1:2005-11735 GCA_036758965.1 Chthoniobacterales bacterium
GTTTTCCAAAACGAAAACGGCTGAATATTTTCGTTTCGCTTTTGCCAGGCTTCCTCGCTTAGATCTTCGCGCCGAAAACCGTCGCCTTCGCGATATAACAAGGTGTAAAATGTTTCACCTGGGACGAAAGCGCGCTGGGTGGCGTTACAATTTTCCGAGCGTGGTTTGATCGGCCAATCAGTGGCCAGCGGATTCATCGGCTGAATATACGACGCGGAAAGAGTGCGCGAAAGTCGGTCACATCGCGATTGGAAGCGCGCAGTTGCAAAAGGACGAGACCAAGAAGACCGAAGAAAATCACTGGCGCCCAGCCAGCCAGCCAGGCGGGAATGCGGTCGCCTTCACCGAGCGCGAGGAAAAGGTGAGTGGAAAATAGCAGCGCAAAAGTGAGCAAAATCGCGACGGCAACGCTCGTCAGCACACCCCGTCGCGAAAAGCCGACGCCGAGCGGAGCGGCCATCAACGCCACCACCAGACAACCAAAAGGAAGCGCCATCCGGTAGTAGAAATGGGTGCGAAAAGGAGCGAGCAGCACGCGCGGAAAATCGGAATTGAACTCGAGGTAATCGTGCAGCTCCGGCAGGCTCATCAAGTCCGCTCGCATGTTGGCGCTGCGCAAGCGATAGGGCGTTTCGCTCCAGTGCCGGATGGTGAGGTCCGGCTTAATTTCTTCTGCCGTGATGTTTCCGCCGGTATCGTAATGCACCACTTTCGCGTCTGACAATTTCCAAGAATGATCGCGTGGCTCGTAATCGGCGTGGGCGGCCAGAAAGCTGGTGGTGATGTGATCGGCCGCGTCCTGTTGCAGCACCTGGATGTTTTGGAAGCTGTTCGCGTTCGGCCGAAAACTTTGGATGAACCAGGTGCGTGCGTCGCGCCGATTACGAAAAATTTGTCCCTGAATCGTTAGCGAATTGCGATCGGAGAAAAAAAGTTTTCGCGCCATTTCCGCGTGCGGCGCGACCGAGTAGTTAAGAACGAAACAAAGGCCGGTGGTGAGAACGCCGAGCAGGAGCAACGGGGCGAGCGCGCGCGGGAGGCTGATTCCGGCGGTGAGCATGGAGACAATTTCATTCGCGCGCGACATGCGACTGAGGACGAAAAGCAACGCGAGTAAAAGCGCGTAAGGCAGCAACACCACCAGCACCTGCGGCATTTGGGTGAAATAATATTCCACCACCCGCAGCAGCCCGACGTGTTGATCGAGAAAAGTTGAGATGCTGTCGCTGATGTCGAAGATCAGCCAGATGGAGATGAACCCGGCGATGCAGTAAAGGTAGGCCTGCAGGAAATTCCGCGTGGTGTAGCGATCGAGTAACGTCATCGAAGTTTTCGACAGGAAGAATTCAGTTTAGGCTCGGGAACCAGGCAAACGATGATTGCATTACGCGAAACGATTGGCTCGGACTTTTTCGAGCGGACGGAGCAAATTTTTTCGGCGGACGGTTTGCTGGCCAAGGCGAAAAATTTCGAGAACCGGCCGCAGCAACGACAAATGGCGGGTGCGATTGCGCGCGCGCTGGAAGAAGAGCGTCATTTGGTGGTGGAAGCGGGCACGGGTGTGGGCAAATCGCTTGCCTACCTTGCGCCGTCAATCCTGTTCGCCCTTGAGCAAAACCAAAAAGCCGTTATCTCGACCCACACCATCAATTTGCAGGAACAACTTTTCGGGAAAGACATTCCTATCCTGAAAAAAGTTTTACCGGTGGAATTCGAGGCGGCGCTGATCAAGGGGCGGCAAAATTACGTTTGTCCGCGACGTTTGCTCCGCGCGCTCGAGACACAAAACGATCTCTTTACCGGCCCGGAACAAAATCAATTGCAGGAAATCGCGGCCTGGGCGGCGCGGACGCGCGATGGGAGTTTGAGCGATCTGGCGTTTGAGCCGGACGCAAAAGTCTGGACGCAAATTTGCAGCGAAGCGCATATCTGCACCCGCAAAACCTGCGGACAAAATGATCGCTGTTTTTACCAGCGGGCGCGCCGTCGCTTCGAAAAGGCGCAAGTGGTGGTGATGAATCACACCCTGCTTTTTATTTTGCTCGCCGCCGGCCAGGAGAACGATGAGCGCGGAAGCGGTTTTATTTTTCCTAACGATTTCTTGATTCTGGATGAAGCGCACACCATGGAGCAGACTGCTTCGCGGCAGATTGGGATTGGCGTTTCGCAATATGGGTTGCGCGCGACCGCGCAGCGTCTTTACAACGAGCGCACCAAAAAAGGATTATTCACCGTCACCCGCGATAGCGCGGGAGTGCAGTTGGCGGCGCAAATCGTCCCGGAGATCGAACGATTTTTCGAGACGGTCATGCAGCACTGCGATTTCCGAAAAGGGCGTGAGTTCCGCGTGCGCGCGCCCGAGATCGCGCCGGATACCATCACCGCGCGCCTGATCGCGCTCCAATCGCGCATCTCGGAAATCGTGCGCAAGCAGGAGGACGAAATGTTAAAAGCGGAGTTGCAGGATTTGGGGCGCAGGATCGCCGAGAGCCGCGCCGGCATCGCGGCTTTTCTGGAGCAATCGGAACGGGAGCATGTTTACTGGGTCGAAAAAACCGGCAAGACGGGGCAATTCCTCACCCTCAACGCCGCTCCCATCGACATCGCGCCGGCGCTGCGTCGTTTGCTTTTTCGCGAAGATCACTCCTGCATCATGACCAGCGCCACTCTGGGCGTGGGACGAAAAGATCTCTCCTATTTCCGCAATCGCGTCGGCGCAACCGAAGCCGAGCCGTTGCAGCTCGGCAGCCCGTTCGATTTCGAGCGGCAGATGAAAATTTTCGTAGTCCGCAAAATGCCCGATCCGCGCGATGCTCGCTATGAAGAAGCGCTGGTCGATTGGATTCAACATTTCGTCGCTCAGACCGATGGCCACGCCTTCGTCTTGTTCACCAGTTATCGGACGCTGCAGCAAGTGGCGGCGCGCATGGAAAATTTTTGCGCGGAACACGATTTGAATTTGCTCGTGCAAGGCGCCGGTAAACCGCGCACGAAATTACTGGAACAATTTAAAACTACGCCGCGCAGCGTGCTTTTCGGCACCGACAGTTTTTGGATGGGCGTGGATGTTCCCGGTGACGCACTGCGCAACGTCATCATCACGCGTCTGCCCTTCGCCGTGCCCGATCATCCGCTGATTGAAGCGAAGCTGGAAATGATCGAAGCCCGCGGCGGCGATCCGTTCACCGAATACTCACTGCCGGAAGCGATCTTGAAATTTCGTCAGGGCGTCGGGCGCTTAATTCGGACGAAAAGCGATCACGGCATCATCGTTATTCTCGATAATCGAATTGTAACCAAACCGTACGGCCGCGCTTTCATGGCCGCGCTGCCGAAATGTCCGGTCGAGATTTTGTGAAACTCCCGTCATCCTGAGCGAAGTCGAGAGATCCCGTAGCGTTGCCTTAAAGGTTTCATGGCGGGATCCCTCGACTTCGGGATGCCTGATGATTCGCTCGGGGGAACCGTGCGGACTTTGTTGTAGCCGCGGTTGTTGGCCGCGGCTAGCAACCGCGGCTAAAGAGTTTCAAATTCCTTCTCGATGATCTTATCGATCTGGCGATTTTCCTTTCGCAATTGGCTCAAGGCGCCGAAGTGTTCATCCATGGTTTGCCGCTCGGAGGTGCGGCCGTGAAGTTTCTCGTTCATCGCTTCTGCCACGAAATCACGCAGTGTTCGTCCCTGCCGGGCTGCCACCGCTTTGGCCTCGCGCAATAAACTCGGCGGGAGGGCCCGGGCACGTTGATAAGCCTACAGAATTATGTTCACTTGAACATATTAAAGCCAGCGGTTAAAATCGACTCGTGCCGCTGGCTAATCTTTCACCTCAAATCGCGTCGGCTATTTTGCCAGCGCTTTCAGCCAGACAAATTGAGCGCGCCAAGGAAACAGAGCGCATTCTCGCCATTCTGCATCAATGGGGAATTCACACCCTCGGTCAGCTCGCGCAATTACCAGGCGATGACCTGGCCGCGCGGCTGGGCGTTCGCGCGATCGAACTCTGGGAGCGCGCCAATGGGAGGGCCGAGCGCATACTCAAACTGGTCGCGCCCCCGGAATCGTTTATCGAAAGCTTCGAGTTCGAAAACGAAATCGAAACGGTCGAACCATTGCTCTTCATGCTGCGGCGATTTTTGCAGCAGCTCGCTACGCGTTTAAACGCTATCTATCTCGTCGCGGCGGAACTGCGGTTGCGTTTGACCTTTGCTGACAAGTCGCACTACGAGCGCGTTTTCAAAATCCCGCAGCCGACCAACAGCGAAGAAATTCTTTTCCGGATGCTGCACACTCATCTGGAGAATTTCACTTCCACGCATCCGATTGTTTCAGTGGAATTGGAAGCGCAACCAACCCGATCGGTCCGCCAACAATTTGGATTATTCGAAACCGCCCTGCGTGATCCGGCGCAATTGCACGAGACCCTGGCGCGGCTGATTGGCTTGCTCGGCGCCGAGCGGGTGGGCACGCCGGTGCTGGAAGAAACGCACCGGCCGGATGCGTTTCGGATGGAGCCATTTGTTTGGTCCAGTCATCCCGAGCGGAGCGAAGCGAAGCCGAGGGATCCCGCTGTATTACCTTCAAGTTTTGCCACGGGATCCCTCGACTTCGCTCGGGATGACGGTGTTGTCGGCATTCCACTGCGCCGTTTCCGCAAACGACAAAAGGCAACGGTGTTACTAGAAAACAACCAACCAGCTCATCTGCGTGCTCCGCAAATCGAGGGCGTGACGACGGCCCAGGCGGGTCCGTTTCCGCTTTCGGGAAATTGGTGGGACGAAAAAATGTGGGCGCGGATTGAGTGGGATGTGGAGATCGAGAATGGCGCGGTCGCGCGCTGTCATTGCGCCGCCGAGGGCTGGGCGCTGGATGGGATTTATGATTAGGAGCGCGTTAAAGAGTTGAGCGTTGGAGCGGATTTGATTGCCGAACCCTTCAACACCCCCATGCCCTACATCGAACTTCACGCCAGCAGCGCCTTCAGTTTTTTGCGCGGCGCTTCTTTTCCGGAGCAACTCGTGCAAGTCGCGGCGGAGTTGGAAATGCCGGCGATGGCGTTGCTCGATCGCAATGGCGTTTATGGTTCGCAACGTTTTGCGGTGGCATGTCGCGAACACAAAGTGCGCACCATCACTGGCGCGGAATTAACAATGGAAGACGGCAGCGCATTGCCGGTGCTGGTCGCGACGAAAAATGGTTACGCCAATCTTTGCTCGCTTCTCACTCGCGCGCATCTGCGCAGTGAAGTAAAAGGGGAATGCGCGGTGCAGTGGGATGAGCTGCCGGAATTTGCGGAAGGCTTGGTAGCGCTCGTCGGCTCGGGGAACACGGGCTGTCAGCCCGTAGTTTGCGGGAGTCTCCCGCAAACATCCGGGAAGCGTAGCGTAAAAGAACCCGGTCCAATACCAGCCAATAACATCGCACAGGCCTTCCGGCAGAATGCCGGGAGGAACGGGCTAGCAGCCCCTGCTCCCCAGAGCATTAAAGCCGCACGTCATCCCGAGCGAAGTCGAGGGATCCCGCCATGTCACCTTAAAGGAAACACCACGGGATCCCTCGACTTCGCTCAGGATGACGGTGAAATCGAAACTCTCATCCAGGCCTTCGGTCGCGAAAATGTTTATGTCGAAATTCAGCGGCATTTTTTGCGCGGGGAAGATCGAGTTAACAGGATGTTGATCGACCTGGCTTCGAAATTTCGGTTGCCGCTGCTCGCGACTAACGGCGTGCAGTACGCTAAACCTTACGGGCGCGAAGTGCTCGATGTTTTCACCTGCATTCGCGAGCACACTCATCTCGATCTGGCCGGCAGATTGCTCACCCCAAATGCCGAGCGCCATCTCAAGAGCGACGCGGAAATGCGCGCCATCTTTCGCGATCTGCCCGACGCGATCACCAACACGGAACGACTGGCTGACCGCATCCAGTTCTCGTTAGAAAATATCGGCTACGAATTCCCCGATTTTTCCGTGCCGGCCGGTCACAGCATGAATTCGTTCCTGCGCACGATCGTGCTTTTCGGCGCGCAACAGCGCTACGAATCGATCACGAAAAAAGTGAAACGTCAGCTCGAAGAAGAACTCGGCCTCATCACTCGCCTCGGGTTTGCCGGTTATTTTTTGATCGTCTGGGACATCGTCAATTTCTGCCGTGAAAACAACATCATGGGGCAAGGCCGCGGGAGCGCGGCCAACAGCGCGGTCTGTTTTTGTCTCGGCATCACCCCGGTCGATCCGCTTGCCAATCATCTCGTCTTCGAGCGTTTCCTGAACGAGAGCCGCAAAGGCTGGCCGGACATCGATCTCGATTTGCCTAGCGGCGACCGGCGCGAGCGCGTCATCCAGGAAGTTTATCGTCGTTACGGCAAAGACGGCGCGGCCATGACGGCGAACGTGATCACGTATCGCGGCAAAAGCGCGGCGCGCGAGATCGGCAAGGCGCTGAATTTTTCGCCGAGCACGCTCGATCGTTTTTCGCACCTCTTCGCCAGCGGCGATTTTCCGCACACGCTTGAGCTGGAAGCGCAGATCGAGCAGGCCGGTTTGCCGAAAGCGCATCCACGAATGCCGGCGTTCGTGCGGTTGTATCAGGCGATTTACGGATTGCCGCGGCATCTCGGCCAGCACAGCGGCGGAATGATTATTTGCCAGAATAAACTGAGCAAATTCGTGCCGCTGGAAAACGCATCGATGCCGGGCCGGGTGGTCGCGCAATGGGACAAGGATGATTGCGAGGATCTAGGAATCGTTAAGGTCGATCTGCTCGGGCTGGGAATGATGTCGGTAATGCAGGATGCGCTCGAGCTTTGCCGCGAACGCGGGCGGCCGCTCGATCTCGCCCACATTCCGAAAGATGACGCGCCGACTTTCGAGATGATGCAAACCGCCGATACCATCGGCGTTTTTCAAATCGAGAGCCGGGCGCAAATGGCAACGTTGCCGCGGCTGAAACCGAAATGTTTTTACGATGTGGTGATCGAAGTCGCGATCATCCGGCCGGGGCCGATCCAGGGCGACATGGTGCATCCGTATCTGGCCCGGCGCGCGGGGAAAGAGCCGGTGACGTATTTCGACGAGCGATTGAAGCCGGTGCTCGAGCGGACATTAGGCGTACCGCTTTTCCAGGAGCAGATGCTCAAGATCGCGATGATCATGGCGAATTTTTCCGGCGATGAAGCGGAGGAATTGCGGCGCGCGCTCAGCTTCCATCGCTCGGAAGAACGGATGAATAAAGTGAGCGTGAAGTTGCGCGAAGCGATGGCGCGCAATCAGGTCGCGCCAGAGGTGATCGAGAAAGTTTTGCAGGCGATCACCTCCTTCGCGCTTTATGGATTTCCGGAATCGCACGCAATCAGTTTTGCGATTCTGGCTTACGGCAGCGCCTATTTGAAAGTGCATCGCGCGCCGGAGTTTTACGCGAGTTTGATTAACAATCAGCCGATGGGGTTTTATGCGCCGGCCACGATTGTGAAAGATGCGCGCCGGCATGGAGTGAAAACGCTGCCGGTCTGCGTGGAAAAATCGGATTGGAATTGCAGCGTGGTTTCGGACGACACCATCCGTCTCGGATTTTGTGTGGTGAATGGATTACGGCGCGAGCATGGCGATGAACTGGTGCGGGAACGAAACGCGCAGCCGTTTTCTACGCTGGAAGATTTTCGGAAACGCCTGCCCCTAACGAAAGATGAACTGCGCGCGCTGGCAAACCTGGGCGCGCTGAATTGTTTCGCGGAGCATCGGCGTGATGCGATGTGGAAGGTGGAGGAGGAAGTCGCGGATGGATTATTTGCGTCTCCACCCCGTCATCCCGAGCGAAGTCGAGGGATCCCGCCGCGAAAGGTACAGGTAACGCGGCGGGATGGAAAGCACGGCCTCGCCGACTACGTCGGCTGCGTTACGGCTTCGACTCCGCTTCGCTTCGCTCAGAATGACGGAGGGAAATCGCCGTTGCCGGCGATGACCTTGCCTGAACGCGTGCGTGCCGATTACGAGCAAATGAATCTCACGACCGGGCCGCATCCGATGAAATTGTTGCGCGAAAAATTGCCGGATATCTGGCGCGCGATTGATCTTCCGCAGGCGGAGCATGGCTCGATCATACGCATCGCGGGCAATGTGATCTGTCGTCAGCGGCCGGGAACGGCGAAAGGTTTTGTTTTCATCAGTCTGGAAGATGAGACCGGTGTTTCCAATGCGATCGTAACGCCCGATCTATTTGAGCGAACACGATTGGTCATCACGGAAGAACCGTTTCTGGCGATCGAAGGACAAGTGCAAAATACCGACAAGGTGGTGTTGATTAAAGCGCAGAAAATTCTCGCGTTGGCGAGCGATGAACTCGCTGGTGCGGAATCGCACGATTTTCATTAGCAAGCACGGCGCGTTGGAGCCGCGGTTGTTGGCCGCGGCTGGCGACCGCGGCTATAGTTATTCCGCGGCGTGGCGTTTTGCGGTGGGCTTCGGCCCGCTGATTTGCTGGGCCGGCGCGTCGCCGCCCATCCAATCGGTGTGGAAGACGCCCGGTTTATCGATTCGCTCGTAGGTATGCGCGCCGAAGAAATCGCGTTGCGCCTGCAACAGGTTCGCCGGCAACCGCGCGGAACGGTAGCTATCGAAATAGGCGAGCGATGCGCTAAAGGCGGGAACGGCGACGCCGTGATCGATCGCGGCGGAAGTAGCGATGCGCCAGTTATGCTGCGTTTTGGCGATGATGTCGGTGAAGTAGGAATCGAAAAGCAGGTTGTGCAGGTCGGGATCACGCGCATAGGCGTCAGTGATGCGATCGAGAAATTTCGCGCGAATAATGCAGCCACCGCGCCAGATGGTGGCGATGTCCCCGAAGTTCAGATTCCATTTGTAGGTTGCACTGGCAGCCCCAAGCAGCTCCATCCCCTGGGCGTAGGAAACAATCTTGGACGCGTAAAGCGCATCATGGACAGCCTGGACAAGGTGCTTTTTGTCGCCGGTAAATTTCGGGAAATCCGGTTGCGGCAAAATTTTTGAAGCGGCCACACGCTCGTCTTTGCGCGAGGAAATGACGCGCGCTTCGACCGCGGCGTTGATCGTCGAAATCACGACCGATTCCGCCAGCGCCGATTGCAACGTCCACAAGCCAGTCCCTTTTTGCCCAGCCTTATCGAGAATGACCTCGACCAGTGGCTTGCCCGTGTCGGGATCTTTTTTGCGAAAAATTTCCGCGGTAATCTCGATCAGGTAACTATCGAGCGCGCCGTGGTTCCATTCCGAAAAAATATCGGCCAGCTCCGAGGCTTCGAGGCCGAGCACATTTTTCAGAATCGCGTAGGCCTCGCAGATCAACTGCATGTCGCCGTACTCGATTCCGTTGTGCACCATCTTGACATAATGGCCCGCGCCGTCCGGTCCCATGTAACGGCAGCACGGCTCGCCATCGACTTGCGCGGCGATTTTGCGGAAAATCGGCGCGACGATTTCGTAACCTTCGCGCGAACCGCCGGGCATCATCGAGGGGCCCTTGAGTGCGCCTTCTTCACCGCCGGAAACGCCGCAACCGATGAAGTGAAATCCGCGCGCTTCCAAATCCTTGCAGCGCCGCTGCGTGTCGGTAAAAAGCGAGTTCCCGCCATCGATAATGACGTCGCCTTTCTCCATCAGCGGCGCGATTTCACCGATGACCTGATCGACCGGCGGCCCGGCCTTGATCATGATCATGGCTTTGCGCGGCTTCTTCAGCGCGCCGATGAATTCCTCGATGG
>DAIOVO010000011.1:11745-26057 GCA_036758965.1 Chthoniobacterales bacterium
TTTCGTCGGCGTGATACTTTTTCCTTTGGCGCGAGTGGCGGCGAATTTCTCCGTGACCTCTGTCGTGCGATTGAAAGCGGCGGCGGCGAATCCTTTCGATTCCATGTTGAGGACGAGGTTCTCCCCCATCACAGCCAGGCCGATCACCCCAATATCCGATTGCTTCGTCATGCGTTTGCGTCTCCTTTTTAAATGTGTCCAGCGCGAACGAGTCATTAAACGAGCAAGTGCACGGCCTGGCAAATGGCGTCTGCGAAATCGCCCTGCTGGAGCGACCTCTGCCAGACGACGAACAAGATCATAAATCAGCGGCGGGCGCGGTGGTGGAATTTCGCGGAGTAGTAAGACCGACTGAGAACAGTTCGATGATTAGAGGAATTGATTACGAAGCGCATGCGAAAATGGCAGAGCACCAGTTACGAATGATTGCGCAGCAAGCCATTGTCCTCTTCGGTTTGTTCGCGGTGAAAATTCAGCATCGTGTTGGTTTTGTTGCGGCTGGCGAGGCGTCGCTCTACCTGCGCGTGGCCGCAGCCCATCGTGCGGAAGCATTTGATGCCAGCAAATGGATTGTGGATGAACTAAAGAAGCGGACACCGATTTGGAAGAGCCCGCAAATGTCCGCGGCGGTGCGAGAATTGAGCGCAAAATGAACTGGGCCAATCGTCTCACTCTAAGTCGGCTCGTTTTAACGGTGCTCTTCGTCATCGCCTTGAGCTCACCGTGGCGCTATGCTCACACCGCCGCGCTCATCGCTTTTCTGGTAGCTGGTATTACTGATTTTTTCGATGGCGAAATCGCGCGTCGTTACCAGACCGAGACCAACTTCGGCAAACTCATGGATCCGCTGGTTGATAAAATCATGATCGCGGCTGCGTTCATCTCGCTGGTGCCTTTGCGCGCGATTCCCGCCTGGGCGGCGACGGTAGTAGTGGGCCGCGATTTCCTGATTACCGGGTTGCGGCTCATGGCCAGCGCCCAAGGGCGGGTTCTTTCCGCCGAGAGCCTGGGCAAGCACAAAACATCCTGGCAAATCATTACCGTGACCTTCTTTCTTAGTTTGCTGACTTTGGCGGAGTGGAGCCGCGGCAGCGCCGCCAGCGACTGGTGGCGCCGGGCATGGAACGACGCCGGCCCCATTCTGGTCTGGCTAACTGTCGCCCTAACCCTTTACTCCGGCCTCGGGTATGCCTGGCGACATCGTGGGATTCTGGAGAGCGAAGTTTAGTGACTTACGAGTAATAGGTCTCGTCAGAAGGCAAAATCGACCCCTAGGAAAACATGATTGCGACTATAGGAGCGGTCAGCCGTATCCGAGATTACGTCAGTGAAATTATAGCTGGCGTTGACGCCAAAATATCGAGTGACAGCATAGCGAGCTGACAGGCTGGCGTTAAAGGTATTTTCGGAGAACACCGTAGCAGAAGTCGAGGTGCCGGCCCCACCGTAGTCATCATGGCCGTAGGTGAGTGAGAGCGAGGAAGTAATCCGTGCCGTCCACCGATAGCTACCGTTGACGCCCAAAATAAAGTTAGTCCGTTCCGCCTGCCCGGCGACGTCTGCGGGTTGAAGTGCGTAGTTGATAAACACATTTAGAGAGGAACGCTCGCCCAGGAGATAGTTCAGGCTTCCTTCAAAAGTAGGCGCGAGAGAATCGGCCTGGGTCGAGTAGGAGCGGTATTCAACGCCGGCGCGAAAAGAAGCAGTCAAACGCCGGGTAAAGGTTTGCTCGAAGCCAAGCAAAAGTGAATTAGTAGCCGAATCGAAGGACGTAGTAGTCTGGTAGTTAATGAAGCCAAGTCGATACTCCGCAACTACCGCGCTGGTAGGTAAAAGAAGATAGCGAAACTGATTCGAAAAAGTGTTTTGCACTCGATCGTCGCTACTGCCGATGTTCGATAGGTCGTTGCCGTTAGTGGCCGGAGCATTCTGACCTTCGTGAAAAAAAGCGCTGAAGGTGTAGCTACTGATAGTCGAAAATCTTGGTGTCCAGAGGTAGCTGACAATGGCCCGATCGCTGGAAAAAATATAACTGCCAATGTCGCGATTGATACCGAGGTTGGAATTATAGGTTGGTTGGGCGGTATAGGTGAAAAAAGTATCGGCCTCGAAGTTTAGTCTCGGAGAAAACTTGTGGGTAAGCCGGAGACCAAGCGAGGCATTGTAGTCTTCAGTTTCCTGCTCCGAATAGTAAGTAACGCCGCCGTTGGCCTGCACGGCCAGACGTGTTCGCGGGGTCCCAAAATCGTAACTCAAACCGAGATTGGTACTGGCGAAGGCGGATCCTCCCCCACCGGAGCTATTGTTCGAGCCGCCGGTGTTTACGTTGTCGTCGTAACCAGCCGATAACGAAGCGACGACATGAAAAGGAATTCTCGCCGGAAACGCAAAATTGAGGTTATCACCGATGGCCAGGGTCGGATCCGGACCATTTAGAGTCGTGCCGTAATTTGGGCCGGCGCTTCCCGAAGACGCAAAATATCCGGCGCCGATGGGCGACATCAGACCCAGCGAAAAATCGGGCGGCTCTTCTGAGCTAGCGACCTCTTGCGCATTACCGCTTGTCGCGGCAGCCATTATCGCGCAAACGAGGGTGGCGGCGATCAAAACGTAACGGGATGGATTCAACATTTGCTGCTTCTCGCGGGAATGAAACCATCGAGCGTAGAATTCTGAGCCTCTGGCGGCAACGGCTTTTTAACAAATAATTGCAGGAGTTCCTTTGGGTAGCATTCAACATGCCGGGGGAAACAGCGCGAAACAGCGGGTGAAGGGAATCGAACCCTCGTCAGTAGCTTGGAAGGCTACAGCTTTACCATTAAGCTACACCCGCATTGAACCGAAGTTGACGCGCGGAACTCTTTCTGCCAAGCGCTTTTTTCCTTTTGAATTTCAGGCGCATCGTCACTAGCAATAAGGCATGAAAGCAATCTTCCTGGCTCTTTCCCTCGCCTTCGCGCCCCTGTTGCGCGCCGACCTCACCGTGGTGCAAAAAATCGAAGGCGCCGGCAGGGGATTGAACGAGATCACGATCAAAATGAAGGGCGACAAAACGCGCGTCGCCATGCCGCAGGCGGTGATGATTATCGATGGCAAAAGCGGCGACACTCTCACTCTCCTTCCCGAACAGAAGCAAATCATGCGCATTTCTGGGGAGCGAATGCGGGCGATGACAGAAATGGCGAAACAATATTCCGGCGTCAGCCAGAACGCCGAAGCAAAAGCGAAACTCGCCGACACCGGCAAAAAGGAGATGATCAACGGCCAGAAAACGGAAATTTATACGAGTGAAAGTCCCAAAATGAAGGGCACCTACTGGATTGCGACGAATTATCCGGACGGCGCCGCGATTCTGCGTCAACTCCAATCGCTCCAGCCAACGCAATGGAACGCGCACCAGGGGCCCATCCCGGATTATCGCGATTTTCCCGGGCTGCCGTTGAAGATGCGGGTCGAGCTTCCGGGCGAGAAACATTTCACGATTACGCTGGTCTCAATCAAACAAGATCCGCTGGCGGAGTCAGAATTTGAAGTGCCGCCGGGTTATTCCGAAATGGAAATGCCGTCAATTTTAGGAGGAAAAAATAATCCGTCAGGCGCCGGCAAAGGACCGTCCAGGCCGTCCCCTTCGCCGTAAGCCATTTTGCGTTTCATCCTGGCGTCACAATCTCCCCGCCGACGCGATTTGCTTACGCGAGCCGGCTATGTTTTTGAGGTCGCTCCGCCCCGAGTGCAGGAGTTGACGGGCGAACATTTTTCGCCACGTGAATTGGTGCTGGTAAATGCGGTCGCGAAAGCGCGCGCGGCGGCGCACATTCATCCGGCGGCGGTCGTGCTCGGCGGCGACACTTTGGTGGCGCTCGGTCACCGGCTGATCGGCAAACCACGCGATCTGGCGGCGGCGCGCAAGATTCTTCGTCAACTCAGTGGGCGCGAGCATTGCGTCTGCAGTGGTGTTTGCCTCATCGCGCCGCGAGTTGCACCGATCACGTTTAGCGAAATTTCCTCGGTCCGTTTTCGAAAACTGACTGCCCGCATGATCGACGAGTACCTTGCTCGCATCGACCCGCTGGATAAAGCGGGCGCTTACGCCGCGCAGGAAAATGGAGAGGAAATTATCGCGGCCATTCGCGGTTCGAAAACGAATGTCATCGGTCTGCCGATGGAACGTCTGGTAGGGTTCCTAACGAGACTTGGAATACGGCCGGCCTTCAACGAGTCTCGACCGCGACCTCCTGCGGCCGGCTGTGCGCCGGGGCCGGGTTGCGTCTCAACACGCGAAATAAAAACCAAACGATAAAACAGTTTGCCGCCAAAATACCGACAGCGGCGATCGATGGCTGGTGAATGATGTGGCGAATTTCCACCGGTATAAACGCCGCCGTCGCGATAACCATCAGGTATTCCGCCCACCGTTTTTGAAGATAGACGCCGATGCCTTCGGTCAGGAAGAGTGCCGCGAAGGCGAGCGCCAGCAGCCCGGTTGCTCGGAGGGTGCCGCCTTCGACCGCGTGTTGGACGCGGTGCAGGAGATAGACGACGGCTCTGCTATGTTTCAGGAGGATCTCTTCTCCCGCCCAATCGGAAATCCGGCCGAGCCATAAGTCGCGCGTGTTTAGAAATAAAATCGACGCACCCAGCAGAATGAGCAGGACGCCTTTGGCGATTTTATAGAGCGCAATGATCTTGAGATAACGAACCCGCTTGGTCTCTCGCAGAATCTCCATCTCGCCCTGACTGCTCATATCGCAAACTCTCTCGCTAACCCTCACTCCGCAACGATCGTGCCGCGGCGACAGCAAATCTCGAATTTGTTTCCATCCGGATCTTCGAAAAACAGCGCGTAATAACCGGGGCTGTATTCCGGCCAGATTTGCGGGCCTTCCAGATTCTTGCCCCCGGCCGCGCGAACGATCTTGCTCGCCCGATCTACCTCCGCGCGCGTCTCAGCCCAAAATGCGATGCGCGTTTTATTCGGCTGATGATTCGCATCTTCGTCGAAGGCAAAAAACTCGGCCGGTTTTCCCGATCCATCTTTTTCAAACGCGCCCCAATCCGTCGTGCTTTTATCGAGCGAGAAACCAAGGGCCGGCAGGATTTTCGCAAAAAATTCCTGCGCGCGCGCGCGATCGCGCACGCGAAGGTCGATATGATCGTAGAGTCGCCCGGGCATACCAAGTCGATGATGCTAACGAGACTTGGAAAACTAGTGGGGGCCGCCGCCAGGCGGGATTCCCACCGGCGGTACCGCGGGTGCGCCTCCCGGCTGCGCGATGGTGCGTGGAGCGGCGGACGCGGCGGCGCCGCTGGGAGTTGTGCCTTGATCGGCGCAACTTGCGAGGAGCGTGGCCAGCGTCAGCGCGATTCCTAATTTCGTATTCATGTTCATCATCGTTATTGAAACGCAATTCGGCCCAAAACAAAAGTGAAACCCGAATCACAAAGGCGATTCACATTGAAAGCGACAGTAGAAACCCGGCGATCTCGAGCGCGGCCGCTGGGCGGCTAATGCGGGCCACGTTGGCCGACCAGTCGCACAACAGTTTCCCGTCGTCGCGCAGTGCGTCATCGACCGCGCGGAGCACGTCATCATTTGAAAGCGCCACCCGCCCGCAATTCGTCATTGTAATTAACTGGGCATTGCCTTCTTCCTGGCCGGGAACAACCTGGTTAATGATCATCGGACAACACGCCGAGATCGTTTCCTGCACCGTGGCCCCGCCGGCCTTGCTGATAAGCAGATGATGCGTGCCGAGCAACTGCGGAAGCTCGTCCGTCCAGCCGATGATTTCGAAACTGTGCGCGCCACGAACCCGCTCCACTTCGCGTCGAAGTTTTTCGTCGCGACCAACCGTAACCGTAAGCTGGGTGTTTGGAATCGCCGCAAGCTGGCGCACCAAATCGGGCGCGGAAACGTTTCCGGCATTGATCATACAGAGAAGACGCCACGGCGGCCTGGCCGCGCGCGGAGTGAGCGCGGCAAATTTCGGGCTGACCGGAAAACCAGTCACGCGCAGCACTGCGCGATCAACCCCGGCGCGAACGAGAACGTCGGCGCTATGTTCGTTGGCCAGCAGAAAATAATCGGCCGAAGCGCGATACCAAATGGCGTTGATCGAAATGGAATCGGTAATGCAGATGACGCGCCGCGGTTTTTCGCCTGTGGCGGGGCCAAGAATTTCCTCGAGAAAATATCCGTAGGCCGGGTAAACCGACGCGATTAAATCCGGTCGCTCGCGTGCAACGACGGCGGCGAGTCGCGCACGCGCTAAAAACAATGTGCTTAGGCCGGGCCGGAAATTTTGCCGCCGGTCGATCCAGCGGTAGGTCGCAGCCCAGCTACGCGGGGCGCGATTGATGACCGTGAGATAAAGGCGGCGCGCGATTTCATTCAGCGGACCGAAAGTTTCCGCGAACAGGTCGCGAATTTCTGCGCGCGTGTCGGGCGCAATTTGCAGAAGGCCGTCGCGAATTCCGCGCGCGGCGCTGTTGTGGCCTTCGCCGAATCCGGCAGTGAGAATGAGAATTTTTTTCAACGCGGAAGAGGGCGCCGGAGTTTAATGGATAATTGCGAGGGGCAAAGTTACACTTGCGCGAAGAATGAAATTGCTGCGGTTAATCGGGCGCACTTCGCGACGGCTGGTCTGGGAAACAGCCACCGACAACACTACCGGTCTGGCCGCGCAGATGGCGTATCAATTTCTTTTCACGCTCGCGCCCGGGCTGCTTTTTCTCTGGCACCTCCTCGGTTTGTTCGGCACGGATCCGGCGCGCTTGCACCGAATGTTTGTGCTGCTGAAGGAATTTCTGCCGCCCGATCCGAAAGTGCAGGATATTCTCGACTCCGCCCTGGCGAGCGTGGTCGTGACTGGCTCGACCGGCTGGGTGGCAAATGTTGGGATCATTCTCGGCATTTATTTGGGCACGATGTTCATCAGCACCACCTCGCGCGCGCTCAGCCAGACGCACGGGGTGGAGGAAGATCGCCATTGGTGGTCGAAATATCTCATCTCTTTTCTGCTGCTGTTCTGGTTTGGAATTACAATCCTGATTTGTTTTAACGCGGTCGTCTTTGGCGAAACGCTCGCTGGGATCGCGGAGGTAAATTTTCAACTCAAGATTCCGCTGCAAGACTGGGTGGCGACTTTAAATCTGCCCTTCACCGCCATCGCGTTGGTGGGACTCGCGCTGGCTCTCTATTTGTTGACGCCGGAAAATTATCTCACCATTCGGCAGGCCTTGCCCGGAGCGATTTTATTTTCCGCCGGCTGGCTGGTGGTGACGAAGTTATTCCAATTCTACGTCACCAGGTACGATCGTTATAACCCGACTTATCACGCGCTGGCGTCCATTATCGTCTTGCTCACCTGGATGTATCTCACTTGTTTTCTGCTCCTGCTCGGCGGCAAGCTAAATGCAATTTTGCGTCGCGAACACGAGCGCGCACTGAGAAGCGCTGCCGCGCGAGTCCCGCAGCCCGCTTGAACGCGCGCGCTCCTCTGTTACGGTCGCGCCGGTGATTCGATTGCGCGTTTGGATGGTGGTGGCCGTCGGCGCAATCGTCGGCTCGTTCCTGCTTGCGCAAGCGGCGGATGTAACGCCAACGCCCAAACCAAAATCTTCCGCGGTAAAAAAGAAGACGCCTTCGCCCACTCCGGCACGCAAAACGAGCAAGACATCAGCGGCAAAAAAGAAAGCGACGCCGGCGAAGAAGAAAAAAACCAAAACCGGCGCGAAAAAGAAATCGACGCCGGCAGAAGAATCGCCTTCCCCAAAAAAGTCTCCCACCCCGGCGAAGACAGCGGCGGACGAGACTCCTTCGCCATCGCCGAGCGCAACTGCCGCACCGATTCGTGCTTTGCCGGCGCAAGCCGGAGTTCCGCAGGTGAACGTCGAAAAATCGGGTTTACTCGAAGAACAGGGTTACGAGCCGCCGCCCACTCCCGCGCCGCGCCGCGGCTGGTGGTTTTTCTCGCGCCCGGAAGCGACCTACAGCTACCTCACGCGCTCGGTCCGTTCTGAAATTGATCGCGCGCCGGTTTTGCGTCGTCGCTGGCAGTTCATCATTGTGCACAACAGCGGCACTCGCCAGGGCAGCGCGCGCATTTTCGATTACTACCATCGCCACGTTCGGCGGATGCAAAACGGGCTCGCCTACCAATTCGTCATCGGCGGCCACGTGCACAGTGATTACCTGAACAACATCGCGCTCGGTATTTGCCTCGTGGGCGATTTTAATCGCGGCCAACCCACCCGCCGCCAACTCGAGGCCTGCGAAGAGTTGATCAACTACCTGCGCAAACGCTGCGGAAAAACCGCCAACGACCGCAACATCGCAGTCCGTCCACACCGGGAAGTGAATCCACCACGCTGGGCGACCGATTGTCCGGGCGACGATTTTCCCTATTCCTGGTTTCGGCGCTTCGAATAAAATTAAGCGTCGCCCTTGCCAGTCGCGCCAAGAGTATTTCCAGTTTTCCATTTGTCAGCGTGCGCTGGCGGCTTCAGTCTTAAACGATGAGCCCGAAGCTGTTGATTGAACCGGCGACTCAGCTCGCAATTTTTCTCAGCAACAAACCGGGCGCACTCGCGCGGGTATGCGAGGAACTGGCGGAAGCGGAAATTAATATCCACGCGCTGTCGGTTTCCGACACGGCCGATCACGCGGTGATTCGGATGGTAGTCGGTGATCCAACCAAAGCGCTCATGCTTCTCGGCGAGCGCGGCGTGCTCGCGCTGGAAAATGATGTGCTGATGATCGAGTCCGATAACGAGCCGGGAACCTTGGGGATGATCGCCGACCGGCTGGGCCAAGCGGAAGTGAACATCGAATACGCCTACCTGGCGACGGCCGTGAATTCGCAAAAAGGACTAATGATCTTGCGGCCGAGCGACGTTGAGAAAGCGCAACGCGTCTTGCGGGATCTGTAAATCTGGAGTGACGCCCGCTGTGGCGGCCCTATTTTAAACACGGACGGGACAGCGCCCGTCCCTCCAGTCTCTCAATGCACGTAAATCGCTGTCGCTCGCACGCGGTGATTCGTTAGCGGACCACCCAGGGTCGCGCCGCCGCCGCCAGCATAAATTCCGTGATCGCCTGCGCCTACACCAAAACCGCCGACTCCTATGGAAAGCCCGCCCGCGGGTTGGCTGTAAATTTGTTGCAGCAAAACTCCATTCGCGCCCACCGCCGCCGCCTTGCTCCGCAACCCGGCAATGGCATCATCCAGCGATGCGCGATCGGAAAAAATCCAGGTCGTGCCAGCCGAGGAATTAAGAAGGGCGATCCGTTCGAAGCGGCGCGGAGGAGTTTCGTAAATCCGGACCGCACCTGGGCTGATGGCGGGCCGGGCCGCGCCAACCATGATGGGGCGGTCGCTCGCGCAGGCCGGGACAAGGATGGCGGCAATCAGAACAGCAAAGAGGTTTTTCATTTCCATAAATAGATCGAATCGAAGCAGGCGATTGCGTTTGCGCGCGCGGCCTGAATTTTTTTGCGCAGCGCCAGACGCGCCGCTGTTGCGCATCGCTTGCGCGTAGTGAATAGGAACGCTCCCTCGGTTATGACGCCCGTTAAAATCTGGCTCGGCTATCCTTATCCGCTCGGCGCTACCTGGTTGCGCAACGGCGTCAATTTTGCAGTCTTTTCCGAACACGCCACTTCGATCGATCTTTGCCTCTTCGATTCGCTCGATGCGCGCCAGGAAAATATACGCATTCCGATGACGGAACAGACCGATCTCGTCTGGCACGTCTTTTTGCCGGACGCGCGTCCCGGACAACTCTACGGCTACCGCGTTTCCGGTCCGTATGCGCCGGAGCGCGGAATGCGTTTCAACAGTTCCAAACTTCTGCTCGATCCCTACGCCAAAGCGATCGCCGGAAGGGTGCAATGGGCGGACGAAATGTATGGCTACGTGGTCGGCGGCGAGGCGGAAGATCTGGCGCGCGATTTTCGCGATGACGCCTGGGGAATGCCGAAATCGATCGTGATCGATAACTCATTTGACTGGAGCGGCGACAAAAAATTGACCACCCCGCTGGCGGAGTCGGCTATCTACGAACTGCATGTGAAGGGATTCACGAAATTGTGTCCGCATTTGCCGGAGAATTTGCGCGGCACTTACGCCGGGCTCGGCAGTGAATGGACGATCGATTATTTGCAAAAACTGGGCGTGACGGCAGTGGAGCTCCTGCCAGTGCACGCCTACGTTAATGACAAGGCGTTAACGGATCGTGGACTGAGCAATTACTGGGGTTACAACTCGATCGGTTTTTTTGCGCCCGAAGCGGCCTACTCCAGCAGCGGCGACCTGGGCCAGCAGGTGAACGAATTCAAAACGATGGTGCGCAATCTGCACGCCGCCGGAATCGAAGTGATTCTGGATGTGGTTTACAATCACACCGGCGAAGGAAATCATCTCGGGCCGACGCTCGGGTTCCGCGGCATCGATAACGCGGCTTACTACCGGCTGATTCCGCAGGACCTGCGTTTCTATCGCGATTTTACCGGCACCGGTAACACCTTCAATCTTCTCAACACCCGCACTCTCCAGTTAGTCATGGATAGTCTGCGTTACTGGGTGCTGGAGATGCACGTGGATGGTTTCCGGTTCGACCTTGCCAGCACTCTCGCGCGCGACGCCAACGGCGTGAACAAACTGAGCGCGTTTTTCGAGATCATTCACCAGGACCCGGTCCTCTCGCAGGTAAAGTTAATCGCCGAGCCGTGGGACGTCGGCGAAGGCGGTTATCAGGTGGGAAATTTTCCCGTCGTCTGGACGGAATGGAACGGAAAATATCGCGATGCCATTCGAAGTTTCTGGAAAGGCGACCAAGGAAAAATTGGCGAAGTGGCGTTCCGGCTCGCCGGCAGCCCGGATCTTTACCAGCACGATGGCCGCCGGCCTTATGCCAGCATCAATTTTGTCACCGCCCACGACGGTTTCACGCTCACAGATCTTGTTAGCTACAGCGAGAAACACAACCAGGCTAACGGCGAAAACAATCAGGACGGCGAAAACAACAATCATTCCTGGAACCACGGCGTCGAAGGGCCGAGCGAGGATCCGCAAATCAACGCCTTGCGCGCGCGGCAGCGGCGAAATTTTTTGACCATGCTCTTCGTTTCCCAAGGCGTGCCGATGCTTTGTGCTGGCGATGAAAGCGGGCGCACCCAGCAGGGCAATAACAACGCTTATTGCCAGGACAACGAAATCAGTTGGTTGTCCTGGCAGGAGCACGATGAAGAAAAACGCCCGCTGCTCGAGTTCACCCGCAGGCTGATCAAACTGCGGCACGATCACCCTGTCTTTCGGCGCCCGAAATTTTTCCAGGGCCGCCGTATTCGCGGAAGCGAGATCAAGGATGTGATGTGGTTCAATCCCGGCGGCAACGAGATGAGCGACGAAGAATGGAGCTCGCCGTTTGTGCGTTGTCTCGGCGTGCTTTTGAGCGGCGACACCATCGACGTGCTCGGTTTTGAAGGAAATCCGATCCGGGACGATACTTTTCTACTTCTCGTTAACGCGCACTACGAGACCATTCCCTTTCTTTTGCCGGGTGGCGAAAATTTGGAGTGGGAATTCATTTTGGATACAAGCGAAGAGGCCGGCTTTTTGACCGAGCCAAAAAAATTTGCCTCAGGCGATGATATTCAGGTGACAGATCGCGCTACTTGTTTGCTGCGCCTGAGTGGTGGCACGCAGGCGCGGGCGCGCGAGGAATCGTTCAAGAAACGTCATTTCGATCTTCCGCACGCGGAAGCGACGTCAGCGGAGGAACCGAAAAAATCCGAAGAAACACAGCCGTGACTGGCGGGGCGCTCGCGAAAATATCGTGTCGCTCATTGCGTCTCGCGATTACCTTTCGTTCTTATGACACCAACCTCGCTCATCATCGTCGCGGACCGCAGCAGCCTGAAGGCTTACAGAGTCGATGAAACGCCCACGCGCGGGCCAAGTTTAAGACTGGTGCAGGCTTTCGACGTAACCGATGCGCATGGGCGTTTGGTGGACAAAGTGACCGACCAGGCCGGCGGTTTCCCGGTCGGCGACGGCGGCGCCCGTCACATGAACGCGATTGCCGAGCGCCAAACGATCCTTGGCGAAACCGATCGTCGCATCCATCGCCAACTGGCCGATCAAATCGCGGACATTTTGCGCCGCGAAAAAGTGGAAGGCTGGTCGTTCGCCGCGCCGGCAAAAATCTATTCGCACATTGCCGATTTGCTGCCGCGCGAAGTGCGGGAGCAAATCGTCGAGCACGTGAAATCAGACCTGGTGAAAATCGAGCCAGCAAAATTGCCGTCGCATTTTCGTTCGCTCCGACCAATCTAGATAAAGAGAGGCTTGGCGCGGAGCGGTCTCGCGTCGTACAATTCCGGTGTTATGCAATTGCCCGTTCACATCAGCTATCGCGGGCTCGAAAAATCCGATGATCTCGAGCAAATGGTTTTGGAAAAAGCAGAGCGCCTCGAAAAATTTTGCGATCACATCAATCGTTGCGATGTCGCGATCGAGCAGCCCAATCATACCCACAAAAAGGGAAACCAATTCCGCGTCCGCATCGATGTGACCGTCCCGCCCGGGCACGAGCTGGTGGCGGAAGAAAAACAGGTCGATAACGGCACCCACGAGCCGCTGGCCAAAGTGGTGCACGACGCCTTCAAGACGATGGAGCGCCAGTTACGCCACCTGGTCGAGAAACAGCGCCACGAGTAGCGGGCGAATCCGAGAGGGCAAATGCCGGCGCAGAAGATTATCTAGCTATCGTAAGATGTTGCGCATTGCCACGGTAATGCGCAGTCAGTCTGTGTCTGCTGGTGAGCTGCGGCTTATACCGCGAGACGCGCGCGCTACCGAGAAGCCGCTCTTCGCCTCGCCCAGACTTCATACTACTTAAAGGATGCAGCCCGCTGCTGTGCGAGCAGGCTTGCGCTCTCCTAGCAACAATCCGAAGGAGGCGGACGAGTTTCGCCACGTAGCTCGAAGAAGCGATCTCTCGAGCAAAGATAACTCAGCGCGAGTGAACAATCACCGCCACCGATCTAATTCTCGTTAGGCTGGCGCGCCACCCAGGGCGCCGGGTAATGGCGGCGCGGTGTCGGGCGCGACTACTATCTGCTTCGGCGGTTTTTCCGCTTCCATCTTGTCTCCGCCGCGGGGCGTGATTCCGGGCGGCGGATTGAGCATCCGGCCGTGCTCGAGGATGTCGCGGATTTGCGAACCATCCAGAGTTTCAAATTCCAGCAGGGCCTTGGCGATAATATCGAGTGTTTGGCGATGGGCGGTAAGGACCTTTTTGGCGTCGGCGTAAGCTTCGTCCAGTAACTTGCGCACTTCGCGGTCGATTTCTTCCGCCGTCGCTTCGCTGTAATCGCGCGCCCGGGAAATGTCGCGCCCGAGGAAAACGTAATCCTCGTGTTCGCCGTACTCGACCATTCCCATTTTTTCGCTCATGCCCCATTCACAAACCATTCGCCGCGCCGTTGCCGTGGCCATTTTGATGTCGCCGCGCGCGCCGTTGGTGACGTCGCCAAAAACAATTTCCTCGGCCACGCGTCCGCCCATGCTGACAGTCAGGCCGGCGACCAATTCATTCTTGCGGTTGGTGTATTTATCTTCTTCCGGCAGCCACATGGTGGAGCCCAGCGATGGGCCGCGCGGAATGATGGTAACTTTGTGCAAGGGCTCGGTGTGCTCGAGCAATTCCAACAGCAGGGCGTGTCCCGCTTCGTGATAAGCGGTATTGGTCTTTTCTTTTTCGCTCAGCGCCAGGCTGCGGCGCTCCTTGCCCCAGCGCACCTTGTCGCGAGATTCCTCCAGCTCAGGCAGAGTGACTCCTTTTAAATTTCTTCGCGCCGCCAAAAGCGCCGCTTCATTGATCACATTCGCCAGCTCCGCGCCGGAATAACCAGGCGTCCCGCGCGCGATCACGGCGAGATCGACTCCTTCGGCCAGCTTCACTTTTTTGCAATGGACCCGCAGAATTTCCTCGCGGCCCTTCACATCGGGCAGGTTGACGGTGATCTGCCGGTCGAAGCGGCCGGGCCGCAACAAGGCCGGATCGAGCACATCGGGCCGGTTGGTAGCGGCGATGATGATAACGCCTTCCTGCGTGTCAAAGCCATCCATCTCCACTAACAAGGCGTTGAGTGTTTGTTCGCGTTCATCGTGCCCGCCGCCAACTCCGTGGCCGCGATGACGGCCGACTGCGTCGATTTCATCGATGAAAATAATGCAGGGCGCGGATTTTTTCCCCTGCTCAAACATGTCGCGCACGCGGCTGGCGCCGACGCCCACAAACATCAC
>DAIOVO010000011.1:26067-31604 GCA_036758965.1 Chthoniobacterales bacterium
AATCGGAACCGCTGATCGAGAAAAACGGCACATCGGCTTCGCCCGCGATCGCCCGCGCGAGCAACGTCTTGCCGGTTCCGGGCGGACCGACCAGCAACACGCCCTTGGGAATTCGCCCGCCGAGTTTTTGGAATTTTTTCGGGTCGCGCAGGAACTCAACCAACTCTTGGACTTCGTCCTTGGCCTCCTCGACGCCGGCGACATCGCGGAAAGTGATTTTGTTCTTATCGCGCGCCAGCATTCGCGCTTTGGATTTGCCGAAATTCAGCGCGCCTTTGCCGGCCATGCGGATTTGCTGGCGAAAGAGAAAATAAAGCAGGAGAAGGAAAAGGGCGATGGGCACGAAACTCATCAACGCCTGGCTAAAAAAGTTTGAGTCAGTGCGAATGGCCGGCTGCATCCCGGCGGCGGAGAGTTTCTCCTGGAGGTTATTATTGAAATTGAGATAGATGAGGGTGCGGAAGGGTGTCGCCTGCTCCGCGCCGCCGGCCTGTTTGCGATAGGTGCCAGTCAGGACCTGGGTTTGCTGGCCCTCCTGCACCACCAGGGTGAGCGGCGTATTTTTGTCGTTAATGATCTGCTTGTTATCGAGCAGCTCGATGAAGCGATTATAAGGAACATTCTCTACCGCCGCGTAGCCTCCATTGTGCAGGAGCAACGCCACCCCGATGCATGCCAAGGCGACGGCGATGAGAACCAGCGCGCGCCAATTAAAATTGGGCTCGTTATTGCGTTTGTCGCGAGAGGAATTCCGGTCGGGTTGGGCCATTGCTTGAGCGCGGCGCTTTCTGGCCGCTGGAAAATTTACATGAGCGGATTGGCAATGCAATGAGCAGGAGTCAGGCCGCCCTCTATTTACTATAAATCGGATGGCGCGATGCGGTGGATGCCCGAGGCGTGCGGCACGCGCATTGCGTATGAATAGGCTTACGGTAAATTTTACCTTCTGATATAGATGAGCGAATTACTGACCACCGTCGCCGACCGCATCGACCGCGCCGTCCAGCGCGTGACGCCCCTGGCCTATCGCGTGCGCCGGCGCGGGCGACGCCTGATGCGGCGTGCTTTGCGCAAACCGCGGAGCGTGGCGGAAGGGCCAAACCTTTTGCCATTGCTCATTCAGGTGCTGGCCAGTTTTTCCAAGGCCGACGGTGTTTTGCTCGAGGAAGAAATCGATTCGAGCCTCGGTTTCCTTCGTTACGATTATCCTGAAGCGGTCTATTCCGAGCTGCGCCAGTTATTTCGCCAGGCGCTTTACGAGCAGCAGGACCTGAGTGCGATGGCGCAGAAACTCGGGCTCCAGCTTAGCGGCGATCGCAAAATCATGCTCGGCGTGCAGCTTTACGATTTGATTTCGCAGGCGGGGCTGAAGCAGGAGCAGGTCGTCCAATTTTACTCTTTCATGTCGCAGCTCGGCATGGCGGCGCAGGCGATCGATATCGTTTATCAACTCAACGCCAGCGAAGAGGACATTTCCATTTACCAGCGCGGCGCGTCGCCTCTGGAATCGGTTTCGTTTGGGAACAACGGGCAATCCGATGTGCTCCTAAAAAGTCTGGGCAACGAGGACCGGTTGCTCGCCTTTCGTTATCACGATCTGATTTTGCTGAAAAATTACAGCGCCCAAAGCGTCTCGGTGCGCGGGCGTCCGCTGGCGCGCGGCGGTTTTTGCCGCATTTATCCCGGGCAACGCATTCTTGTTGGCGACCAGGTGCTGACTTATCCGGAGCTGGCGACCTATTTCAACGCCAAGAAAAATGTTTCGCTGCCGCAAATTTTTGTGCGGGTGAACCGCGATTCCGACGAAGTCTCGTTAGAACGCTCGCGCTCGCGGGAAAGCGCGCTCGAGGTCAGCTTCGGTTTGAAAGTGCGCGTGCGAGCGTTGCGCGATGTCGATGCCGAACTCAACGGCACCAGGCTCCGCGCCGGCGAACGCGTGGAAGCCTCACTCGATGACCGCATCGTTTTCCACAACGACAGCGAGCTCGATTTGCTCGATCTCCGCCGTCGCGCCCGCGCACTCGGCGGCCGGTTCCCACTTAAAGCCTCGAAGTCCGAGTATCTCGTTTCCAATAATCCGAGCTTGCTGGAGGAAGACGACATTTTGCTTTCGCCCGGGACCGCGGGCGACCTGCTCCTGAAAATTTCCTGCGATTACGATGCCCGCATTGGCGAGGTGGAAGTGATCGAATCCGATCGCCCGATCATGGTCGGCGAAACGCCAGTGCGCACGAGCGCGCCGCTGAAGGACGGCGACATCATTCGCATCGATGTCGGCCAATTTCTGCGATGCAATTTTTCCGAGCGCATCATCGAAGAGGAGCGCAACATCGTGCGCACGCTGGAAGCGAGCGAGATCACCCATCGTTTTGCCAGCGGCGATGTCGGTCTCGAGGGAATTTCGTTTGCCATCGCCCGTGGCGAGCTGGTTTGCGTGATGGGCGCGAGCGGATGCGGCAAGAGCACTCTTCTCAAAGCCCTGGCCGGCCAGTTCCAACCCAGTAGCGGCAGCGTTTTACTCAATGGCCAGTCGCTTTACCCGAATCTGGAAGAACTGAAACGCTACCTCAGTTACATCCCGCAGGAAGACGCATTCGATGAGCACCTCACCATCGGCGAAAATTTGCAATTCGCCGCCGCCATTCGCTCGCCCCATCTCTCGCGGCGCGATCGCACCCGGCGGCTGGAAGGAAAATTAATCGAGCTCGGTTTAAGCGAACGGCGCGATGCGGTTGTCGGCAGCACGGTCAAAAAAACTTTGAGCGGCGGCGAACGCAAACGGCTCAACATCGGGCTCGATATGATTGGTTCGGCCGACGTTTATCTTTTCGATGAACCAACTTCCGGCCTGAGCTCGAAAGATTCCGAGCACGTCATCGAGATCATCCGTTCGATGGCGCACAACAAAATCATCATCGTCACCATTCACCAGCCGAGCTCGAAACTTTTCCAGATGTTTCACAAGGCGATCCTGCTCGATAAAGGTGGGCGGCTGGTGTTTTTCGGCACGCCCACCGAAATGCTGCGCTACTTCGCGGAGGCGGAACATCAACATCAATTCGGCGCCGACATGGGCGCGTGCCCATCTTGCGGCACGACGCGGCCGGAATTTATTTTCGATGTTTTGGAAACGCCGCTGCGCGATTTGAGCGGCGACATTATTTTCGAGGAAAATAATCGCGGCCAGCTCATTCCGGCGCGGCGTTACTCGCCGGAATTTTGGCGCGATAAATACGAAGCGTTCCGGCTCATCCAGGACGTGAAGCAAGTGTCGCTCCACAAAGAGGCGGACGCGCCTTCGACCGTGGCGCCGGCGGAAAAAAAGAATAAGCGAATTCCGGTGCGCTGGCGCGACGAGTGGACGCAACTGCGCACGCTGCTCAAGCGCGCCTTCATTAGCAAAATGCGCAACCGCGCCAATCTTGTCATCACCATCGGAGTGGCGCCGGTGCTGGCATTCTTGATCGCGAGCATTTTGCGCTATTCCGACAGCGGCAAATACGATTTCGCTTCCGCCTATCACATCCCGACTTTTCTTTTTCTCACTCTCATCGTGGCGATGTTCCTCGGCCTGACTAACAGCGCCGATGACATCATTCGCGATCGCGTGGTCTTGCAGCGCGAGCGCAATCTGAATGTCCGCCTCTCGTATTATGTTTTCGCCAAAACCATTTCCCTCGGCGTTTTCGCGCTCGTGCAATGCCTGCTCTTCGTCCTCATCGGCAATTATATTCTCGAGATCCGCGGAATGTTCTGGCTTTATCTCGGCATCGTTTTTATGACCGCCATGGCCGGCATCGCGCTCGGTCTGGTGATCTCCTCACTCGTGACCGACGCCAAAACCGCCGCCAACATCGTGCCGCTGGTTTTGATTCCGCAGATCATCATGGGCGGCGCGCTGATCAAGTACGAAGACATGAACCGCAATCTCGCGCTCGTTTATTCGCTCTCTCACTGGTTCAGCGAGCATCCGACGGTCGAGCAGAACAAAAAAATGGACAGCAAAATGCAGGTGCCCTTCGTCTGCCAGTTCATCGCCATGCGCTGGTCCTATGAGGAATTGGTGGTGGCGCAGGCGAAATTAAATCCGCTCACCCGCCGCCAAGAGTTCGCCAGTGAAGAAATTCAGCGCCTCGCGCCGGACGCGAAAACGCCGGAGCAACGCGCGCGCCTGAACGATCTCAAGGAAGTGCTGGCGGTCCTTTCCGGTTTGGAAGGACGGAATGGCCGCGATGTCGATCGCTTTCTGAAAATGCTCGACCCGGTGCTGAAGGGAAAACAACATTTCGACCGCAGCGCCTACCAGAATGCCAACGGCCCGGTCACCGCCGAGACGCTTTATCTAAATCAAAAAGTTTCCGATTTAATCTCGAATGCCGAGATGGAGCAGAGCGATTATCGGCGCGGCGGAAAACCGAATGTTTTTTTCGGTGAAGAAAAACGTTACTTCGGCACCCAGGTGAACGTGTTTGTTTTCAACACCGCCGTTTTGGTTGGCTCGAGCCTCGTGCTCCTCGGTTTGCTGCACTGGATTTTGCGCCGCCAATTGCAAGTGCGGCGCGTTTAGCCGTCATCCCGAGCGGAGCCGAAGGCGAAATCGAGGGATCCCGATGCGGAACCTTTAAGATCGCTTCCGCGGGATCCCTCGACTTCGCTCGGGATGACCATAGATTGCTGCATGCCCGCAAATAATCTTGCGCGTTTAATCGTCGCGCCGAGCGAAACCGACGCCGACATGCTTTACGCCACCGGCGTCTTCATCGGCGATCCTTTTATTTTCCTGGAGCGAAACGGAAAGCGCACGCTGGTCTTGAGCGATTTGGAGATCGATCGCGCCAAGAAAAACGCGCGCGCGGACGAGTTTGTGATGCTGAGCGCACTCGAGCGCGAGTTGCAGGGAAAACAAAAGACCGCGCCGCCGTTTGAAAAAGTGCTGGCGCATTTCCTAACGAAACGTGGAATCAAACGCGCGCTGGTGCCGGCCAGTTTCCCGCTTGGTTACGCCAACGAAATCAAGCGCCGCGGAATTTCTCTGGAAACGAGCAATGGTTTGTTTTGGCCGGCGCGCGAGACCAAGACCGCTGCGGAAATAAAGAAGATCGAGCACGCCCTTCGCATTACCGAGACCGGAATGAAACGAGCCCTGGAAATCCTGCGCGGCGCGAAGCCGGGTGAGGGAAAGAAATTAAAATGGTCCGGCAAAACGCTGACTTCGGAAATTCTGCGCGCCGAAATCGATAGCGCGATTTTGCGCGCTGGCGGTGTGCCGGCCAACACCATTGTCGCCGGCGGCGACCAGGCCTGCGACCCGCACGAACGAGGTTTCGGCCCGCTCTTCGCCGATTCGTTGATCATCCTCGATATTTTTCCGCGCGACGCCAAGACCGGCTATTGGGGCGACATGACCCGAACGTTCGTGCGCGGGCGCGCCAGCGCGGAACAGCGAAGACTTTGGGAAACGGTCAAGGCCGGACAAACGCTGGCGTTAAAGCGAATCAAAGCCGGCGTGGACGGAATGAGCATTCACAAAGCGATCC
>DAIOVO010000011.1:31614-50905 GCA_036758965.1 Chthoniobacterales bacterium
GTTTTTCGACGAGCGCGGTTTCCCGACGGAAGAGCGCAACGGACGGCGCGTCGGATTTTTTCACGGCACCGGACATGGACTCGGCCTCGAGATCCACGAATATCCGCGCCTGCAAAAAGTGAAGCTGAAAGCGGGCCAATGTCTGACGGTCGAACCCGGGTTGTATTATCCAGGCATCGGCGGCACGCGGATCGAAGACGTAGTAATCGTTGAGCGCGATGGCTGCCGGATTCTCTCGAAATTTCCGAAACAGTTGGAGATTTAGCGCGCTCGCGCGGCTACAATCCGCTGCGGGAAAAACGCGTAAATTAAAGCGGCAATGACGGCCTACGGCGTTTTCTTGCCGCCCGCTTGCGCCGCAATCGCAGCCTGCAATTCCGGCAAATGTTCCTGCACACGTTTCTGGCCCAGCTCCATTCCTCTCGCCGTTAAACTGGGCATTTTCTGGACCGCTTTTTTTCCGACTGGGGTTTGATAGAACGCGGTCATTTGTTTGAGTTCGTCCTCGCTGAACTCGCCGATGTAGATGTTAATCGTGTCGTCCTTCATGCTGGCCCAGCTCAAGTATTTTGCGAAAAAGGCGCGCATCTGTGGTTCGTAGGGAGCGATGGCGGGATTCGCCTGCACCTGAGCTTTGAGCATTTGATCGATCGACTGGCTCATCACCTTGTCCATTTCCATCATGTTCAGGAGCGATTCAGCGGCCGCGCGATGACTGGCCTGATCGGCGCGAGCGGCGGGCGAAGAAAAAAGGGCGAGGGCCACAGCGATTGGAACAACAAACAATTTCATATTCTCAATGCTGAAGGGCGAGTGGTGGAAGTTCAAGGAGTAAGCGTTCGCGGGGAACAAGCAGACTCATGTTATGATCAACGGCGTTGCGCTGACTAATGAACGCGCAGACATTTCAGGCGTCTAATCACAACGTAATATAATTATGTACCCTTTCGGAATAGGCGGCGGCTTTCTTCATAATTGGCTGCTCTTGATTGCGGTGCCGATGGTCATTGGCTTGTGGGCGCAATTCCGCGTCTCGAGCGCGTTTCGCAAATGGGGCGAAGTGCGCGCCAGCTCCAACATCACCGGCGCGGAATGCGCGCGCGAAATTTTAAGGGCGGCAGATATTCACGACGTCGATGTTGTCGAGACGAACGACTACCTTGGCGATCATTACGATCCGACGAAGAAGAAACTAAATCTTTCGACCAACGTTTTTCATACGCCCTCGGTGGCGGCCCTCGGAATCGCGGCGCACGAAAGCGGCCATGCCATTCAACACGCCAAAGCCTACGCGCCCTTAAAATGGCGAATGGCCATCGTGCCGGCCACCATGCTCGCTTCGCGTGCGCTGCCGTTCGTGATTTTTGGCGGATTATTTTTTCACATGACAGGTCTCATCACGCTCGGCATTTACTGCTACCTGGTGCTGCTCGTTTTTCAGCTAATCACTTTGCCGGTGGAATTTGACGCGTCCCGGCGCGCGAAAATTATTTTGCAGCAAATGGGCATCGTGCAGCCAGGCGCGGAAGTCGCGGGCGTGAACAACGTCCTCAACGCCGCCGCTCTCACCTACATCGCCGCTTTCGTGGCGGTGCTGGGAAATTTGCTCTACCTCATGTCGGTGCGCGATCGGCGCAATTGATCGCCCGCCGCGATTGAAAAAAATGGACGCCGCCATCGCCGCTCCGCGCCGCATCTCCGATTTGTTATCGTCGGGGCTGGGCGCGAATGGTAAATCCAAGAGCAGAGCGATGGATCAGCCGCGAACCGACGAAGACCAGCAACTGGTAGCACGCACGCAGGATGGCGATGCGGGCGCGTTCGATCAGCTTGTCATCAAATATTCGCCGCGACTTTACGGCCTCGTTTACAACATGACCTCGAATCACGAGGACACGAACGATCTGCTCCAGGACATTTTCTCCAAGGCCTACAAATCGATCCGCGGTTTCCGCGGCAAATCATCTTTCTACACCTGGGTGCACTCGATCGCCGTCAACATGACGCTGAATTTTTTGAAGAAACGCGGCCGCCGTTTTCACCTCAGTCTCGATGATGTCGATGCCAGCATTCAAAACGACAAGGAATTTCTCGAGCTCACCCAAACCAGCAGCCCGGTGCGTGAGGCCGACCTCTCCGAGCTCCAGCGAAGATTGAACGAGGCCATGATGAAGCTGTCTGATGAACACAGAGCCGTGGTCACGATGTTTCACATTCAAGGGATGCCCCACGCCGAGATAAGTAAAATCTTGAAGGTTTCTGAAGGCACGGTACGTTCCCGGCTCTTTTACGCGAATCGACAGTTGCAAAATTATCTGGAAGAATTTCGTAAAAACCCGGTGACCTAGGGAAAAAACGATGGATAACATGGACGAAAACGAGATTGGCCGGCTGTTGCGTTTGAAGCGTTTCGAGCAACCGCCACCCGCTTACTTCGAGAATTTTCTCCATGAATTTCATCGCCGGCAGCGCGATGAAATGTTGCGGCAACCCCTTTGGAAAATCGCTCTCGAGCGCGCCCACGATTTCATGTTCCGGCTCAATGTCGCCCGGCTCGCTTCCTACCCGGTCGCGGCCGCGGCCGTAATCATTTGTGCGGCGGTATTTTCGCTTAAAACTTATCAGACGCCGCATTCCAATTCTGTCGCCCAGATCGCTCCCACCATTCCGGTGGCGGCAGCGTCCACTGCCAGCAACTGGAACCTGGGCACACCCGTCGCAAACGTGGTGGCCGACACTCCTCCGCGCCTTCATCGCAGCCTCTCGACTCATCGGGCCGCCACGCCGCCACGCTACGTGATGGACAGCATGCCCGTGAGTTATGAGTCCACTCTGCGATTCTAGCGCGGCTCGCCCCCGGCAATCTCGCGCCGTGATTCGCGGGCTCGCTTTTTCGCTCTGTAGCGTCGTCGCTCTGGCCGCTCGCGCCCAGGCCCAGGCGCCCCCGAGCGACGCACTCGCTCACGAAGTAAAAGAAATCTTCGAGCATTGCAGCCGTGCCGTCGTGAAAATTCACGGCTGGGACGAACACAGCGAACTTTCCGGCACCGGTTTTTTTATTGATCCGACCGGCACAATTTACACCGCTTTTTCCGTTGGCGGGGAAGCCAGCAACTTCAGCGTCGAATTTAACGGCAAGAAAATTCCCGCCCGCCAGTTGGTCGCCGACGTCCGGAGCGGCATCGCCATGCTAAAAATCGAAACCTCCTCACCCGCCCTGCCCATCGGCAAATCCGATCAGCTCGGCGTGACCGCGCCCGTCATCACCATCGGTTTCCCGCTCGATCTGCCCAAGACGCCGGGTTTCGGAATGGTGGCGGGTTTTGATCGAAAATATCTCGGCCGCTATTTCACCACCACCCATATGCGGGTAAATCTTCCCACCCAGCGCGGCGAAGCGGGTGCGCCGTTGCTAAATATGAAAGGCGAAGTCGTTGGCATCGTCGTCAGCAGCTTGGAAAATAATTCCTCCTGTTACGTGTTGCCCATCGAAGCCGCCGAAAAAATTCGCGGCGACTACATGCGTTTCGGCGAAGCGCGCCACGGCTGGATCGGCGCCCACCTGGCCGATGCCCCGCAGGAGAAAGACGGCTCGCACGCGGAGGTAACGGAAGTATTGGAAAACACCCCCGCCGCCAACGCTGGTCTCGAGCGCGGCGACATCTTGCTGCAAGTAGGCAAAAAAGAAATTCGCCAGCCCGACGACATCATTGACGCCTCCTTTTTTCTCACCGCCGGCGACACCGTTCCCATCACCGTTGAACGCGGCGACAAAAAACTGACCTTCAACGTTCAGGCCGATTTTCATCCGACCAGTCAACGCCTCGAAATGCTCCAGCATCCGCCCACGATCGCATCGCCGGGCAACAATCAAGTCCTCCCCCTCAAACTGCAAAAAGCTCCCGAGCGCACTCCATAGTCGAGCGAACGCGGAGGACCTAAGTCTCCAACCGGCCTTATCACGCCGGACTTAATACTTAGCTTTGACCTCCGTTAACCCTAATCCTAGCCCTACTCATGGTCCTACTCATGATCATGATCGAAATCGTAATCTTTCACCGCCACTACCATTCCATTCAATCTTTCAACTATGCCATTCACTTTTCACCGTTCACTTCTCACAACACCACCGCACCCGTGGCGGCCAATTTGAGCTTTCCTGCCGCCACCGGTTTCGGTAAGAATTTGCTTCAGTTTAGTTGAAACCAATCCTTTACCAATGACGGCAGTACAACTGCAAGCCGAATTAGGTTAAAAATGTTCGCCTTTAAACGCGAACTTTCCTCTAATTCTCGTTAGGCCAGATGCCGCGTTTGTGCACACTCTTGATCGTCTGCTGCGCGACCCTCACTGCGAGCGCCTCGCCGCAGGTTCAGCCTTTCGCTCTCCGCGCGAAGGTTATCGATGTCACGATTATACCCTCGACCGCACTGACCAAACCACCGCGAGATTACATGCAGGCTGACTTCGACGCAGAGTTCGCCGTCACGATGCGTGTCATTTCCATGGCCCCGCCACTGGCTGGTTTCGCTCGGCATCACCGAGTCACATTCGCCATTCATAGCCCCGAGCTTCTCTTCCTTACATCCCACCCAGAAGGCATGACTTACGATCTCGTCGTACGCCCGCCGCGGAAAACTACGGCTCACTTATGGTCTCTCGACCTGCGACGAGAGAGGCCTAACCAGGCGATGCAGCCAACCGCGGCTGTCCCTATGCGCAGCTATCACTGCTTCATGAACGCCACTTGTAAAGCGCGCGGTGGCTGATCTTGTTCTCGTTAGGCCTATGCGCATCCTCTCGGTTATGGCGTTGGTTATTCTGGCGGCAACGGCGCGCGGCCAGCCCACTCTCGAGATTGCGCCAAACGACCGCATCATCTTACGCTCGGGTTCGTGGACGCCCACGCCGCGCGAGGCCGATGCGGCTTACAAATGCGTTCAAGTCTTCTTCCGAGGCTCGGCTCAGCGCGATCGACTTTTCGCCACGCAAGCTCTGGAGATCCTCAGGCATCGTCGCGAGTATCGCGTCCAGTTTTACGGGATGCATCGCAACGGACGAAAAATAATCTACTGCAATTTCTTCCCGACGAAGTCCCCCGGATGCGAAGCGGATCCCTATCGCGATGTGACAACGGAGTTGCTAGAAGTCAGCGATGGAGGCTCGAGTTATTGGCATATCGACTACGATCCCAGCAGCAAGCGCTGCAGTAATTTCATTCCTAATGGGCTCGGGTAGCACAAAAAGGCCTAACCAGGCGATGCAGCGAACCGCTGGCCGCTCCGCGTTCTAGCTTTAGATTACTACAACCTCTTCCGCGCAGCTACGCTCGCCCTCGCCACCGGTCGCTGATCTTGTGTCTCGTTAGGCCTACTCGCTCCATGTGGTGGAAAGTCATTGTCGAAGTCCTCATGGTGGTCGCCATAATGATGGCGGGCAGCAGCTTCTGGGCGTGTGTGAAGTCTCGCGGGCATCTCAGCCGCTTCCTCGGCGACGTGGCCGAGCTTCAACACTTGATCGACTACATTGGACCCGGCAAGATCGCAGAGGAATCAAGCGGCATCGAACCAGTCTTCGGATCATACGCCGCGAACATCACGACATTTGAGAAGATCCATCTTGCCTCTGTCAGGCAGACCGCCACTTTGCTGCTTATCGGCATCGTCGTGCTGCTGGTCATCAGTTTGGTGCTCGGCGTTTATTTCTTTGCGGTCAGTCTTGCGATATTCTTGCTAGTTTCCATCGGCGACATTCCCGCTTCGGCGAAGAACAACAATGCCACTCACGTTCACACGCTCATTTCAAACATCTACAAGTGGAATCACACCGATTCCGGAGCGTGCCGTAGTTATTGCACCCGAGAGCGGCCGAGCTTAATGCACCTATATGGTCTCATTGCCAGGCTTCCCACAAAAGCCTAACCAGGCGATGCAGCCAACCGCTGGCCGCTCCGATGCGTCACTTCACTTTATGAAAACACGTCCATTGCAACCCACGCTCGCCCTCGCCAGCGGTGGCCCGCTTTGTTTTCTTGCTTTCACGTGACCTCGTTCCCTAAACTTACGGCCATGCTCGCACTCGGCCGCTGTCGCTGATCTTGTGTCTTGTTAGGCGCCGATGATTACCTTCTACTCTCCGGGTCGCCCCGGCCGCACTCTCGAGCAGACCAGCCAATGCCACGCCATGACAGAGGAAGCCGTCTGGATCGACCTCCTCGAGCCAAGCGAAGCGGAAGAGAAGACGCTTGAAGCCGCGCTCGGGATCGACATTCCCACCCGCGAAGAGATGCAGGCGATCGAATTATCCAGCCGCCTCTACGAAGAGAACGGGATCCTCTTCCTCACCGCTACCGTCCTCACCCACGCCGACACCACTCGGCCGCAGAGTTCTGCGGTCACATTCATCCTCACCCCGGAGAAGCTCGTTACTCTGCGCTACACCGACCCTGTTCCGTTCCATGCCTTCCGCGCGCGCCGGGAAGCGAACTTGCAGCGTTACCAGACGCCCGGGCAATTTCTCGGCGGCCTTATCGACGCCATCATCGAGCGCATGGCCGATATTCTCGAAGCCGTCGGCGCAATGCTCGATCGCATTTCTCTCCGCGTTTTCGAGCCGGATGAACTCATCGCGCGAATGCCATTGCACACCCGGATCAAGAGCAGCCCACACGGCCGGGCCCGCAAAGCGCGGCAGCTCAACTTCGTCGGCATCCTGCGCGAGATCGGGATCGAGAGCGACCGCGTCTCGCGCGTGCGCGAGAGTCTGGTAAGCTTCACGCGCCTGATTGCCTTCTATCGCGAGGTGCGAAAAGAGAACGGCGTCAGCCGCGAAGCGCAGGCCCATTTGAAGACGATCAGCGGCGATCTTGGCTCGCTCAGCGACCACGCCAGTTTTCTCTCCACCAAGCTCAGCTTCCTCCTCGACGCCACCCTCGGCCTGATCAACAACGAGCAAAACGCGATCATCAAGATTCTCTCCGTCGCGGCCCTCGTTTTTCTCCCGCCCACCCTCGTCGCCGGCGTTTATGGGATGAATTTTAAAAACCTGCCCGAACTGGATTGGCCCCACGGTTATCCCTGGGCACTCGGGCTCATGCTCATTTCGGCCGTGCTGCCCTACCTGTTCTTCAAGCGCAAAGGCTGGCTCTAGAATGGGAACAAAGCGGGGAGGATAAATCGGGCGCAGGCATGTCATCCGAGCTTGTCTGCAACGAAGGGTAGGAGAGCGAAACTGGTGGCGTCGAATAGACCGTGCGCGATCACGCCGGGCCAGATCGACCGGTGCACAAGCAGGATGATGCCTAAAAACAGGCCGAGAATTCCGGCGGCGATGGCTGCGATGATTCCCATCGTTAAATGGGCCGCGCCAAAGACTACGGCGATAAGGGCAATCGCTACAAATTCGCCCATGCCCGAGGCGAAGGCGCGTGGCCAGAGAGCGCGCATGCCTGCCAGCACTCCCGAGCGCCACAGTTCTTCGCGCAGGCCACCCACGACAAAGCTCACCACTGTCACCGACAGCCAGTAATAAGTGCGATCTGTTTGTAGCGCCCGCAAATCAATCAGCCGATCGACCCTAGGGCGGTTTTGGAGAACGAGACTTTGAATCGAGTCGGTGCTGATAGATTTCGTTAGCACGAGAAAAAGCACGATTGCGAAAGCAATCAGCGCGACGCCGATGCGGATGGCGATGGAATAACCGATTCCGAGCGGAATTACCCACCACTTCGGCCGCCACGGGAGAAGTAATTCCTCCGCGCTGGCGCGTGAGCAAAGCCAGCCGAGAAAAAAGACGACCGCGAAGAGGCCGAGGTTGAAGCCGGAGACGAAAAGCAAACCGCGTGGGCTGCTTGTGAGCGCTGGGCGATTGGGAATTAAGTAGAGGCCGCGCACCAGCCCGGGCAGGAAATAGCCGCCGATAAGAAGTAAGTGAATCCACCAACGCCAGCGCGCGACTTTCATTTTGCTTTTATAACAAGAATTGTGCAGCCGGCCAGCGGCGGCTACTTGAAACGCCTGGCTTCACTTCGGCTACTGCCGGGATGCCTCGATCAACCCGCGAAATTCTTTTTCATCGAGGATTTTCACGCCGAACTTTTGCGCTTTTTCCAATTTGCTGCCGGCTTCTCCGCCTGCGAGCAGGTAATGGGTTTTTTTGCTTACACTTCCGCTTACTTTCCCGCCGCGCGCAATGATCAATTCCGCAATTTCATCGCGCGGCTGACTCAACGTCCCGGTAATTACCCAGGTCGTGCCGGCGATGCCTGAGTCTTTTTTTGCGCGGGGTTCGATCGTCGGGCGCAGCCCAGATTTTTCCAGGCGCGCGATTAATTCGCGATTGTGCGGTTCCTGAAAAAATTGGTGAATGCTCGCGCCCACGACTTCGCCGACATCGGGAATGCGCTGCAAATCGTCTGGCCTCGCCTGCATGAGCGCCTCGATCTTTTGGAAATGTTTCGCGAGCTCGCGCGCGGAAGTTTCGCCCACGTGCAGAATTCCCAGCCCGAAAATCAAACGCCAGAGCGGCCGGGTTTTTGAGCGCTCAATTGCTTCGAGCAAATTGCGAATGCTCTTTTCTCCGGTGCGCTCGATGCGCGAAATCTTTTCGGCGTCGAGCTGGTAAACATCGCTCACGTCGCGCAGAAGTTTTGCGTTGACCAGTTGCTTCACCATCATTTCGCCCAAGCCCTCGATGTCCATCGCGCCGCGGGAAGCGAAATGTTCGATGCGGCGGCGGACTTGCGCCGGGCACTGCGCGTTGACGCAGCGCACCGCGACCTGCTCCGCATCTTTGATTACCCGGCTGCCGCAAACCGGACATTTCGGCGGCATCCGAAATTTCTTTTCCGAACCGTCGCGCAAATCGGGGCGCGCACTTACCACCGCGGGAATGACTTCGCCGGCCTTTTCGATCACGACGGTATCGCCGATGCGAATGTCTTTGCGCGCGACCTCTTCTTCGTTGTGAAGGGTGGCACGGCTGACGGTGCTGCCGCTAACGAGAACTGGATCGAGCGCCGCCACCGGCGTCAATACTCCGGTGCGTCCTACTTGAATCAAAATATCGCGCAGTTTTGTTTCGACCCGCTCTGCTTCGTATTTAAAAGCGATCGCCCAACGAGGCGATTTCGAAGTGTATCCAAGGCGGTCGCGTTGCGCAAATGAATCGACCTTTACCACTGCGCCGTCGGTTTGATACGGAAAATCGCGCCGGATTTTCTCCAGCTCCCGAATCGCCTTCGTCATCATTTCCGCCGAAGACGCGCTCCAGATTTTTTCGCTGCAAGGCAGACCGAATTTTTTCAGCAACGGAAAAAGCTCGGAATGTTTTTGCAATTCGATTCCATCGAGCGCGCCGGTGCCGTAAAAGATAATCCCGAGCGGGCGTTGTGCGACAAGGGAGGAGTCGAGCTGTTTAAGCGAGCCGGCGGCGGCATTGCGTGGGTTGGCGAATTGCGGCAGGCCTTGGTCGGCGCGGGCGGCATTCATTTTTTCAAAGCCGTGTTTGTCCATGAACGCTTCGCCGCGCACCTCGAAAACCGCCGGTGCTTTTCCTTTCAGTCGCCGCGGCACGGAGCGAATGGTC
Source organism: Chthoniobacterales bacterium (assembly GCA_036758965.1). Classification (GTDB taxonomy): domain Bacteria; phylum Verrucomicrobiota; class Verrucomicrobiia; order Chthoniobacterales; family UBA10450; genus AV69. The sequence goes on from DAIOVO010000011.1 coordinate 41,200, forward strand.
AAAATATTTTGGGTGATGTCGTCGCCGGTGGCGCCGTCGCCGCGGGTGGCGGCGTAGCGGAGCGCGCCATCTTCGTAGAGAAGCGAAACGGCGACGCCGTCCACTTTCGGCTCAATCACCACCGGTATTTTTTCGCCTGGCAAAAGGCGGGAAATGCGGGCGTAAAATTCCACCAGTTCGTTTTCCGAATAGGTGTTATCGAGGCTGAGCATAGGCACGCGATGGGCAATTTGCGAAAATTGCTGGAGCGGCTTCCCACCCACTTGGCGGGTCGGTGAAGTTTCGCTAACCAATCGTGGAAACTTTCTTTCCAGCTCCGCCAGCTCCAGGTAGAGCGCGTCGTATTCCCGATCGCTAATCGCCGGCGCAGCTTCTTCGTAATAGCGGCGATTGTGTTCCGCGAGATCGCGCCGCAGGCTTTTGATGCGCGTCGATGCTTCCGCTTCGGTCATCCGCCCAGCATACAAATGGCCGCGCAGGCGGACAAACCGCTTCATCCGGGCGGGACCGCGACCCTAAAATTCGTTTTGCAGATCCGCTTCGCGCGATTGGGATACCGCTATATTCCCGCCGTGGCAGCGGACGAAACCATTCTCGGCATCGAAGGCGGCGGGACGAAAACCGCCTGGGTTTTGGTGAAAGGCGATGGCATTCTCGATTCCGGAAAACTGCCGGCATCCAATCTGCGGCTAACGACGCCTGAGCAGCTGGCAAAAATTTTCCGGGCCTTGCCGGGCGAGGCCGGGCGGGTGGGAATCTTTCTCGCTGGCTGCGGGACACCAGGAGACCGCGCACAGTTGCTTCGGCTCGGGCGCGAAGTCTGGCCGTCGAGCAGGATTGTCGTCGGCAGCGATCGCGAAGCGGGGTTGGCGGCCTGTTTGCAGGCGCAGGATGGAATCGTGGTGAATGCCGGCACCGGGTCGTCGGTCACGGGACGGCGAGGGGGCCGAATCGAAAAGGCCGGCGGCTGGGGCCACATTTTGGGCGATGCCGGCGGCGCTTACTTTGTTTCGATTCGGGCGTTGCGTCTGATCCTGCGCGAATACGATTTACGCCGCGGCGAGCGAAAATTTGCGGGTGAAATCCTGGCCGCGCTGGGGCTGAATCATTTCGATGAGCTGGTGCGCTGGGTGCAAACCGCTGGGAAAACGGAAATCGCCTCCCTTGCGCCAGTTGTTTTTGCCGCGGCCGGAAACGGCGACGAGGCGGTGCAGGAAATTATCGAGGACGGCGCGCAGACGCTGGCCGATTTCACCGCCGCGACCGCAGCCCGGCTGCTCTGGGACGCGCCGGAGGTGCGTTTAATGGGCGGATTATTTGAGAGACAGCCGTCGTACGCCACTGCTTTTTGCCGCGCACTCGTAAAACTGCTGGCGAATGCGAAAATTTCCCGCTGCGCTTCGGCGCCAGAGCTGGGCGCGGCCTGGCTGGCGGCTAACAAGAAGTGGAACGAACCTCCACGGGAGATGATCGACGAACCGGGCGCGGCTCCCCCGTTAACGACAGAAGAAATCGATCCGGTTTTTGGCGATCTGGAAAAACTAAGTGCGCTCCAGTTGGTGGACCTATTCGTGGCGCAGGAAAAAACGGTGGCGGAGGCGATCCGAGCGCAGGCGCATGAGCTCGGCCGCGCCCTCGAGGTCGCCGCCGACACGCTGCGCCGCGGCGGTCGAATGTTCTATGTCGGCGCGGGCACAAGCGGGCGAGTGGGCGTGCTCGATGCCGCGGAAATTCCGCCGACCTTTGGCGCGCCCCCTGATTTGGTGCAGGGAATCATTGCCGGCGGCGCGAGCGCGCTGCAACGAAGCGTGGAGGGAGCAGAAGACGACGAACGTGGCGGCGCGCTGACGATGGATGAGCGCGATGTCAGCGCCAGCGATTTGGTTCTGGGAATCTCCGCCAGCGGCCGCGCGCCGTTTGTTTTGGGAGCGCTGCGCCGAGCGCGCATCATCGGCGCGAAAACGATTTTGCTCACCTGCAACCCGAAGCGCGCGCCGGCGAAGTTCGACCTCGAAATTCATTTGCCAACCGGGGCGGAAGTTGTCGCCGGTTCGACCCGTCTCAAGGCTGGCTCAGCGACAAAAATCGCGCTCAACATCATCAGCACCGGCGCCATGATTCAGCTTGGGCGTGTTCGTGGAAATTTAATGATCGATTTGCAGCCATCGAACAAAAAACTGCGCCAGCGCGCGGTGCGTTTGGTGGCGCGGTTAGCGGAATGCGATCAGGCGACGGCGCGCGCGGCTCTCGAGCGTTCGCACTGGGATGTGCGCCTGGCCTTGGGCGAAAAAATCAGCCTTTAAGTTTTCGCGACCAAATGGCGCCGATGGCGGCGGTGATGATGTGCCAGCGTGCGATGGCGGGAATGCGCGGCGAGCAGGTGGCGCGTCTTCGCTTTAACCGAGGTAGATGGGCGAGAGGGGACCGCGTCCGGGCGGAGCGGAATTTGCTGGAAACGCGGTGCGCCGGCGGGAATGGTTTCCGGAATCGAAAGCGGGCGCGTTTCTTTAAAATCTTTCGAGTAACCTTGGGCATGCGACGGCGGCGCAGGCGCGAGGTCGTTGAAGTAATCGCCGACCTGATAAGCGTAATAAACATCGGCGGAAACAAGCTGGCTGTGCACGGCGCCGGCGCGATCGCGCAGCGTAAATTTATAGGAAGCATCGGTGCCGGTACTGTAGGCAAACGGCAGCGCCTGCGCGGTTTTGCGCACGACCACGCCCTCAAAGGCGCAACCGCCCAGCAGGCTGGCGAGAAAAAGGGCGGGGAGTAATCGAGGGATCATGAAGGCGTCGCGCAGGGAAAAAATGCGCAGGGGTTTTCTAACGAAGAAGAATCGGGGCGGAAAGAAAATTTTAACCCCCGGCTCGTCTCCTCCAACAGCGCGGGCCAGCAGTTTCGGCAAAGTAATAAATATTTCATAAGCGCAATCCGGCCTCGCCGTCCGAAGAATAGAAAACTCAACCTGAGGAAATTAATATGCTCTGGACAATCTTCGTCATTCTTCTGATTCTGTGGCTGCTCGGTTTTTTGGGGGGCTACGCTTTCGGCGGCGCCATTCACATCCTCCTCGTCATCGCGGTGGTGATTCTCATCATCAACCTCGTTGGCGGACGGCGAACCCTGTAGCAGCGTAGGATGCGACCGCTTGGGATAGTCGGTATCATCCTTATTATCGTCGGCATCGTCGGCTTCGCCTATGGCGGATTCGATTTTTCGACGAAAAAGAAGGATGCCCAGCTTGGGCCGATCGAGATATCGCACCAGCAAAATCACGGCTTTGCCATTCCACCGGTGATAAGCGGTCTCTGCGTCGTGGGCGGAATTGTGCTCCTGATTTTTGGAGCGCGAGGCGCCGGCAGCTCCTAGTTTTTGGCTGGCGGACTAACCTCCCGCCATCCAGCCTAGGTCTCGTTAGGGCGCTGGCTGTTATTTTTCTTCGCCCCCCGCATTGCGCCTGATTGAATAGGCGAATGGCAATTAATCAGCGCGCGCTTCGTTGGCTGCGCGGTCAGTTGCCCGTTCTCGTCGCCCACGGCGCAATCGAAGACCAGCACGCGCGGGCGATCGAAAACTATTACGCCGCGGAAGAGAAAGCTTCCAGCTTCGGCCTGGTTTTGCTCGCCAGTATTGGTGCGGCCTTCACCGGTGCCGGCATCATTCTGCTTATCGCGCATAATTGGGATGAATTAAGTCGGCCGGTCCGCACCGCTATTGCATTTCTGCCGCTGCTGGTCGCGCAGGCCCTGGGACTTTTCGTCCTGCTCCGGCGGGATCGCTCTGTGGCGTGGCGGGAAAGCGTCGCTATTTTTGATTTGGCGGCGGTGGCGGCGGCCATTTCGCTCGTCAGCCAAACCTACCAAATCCTGGGCAGCTTCAGCGATTTCATGCGGCTTTGGCTGCTTTTGAGCGTCGCCATCATTTACATCTTTCGCAGCACACTCGCGGCGGCGATTTACATCATCGGCACGGTCGTTTGGCTGCAATCGCAGAGCTCCTGGTTTTACAAAACGCCCGAGACACTTTTGTTTTGGCTCTGGCTGGCGCTGATTTTGCCATTTTGCTTTTGGCTGTATCGTCGCGCGCGTTTTAGCAACAACGTGCGCGCGCTTCTGGTGCTGGTGTTCGCCGCCAGCGCTATCGGGCTTGGATTTACCGCCGATTTCACCCGCGCCGCGCTCGACGCTTTAAGTTTCGCTGGTCTTACGACGCTCGCTTACCTCTGCGGGGTAAAATTTTTCCAATTGGAAAATGAGGAGCGCTTAAGTGCGCTTGCGATCCTCGGCGGTCTCAGCGCTGGAATCTGCGCCATCGCTCTGACTTTTCAGGGAATGTGGCACGTCTGGCCAGGCTCGGAGCGTGCCGGGACTGGCGCCGCGCGCGTCGCCGGCATCGCGATTCAACTTTTCTTTCCGGTCGTCGCCCTTTTGCTGGCGGCGAAAACTTTGCTTCAACGCCGGCCCGTTCTGGTGTCCGTCGCCATCGCTTTGCTTCCGTTCGTCGCCGCCCTGGCCTGGGGAATTGCCAGCATCGCGCCGCCAAACTGGGCCGAACACGATTCGCCCTCTTCTCTCGCGGCTGCGATCATTTTCGATCTCTACGCGCTCGCACTCGGCGTCGAATTGCTCGCGCGCGGCGTTCGGGCGCAAAGTTTGGTGCGCGCAAATTTTGGATTGCTCGTCCTGGCCGCGCTCGCGCTCGCGCGATTTTTCGATAGCGACCTGGGCTTCGTACCCGCGGCCTGGGTTTCATCATCGTAGGAGCAGGTTTTCTGGTGGCGAACCTCATTTGGTTTCGCCGCCGCCGCACCGTTGTCGGATGATAACTTTGCGCGTCATTATTTTTCTCCTGGTCGCGCTGGCACAACTGGCCGTGCCCGAATCGGTGGTGTGGAAACGCGTTCGCACCCTGCGCGAAGGTCGCGTTTGGAAATTCAAGACCGAACCGGTCGATCCTATCGATGTCGTGCGCGGCCGCTACATCGCGCTCGGTTTTACCGCCGCTACTGTGCCGGCGGATGTGCCCTCCCCGAATCTGCAAAATCAAAATATCGTTTACGCCGTTCTGCGCGAGGATACCGACGGCTTTGCCGCGATCGAACGGCTTAGCCCGACGCCGGTTGCTGGGGACAACGTCGTGCCGGCAACGCTTGCGGGTGGCGGAGCGACAACCGATCGCTCGTGTTTCCGTTCGATCGGCTTTGGGTAAACGAAAAAATCGCGCTGGCGGCAGAAGCGGCCTATCGCGAAAACAGCCGGCGCGAAAAACAAAACGCCTATGTGACCGTGCGAGTGCACAATGGCGACGCCGCGCTCGAGCAATTATTTATCAACAACCAACCCTTGGCGCAGTATCTGCGAGCGCGGACCGCGCAGCAAAGCGAACCTTCGCCTAATTCTCGTTAAATGCTATGTGGGTGCGTAAGTCAGTCTGCGAGCTCTATGCGGAGGATCGACGAAGACGGTTTCGTCCGTTGGCCGCGCTCTCGATCGCAGCTCTTATCAGCGTGCTTATGGTGGTAGTCGATTGCTGGAGGCGACGAGTTGGCGCCTCGTCCGCCGGAGCCGTTTTTAATCGTGCTGACTTACGATCCATTGCGCTTCCTTCTTATTTTCGCTGTGGTCTACGTGTCTCAGATGCTATTCGGCCCGTGGTGGCGACGACTTGAAGGCGAGCCATTCCTCTGTACGCGCTGTGTCGACACAAAGCGTAGCGCTACCATTTGTTCATGTGGCAGACAGGTCGAGCCACTACGCTATTACCGCTGGGAGGAAGAGAGTGTTCCCGCGCTTCATACGCAAAGCATCTAACCAATCGCTAAAGCCAACCGCTGGCCGCTGTGAAAACACACGACGACGTGACCACTGACCACAGACTACGGACCACGCTCGTCGCCGTCAGCGGTGGCTCAGCAGTGTGAATTAGGACGCGTGTTGGCGAACGGCGTCTCTCCTTGGCGGACTTCCTCCGGGCGGGGCGATGGAAAAAGTTCGTTTCCGCGGAACGCAGAAACCGGCACGCGATATGCGCGCGCTACCCGGAAGGAGTCCTCCTATCCAAATAAGTGATACAATCCACCGGCGTGCTCGTAAGCGTGCCAGTTGCGCTCCCCTGAGCCGTGGCCGATTCTGTTCTCGTTAGATGCATAACATCATCGAGCTGCTTTGTTGGCCGTTATGAAGTCTGGCGGCGATCAACGCCTTTACGCAATCCTCTGAACATTCCCGCATTCGTGCTCGCTGCTAGCATTGCACACGCTGTCTATCAGATAACGACGTCAGATCACTTCGCTTGGGGAGCCGTCTTTCTCGTAGCCGTCGACATGGTATTCCTGCTGTTATATCTAAAGAGGTCACCGTTGGCTTGGCTCGTCTTGCCCGTTTGGGGGGTGATGGCGTTGATAGAATTGCCCTTTGCCGTCGCTGCCGGTTTACACCGTTATCCATTTCGCATCGCTGTAATGTCTGCTTGTTTTACTTCTGATAATCGCCATCGGCTTTGTCGCGTGGGGTTTTGCGATTCGGCGGCGCTATTACGCTTATGTCGGATACACCGAGAAAAGTGTTTAGTTCTAGAAGCCACCAGCGATCTTATGAATCCAGCGACGCTGTAGTAACGAAGCTGCGTCGCCGTTCCGGGCAGCCCCACGCCCCGACACAGCGGGGCGGCTACAGCGCTTGCGCGCAGTCGAGCATTTATGAGATGACTTATGGATGGTTTCCAGCTCTAATAAGCTAGACTCCTCGCGGACGGGGGGAATGTATTCGTAATAACTTTGAGGCTATCCACATTGAAGAAACGATTTTTGTTTGCGCTGCTATTCTTCGGTCTTAGGCAGCTCTTAGAAGCTCAAACAACTTCTGAACGAGTTGGAGGCACGAGCAAGCCTCAAGTTGTTGCTCTAGCTGCTGACAAAGAATTCCAGGCAGCGCTGACCAAGGTTGATGCCGCGCAGCTCGAACTCCAAAACGGACGACCGGAAGCTTTCAAGGCGCTCTGGTCTCACGCCGATGATGTTACCCTTTCAGGTGGATTCGGCGGCACGATCGAAAAAGGATGGGACCAGATCAGCCGGCGGCTCGACTGGGTTGGCGCGCAGTTTTCGCATGGCACAAATACCGTCGAGCGCGTTGTGGCACATGCGAATGGGGACCTTGGCATGTAGTGCAGATTGAGCATATCCGTTTCCATGTTCCGGGGCAGGCGAATGAGTCAACCCGGGACTACCGGGTGACGATGCTGTTCCGACACGAATCTGATGGTTGGCGAATTATCCATCGTCAGGCAGACTCACAGATGAAGAAGGAGGCGCCGCAATGGGCGGCGCGTCTGCTGCGCAGAAGAAATCAACCTTGAGCTATTAAAATGTCGACAAATCCGATTCGCGAAGGATTCCACACTATTACTCCTTACTTGTTCGCTAAGGATGCTTCGCAGCTGATCGAGTTCATCTCCGCAGCCTTCGACGGCGAGGTCACTTTCCGCAAAGCCCGGCCTGATGGCGCAATCATGCACGCCGAGATGCGGGTCGGAGACTCGATGCTTATGCTGGCCGAGCCAACTGGAGAGTTCGGGCCGATGCCGACCTCAATCTATCTCTATGTGACCGATTGCGACGCCGTCTATCGGGCCGCGCTCGATTCCGGCGGCGTTTCTGTATTCCCGATCATGACCTTGCCTTCTGGAGAGAGGTATGGCGGGATCAAAGACCCCTGCGGCAACGTCTGGTGGGTTGCTACTCACGTGGAAGACGTGTCGCCAGAAGAGGAAGAAAGACGCTGGAAGGAATTTCGGATGCCCTAAGGCGGAGGTTTCGGAAAGCGACCCGACAAACCCTTTGCTGGGTAGCTCCCGCTAATCGCGACAACGGCAAACGCTCCGGTCGCCGGGGTTCGGCCACCTTCGGCTCCGCCATTGAAACCCATTGCGTTTGCGCTCGGCTTGCGCCACGGAATGTGTCGATTCACTCATAATGATTGTGCGCATACCCACCGCCACTTATCGATTGCAGTTCAACAAGAACTTCACTTTCCGCGAGGCGGCGGAAATCGTGCCATATCTGCACGAGCTGGGGGTGAGCGATATTTATGCCTCACCTTATTTTCAGGCGGGCGCGGAAAGTTTGCATGGCTACGACATTACTGACCATAACAAGCTCAACTCCGCCATTGGCTCGCGCGCGGACTACGATTCGTTAGTCGCCGCTCTGCGCGCGCACGGGATGGGACAAATCGTCGATTTCGTTCCCAACCACATGGGCATCGGCGACGCGCACAACGCGTGGTGGCAGGACGTGCTGGAGAACGGCCCCAGCTCCCGGTTCGCGTCCTACTTCGATATCGACTGGCGTCCGCTCAAGCAGGATTTGCACGACAAAGTGCTGCTTCCAATTCTGGGCGATCAGTACGGCCGCGTCCTCGAGCGCGGTGAGCTGCAGGTATTTTACGAGTCGGGCACGTTTCGATTGCGCTATTACGAGCACACTTTTCCACTGGCTCCCGGCACTTATCGTTTCATTCTCGATCTCGCGCTCGAGTTTTTGGCACCCCATCAGAGCAGGGAATTTTTCGCCGAGCTGCAAAGTATCCGCACCGCGCTCGAATACCTGCCGAAGCGCACCGAAACGGACCCGGAGCGCATCGCTGAGCGCGAACGGGAGAAGGAAATCATCAAGCGCCGGCTGGAGCGCCGTTGCGCGGAAGCGCCGGAGGTTTTGCTCGCAATCGAAAAGGCGCTTGCCCGAATCAACGGCGCGCCGGGTGATGCGCGCAGTTTCGATTTGCTCGATGAATTGCTCAACGCCCAATCTTATCGGCTCGCTTTCTGGCGGGTGGCCGCCGAGGAGATCAACTACCGGCGCTTTTTCGATGTCAACGATCTGGCCGCCATCCGCATGGAAGTGCCGGAGGTTTTCGAGGCCACGCATCGCTTGCTTCTAGAACTTGTTAGCTCGGGCGCCGTTACCGGGCTGCGCATCGATCATCCGGACGGTCTTTACCAGCCGCGCGAATATTTCGACAAATTGCAACGCCAATGCGCGGGGGCGTTGCGGGGAAATCTGCCGCCGGATGGGCGCGCGATTTATCTCGTTGCGGAAAAAATCCTGAGCGGGGACGAGCATTTGCGGGGCGATTGGGCGGTGCACGGCACGACTGGTTATGATTTTACCAATCAGGTAGCCGGCGCTCTGGTTGATCAAAGTGCGGACGCCGCCATGACAAAAAGTTTCAAGCGTTTCATTGGCCATTCGATGCATTACGGCCATTTGGTTTATGCGAAGAAACGCCTGGTCATGCGCATTTCGCTCGCCAACGAAGTGAACCTGCTCGGCAACATGGTCGATCGGTTGTCGGAGCAAAATCGCTGGTTCCGCGATTTCACGCTGGAGGCGCTGGCGCGATCGGTGCGCGAAACGATTGCCTGTTTTCCCGTTTACCGCACCTACGTCGATCTGGGCCAGCCGGTGAGCGAACAGGATCGGGCGGTGATTCAGCGCGCGGTGGCGGCGGCAAAGCGTCGCAATCCCGGCGTGGAAGAATCGGTTTTTAATTTTTTGCGCGACCTGTTGCTGCTCCGATTTCCGGAAAATCTTGCGGATGAGCAGCGCGCGGCGCACGCCGAATTTGTTTTGAAATTTCAGCAGTTCACCGGCCCGATCATGGCCAAGGTGCCGCGCATCATCAAGGTGCCGGAGGGCGAGGCCTGG
>DAIOVO010000011.1:50915-54635 GCA_036758965.1 Chthoniobacterales bacterium
CCCGATCATGGCCAAGGGCGTGGAAGATACGGTCTTCTATATTTACGATCGGCTGGCGGCGCTCAATGAAGTCGGCGGCGAACCGCAGCAATTCGGGATGAGCGTGGAAAGTTTCCACCAGCACAATCTCGCGCGGCAACGCGATTGGCCGGGGTCGATGCTGGCGACTTCGACCCACGACACCAAACGGAGCGAAGACGTGCGCGCGCGCATGCTGGCGATTTCCGAACTTGCGCAAAGCTGGAGCCGAGCGCTGCCGAAATGGCGCACGGCCAACCGGAAATACAAAAAGTGCCTCGACGAGATGGAAGCGCCGGATGCGAACGAGGAATGGTTGCTTTACCAGACGCTGCTCGGCGTCTGGCCAATCGATGCGGCCGGCGCCGCGCTTGCGGAGGTGGACGAAAATTTTGTCGCTCGCATTCAGCGTTACATGGGCAAGGCGCTGAAGGAAGCGAAACTGAACACGAGCTGGATTCAACCTAATGAGAGTTGGGACAACGCGATGGCGGAGTTTGTGGCGCAGATTTTACAGCCGCGGCGGCAAAATAAATTTTTGCCGATCTTTTTGCCACTGGCCGGCGCGATCAATTCACTCGCGCAGACGATTCTGAAGCTGACTGCTCCCGGCGTGCCCGACATTTATCAGGGCGCCGAACTCTGGGACGATAGCCTGGTTGATCCCGATAATCGCCGGCCGGTCGATTACGCGCGGCGCCGCAAGTTGCTGGCGGAAATTCAAGGCGTCACCGCGGCTGAGCTGATGCACTGCTGGCCGGACGGTCGAATCAAGATGTGGGTGACGCAGAAATTGCTACAATTGCGGCGCGCAAATGCGGAGCTGTTTTTGGAGGGCAATTACGAGCCGCTGAAATTTTCCGGAGCACTGGCGGAGAGCGCGCTCGGATTTGTGCGGACGCGCGAAGAGCAGTCGCTCGCCGTTATCGTGCCGCGTCTTTCTTCGCGCGTTGGTTTTCCGCCGGTCGGGGAGAAATGGCAGGACACCGCCGCGGCTTTTCCGTCCAAAGTAAGCGCGTTGCGAGACGTGTTTAGCAGAAGCGAAATTCCGCTAGAAAATTCGCAGTTGAAGTTATCGGAAGCGATGGCGGAACTGCCGTTCGCCGTTTTTTGCTTCTGGCCCCCTGTATCGGATGCTTCGTAAGTAAGGATGCTATACGTGACTCACGTATAGCATCACGATTGACGAGCATGAGCACGAGGATTATTCAGTGGCCGGCGTTACTGATCCGGCAGAGTGACCGGCTGTTGCGCGCCGCGGGAAAGTTGATCGATCAATCCACCGATCCATTCGGAAAAATGGCGCAGGTTCGCCATCAGATCGGCTCCGAAAGTGGCAAAAGTAATTTGCGGCGAGGCGATGATGAGCAGCACACCGAGCAGGGCCAGATTCATCAGGTAAATAAAGACGAGGGAAAAAAATGTGCCGTGATCGCTGAGGTCGGTCTGGTTTTTCGGAATCATCCAGCAGGTAAACGTGAAATGAAACGCCCAGGTGACGCCGAGGAGCGCGAATAATAACTGCCCATAAGGTGCGACGTTGGTGAACAAACTCGCCAGGCCGTAAAGAGCGATCATGAGCACGCTGTAGAGCGGGAAGAAATAAGGCGCGAGTGCGATCCAAAAATTGATGCGGTTGGTGACGATGTGGCCGCCATCTCCGCTCACCCGAAAACGGCTTACCCGGCCGCCCATTAACAAGACCCAGAACGCGTGCGTCAATTCGTGACCGAAGACGTAAATAATGACCGGCCGAGGCAAACCGAAAAACGCGATCAACCAAAGGACGGCGCCGAGCGCGAAAAACCAAAATTCCGCGCCGGCCCAAAGGCGATCATGGATGGTGGCACGGGTGAAGGCGGTGAAAAAGGTCTGCGTGAAAATGGCGCACCACGGCAGGAGAAAAAGCGCGATGACATTTTTTACCCAGCGCGTCGGCACCGTCAGCGGCGATCTTTCGGGCGCGCGTCGTCGGGTCGGCCCGACGTCAGGCGCGACCTTTACCCGCGGCGAGCGGCGGCGCGTGCGGGCGGAGTTTGGCGAACGGCGATTCGGCATTCGATTGGAACAGGATTAACAAGACGAACAGGATTTTCCCAAACGGAAAATCTCCGAATTTTTCTTTTTTCAGAAACGGCGTGATGGCAAAGAAGATTCCGGCGTTGTAACGTCCGCTGTCTTCAGCGGATCTTTTGGCGAGCGACGCGCTCCTCCATTGCCCTGAGACAGCGCACACTACAACGGCCTACGCTACAACTAGGCCCGGCCCATGTAGGCGCCGGTGCGCGTGTCGATCTTGATCGATTCGCCTTCTTTGATGAAGAGCGGGACGTTGATCGTTTTGCCGGTTTCCAATTTCGCCGGCTTGGTGACGTTGCTGGCGGTATCGCCGCGCAGACCCTCAGCCGATTCGATCACTTTCAAGCTAACCGACGACGGCAGCTCGACCTGCACCGGTTTTCCCTCGGCGTAGAGCACCTGCACGGGCAAATTTTCCACTAGAAAATCTTTCGCATCGCCGAGAAAATTTTCCTGCAGGCTCACCGTCTCGTACGACTCCGGGTCCATGAAATGGTAACCGTTGTTGTCTTTGTAACTGAACTCGAGCGTGGTGCGATTGATATCGATCAGCTCCACTTTATCGGTGGAACCGAAACGCACGTCGGCGCTTTTGCCGGTGTTGATGTAGCGAATGATCGCCTGCACGAAGGCGCGCAAATTTCCCGGGGTGCGATGCTGCACTTCCAGCACAATGGCAGTGTTGCCATTGTATTTAATTGCCATTCCTTTGCGGAGATCGTTTGCGGCGGCCATCGGGAAAGTGACTAAATAATGCGGGCGGGAGTTTTGCATTGCGCAGCGGCGCGCGCAACCGCATCAGCTGGGAGGGACGCTTCTTCTCGCGGCAAATTGGAAACCGCTCAGCTCCGCCGCGAAGTTTTTTCCGAGCGCGAGCGCCTGGAATTGGCGCCCGAGCATTTCCGGGTGCAGCAAAGTTTGGAGAGCGCGCTTTTCGGAGAGAGAAAATTTTTCCAGCGCGGGCGTTTCGATTAATCCGTTCATAATTCCTGTTAGGAAATGATGCTGATCGGTGAAGCCGAGAATGTCCGCGTCCTCCGCGCGGCCCGCAGCGATCAGGCTCGTCCATTCGACGTGCGCGGAAATGTCGGCCAACCCGATCTGATCGAAGGGCGAAGTCAATTTCTTGTGCTGCGCGCGCACCTGAAGTGTTCCTTCGCTTCGATCAGGAGCGTAAAATTCTTCGCGGGAAAATCCGTAATCGATCGTCAGAATAACGCCGCGCGAAATTTTGGCGGCGATCTCCCGGATTAAGGCGGGGCCAGTGAGATTCGCTTCGGCGACGAATCCGGGCGCAGCAGCCTTCGGCAGAATAGAAACCAATTCGGGACGGCTGGGATCGTGAGTGACAAAACCAAATCGATCTTTTTTCCAAACAACAAATTTCTCCTGCCAGCCGACGCGATCGGCCACGAGGAGATGCACCGGCAGCGCGTCGAAAAGCTCGTTCGAAAAGTGAATGCCGGTGAACGGATCGAGCGCAACCGATTCCGCCCACTGAATTTTGGGGGCAAAACCAGCGAGCGTTTCCTGCTGGCGTGCGCGCAGGATGGCAAGTGGCTCCACGATAAAATAAGTCGCGGCGGCGAAAAAATCCGGTTTCGTCTCGCGGCAATGCAGGAG
>DAIOVO010000012.1:0-16427 GCA_036758965.1 Chthoniobacterales bacterium
TTCAATCTCCGCCTTCCATTATGACTCCCTCTGCGATGCCGGTGCGGGCCTGAGACCCCCGGGATTTTCAGCGCGCCTGTACCGCGGCCAGAGTCATCGCACTCCGATAGTTGCAATCGGCCGGTGCAATTCTAGAATCAGCAAGTTTTCTGCGGGGTCTTAGCTCAGTTGGTAGAGCGCCTCAATGGCATTGAGTGCGAGACGGCTATACTCATTTGGATCTGACAGCATCACAAATGTTCCGCGGGTCAGGATCTTGCATTTCCGATTGTGCTAACGCGGCCTCATGCGGTCGCTATGATGACTAGGAGTGTACAATGCGGTGGATTACGGGGGTTCAGAAAGTGATAAACCCAGTAGGAAACGGTTTTGCATAGGTATTGAAAAGCATCGCACACGAGACCGATCACGAACGCATACAATGAAAGAAGCAAAATGGCTGAAAAAGGGATTCCGCCCGCCGTTCGATCCCCGCTTTTCAAGATCCAAATAATTCCAATACCGCCAAAAAGGAGATTTCTGACGTTGTCACTGAGCGTTGCGCTCGCTTCGTAAAACGCCTCCTTTGTTTCTGCGAGTTTCATAGAAACTTCCCTTAGAAAGTCTCACGTGCAAACTCAAGATTTCAATAATTGCCGATCCGACAAATGCGTTCTTTGATATCGGCATCAATTCGGCCTCACCGCGACATTCCCAAATAGCCTCATCCTTGCGGCCGAGTCCGGCATCCATTAGTCCGAGCATCGCAAGCGCCCTTACATTATCGGGTGATGCCCGCAGTTCTGTTAATCGTCAAAAGCTAATTTGGAGGCCGCCGCCGACAGTATGGGAGCTATAGTGGCTACGCCCGATGTCAGCTCTGTAGTAGCCAAATACCGCCAGGGTAGGAGAAAACTGCACCCAGGTACCAGCATCAAGCAAAACGCTGTCGCTCCCAAGGCCGGTATCTAAGGGCGTAAACGGTTCCCGGGTATTTATCACACCTTCCGTGTCGAGATATTCGTGGGCCCATTGCACCCGGAGTTCCGGAGTAACGATCACTTGGTGCATCCTCAATGGATGTGCGACCTTAAGCCCAACCGCGGATTGTAATGCATCAAGGTTCCCGGAAGTGACATGCGTCGGGGTGAGCGAGTCGTTCTCAGTGAAGCTATCGGTAGCAACACCAGTATAACGCAAGCGGGCAATAGGTCCGATAATGAATCCATCCACATACCATTCGTAACCTCCACCGATCAGACCATGAATGCTCCCACCATCTGTTTCACCATGAGCAAATCCGCTCGTGGTATCCCGTTCGGTATCATAATGGTGATAGCCGAACCCTAGTACGGCATCCACATAGAAGCCTCGGTCATACACCATTCCATAGAGACTTGCCACGGCGCTGTTTGTTTCAACGCTTCCTCCGGCATCAAGGCCACCTGAGGTATGCGCATAGGTTAGCGCCGTCCCAACTACAACGTGATCAGTGAAGCGATAATCAACACCCGAAGTCACGGCAGCTGTAGTGATGTCCGATCCTCTCCATGTAAAATCGCCGGTCGCGGCAGCAAAGGAACTCCAGCGTTTGTCGTCGCTGTTCCCGGGGTAAAGGAACGTCTTTCCGTCGGATGGCAGGACGCGTTTAGAGTCGATGACGGTCTTTGTGTCGATCACTGTCTTGCCCCCGGACTCTGGCGTGACGCTAACTTCGGTGGGGGCGTTGCGGAGATGATCCAAGTGCTCAACGATGGGCACCTCCGGTATTTGAGCAACGCGTATTGTAGGGATCAGGACTAAGCCAGGGCCACCGCGTGGCGGTACCGGACGTGGCCTTGGAGTTGGAGTCGGAGTCGGAGTCGGTGTTGGGGTTGGAGTCGGAGTCGCTGTGGGTGTGGGCGTAGGCGTGGGTGTGGGTGTGGGTGTGGGCGTAGGCGTGGGTGTGGGTGTGGGCGTAGGCGTAGGCGTGGGTGTAGTGAGCGGACGAACGGAGGTGCCAGGCTCGATACCTGATTGTAGATACTTCGGGATCGATTCGGTCGACACCGTCGACACCGCCAAACTCGACGAGCTTTGTCTGGGGACCTCTAGGGCTCTTGCGGAAAGGATCGAACCGGCAGCAATGGCAGCGCACAGAAAAAAAGATGGCTGTTGCAAGATCCTGCCGGAGAGAAGCTGTTTCATTGCCCCGCTTTAGCTAGCGCCATACATGCCAGTCAAGAGTATTTCATTTAGGAAGGAATCTCCCCGTCATCGATTTTCACCGTTCGTGCTGAGAGGTAACCTGAGCTCGCAAGCACGACACAGCTGCGGGGTTTCACGCGCAAGCGCCACTCAGCTTCGATTGAGATCGCGCTGCCCAGCAGACTACGTCGATGGCGGAAGATACAAGCCACCGTTACGCCAGATAATCTGTGGTTGCGACCTGCCATCGTATGAAATTGCCTTCTCAAATCCGAACAGCGCAGCCGTAAAAGTTTACAACTCACAAGTTCCTCCTTGCTCGCTGCTTAAGTATTGCGACTCGCGAAAATCGACAGAAACGCCGGACTTTTTTACGTTTTCAATAAAAACGAAGCTAGCCTTCAACATTAGTCTTTTCAGCCGAGGTAATTCGTAGCAAGCGATTAGAGTACAAGATGTTATGTATTAACAGGCAATTCGCAGAAGAGCTTCCCAGCGAGTTCGTGGTCTGAAGTTTGCTATAGACGCCACTTTATAATTTTGATATTAAGTATAACTGTAATGAAAACCATTAATCGCGCCTCACTACTAGCACTGGCCATTGCCGGCTTTGTCCTCCGAGCTAACCCCGCACACGCCTTTGTGGTGGAAGACACTGGAATAAGTCCTGGCGAGGTCGTCAACATCTCGGTCAGCGGTTTTTATACCGGACAAGCTGACGTTGGAATCATCAACCTTGTTGTGAATGGAGTGTCGGAGAAGGGCTTCTGTATCGATCCGTTCCATTTTAGCGTTGGCTCATCTCCAGGGTATGAATTTCGTTCTCTGGCAGATGCGTCCAAGCCTCCGGGACCGATGGGGGCTGCGAAAGCGGAGGAAATCAGCAAGCTATGGAGCATGGTTTACTCTCCCGAAATGACAGCGGAACACGCCGCAGGTTTCCAAGTAGCTATATGGGAGATTGTAGGCGGCGATAATTTTTCGGTCTCGGGAAATGACTACGGTGCCGGCGTCATGCTACAGAATCTGGAAACTTATTCCGGGGCTGGGGCACAGTTAATCGCCCTCTCTGGGCCAGGTCAGGATTACGTGACGCCGCTGCCAATGCCAGATGCTGGATCGGCGTTGACCTTGTTTGCACTGGCGGCGCTAGGACTGGCTTGGATTCATCGGTTCGGGTTGCTCGGAAGCGAGTGCAAAGTTGTGACGGCTCGGCATACTAGACTGCCGTAGTTGATGCGGCTGGCGGTGGCGCATCATTTTGGTATCGTATCTTTAATGCGCAGCATTGCGCGAGGTCTCAGAATTGCGGCTGGTGCCCTGTGTTGCACTGTGCTCGGAGTCGTGAGTCCGGCCGGTGCAACGCCGAAAGCTGGGCAGTCGGTTCCAGCGGTTGTTGGATTAGAACCAGCTCTGGTTAATGTTCACTGTATCATCTTCACCAGCGGCTACAGCGCGGAATTGATCGGCACCGATTTTGAGCGGGAAAAAAAGCACGCCTTTCTCGCCAAGCCTTACATGCCCGATCGTCTTGCCCAGACCGTGGCCGCGCATCTTCAATCTCCGCCTTCCATTATGACTCCCTCTGCGATGCCGGTGCGGGCCTGAGACCCCCGGGATTTTCAGCGCGCCTGTACCGCGGCCAGAGTCATCGCACTCCGATAGTTGCAATCGGCCGGTGCAATTCTAGAATCAGCAAGTTTTCTGCGGGGTCTTAGCTCAGTTGGTAGAGCGCCTCAATGGCATTGAGGAGGTCAGGGGTTCGAATCCCCTAGGCTCCAGATTTATGCGCTTGCGCAACAAAACCTTTGCGGCCTCGTCGAAACCGCTGCAAAAACCAACTTGCCTGCTGCCGGGCGCAGGAGTCCTTCCGGAAATCAGTTTACCGCTGCGCACACAGGCAAAACAATTTTCCACTTTAATCAGGTCGGGCCGCGCCGCTGCCGTCACGCCCAAGGCGTCGAAGACCGGGCCACCTTTGTTCCCTGTAAGTCGGTTCCAAAACCAAAGCCAGACGCGGCTGTTCTGCTGAAGAAATTTTCCAGCTTGTCCGCCGGCGCGGACTACCTTCATGTCGGCAGTAGTCATGCTAAAGTGTTGCGACGTTTCAATCGGCGCTAACAAGATTTCAATTCCAGAAGTAAGCACACTTTCGGCGGCGACCGGATCTTTTGTGATGTTGGCATCGTGAACCGGCACCAAGCCACCGGGTCCGAATCTAAAACCGCCCGGGGGCGATTGTCCACCCACAATAATGACCCGCGCGATTCTTCTGGCGGAGCGCGGATGAATTCGGAGAAAGGCGGCCAGATTGGTAAGCGGCGCCAGAGCGACATAGGTAACGCGATCGTTTCTCTCCAGCGCGGAGAAAAGAGACTTGGTCGCGAGAGTAGGCGTCGGTTCATTCTGCGCTGAGCGCGCTCCTGGATAGACAGCGACCTTGCCGCGCGCTTCGCTGCGAGCGACCAAATCTTGCGCTACCTTTGTGGTACGCGTTAGCGATGCGTTGCCATAACTGGTGCTGATACCCACGACATCGATTTCCGGCGAGTGCAAAGCAAGAAACAGCGCAAAAGCGTCATCGACTTCCCGGAAAAGCGAACCGATGGCCGGATCAGTATCGACCCAAACCTTTTTAGTAGCCGCCGAAGCGGAAGCAACCAGACAAACAAAGATTGCAGAGACAACGTTGATAAACATTTATCGACCGCACGATAGACGGCGGCGACGCTAAAATCACGCAGCTATTTCAGATGATGCGCTTTAACTGGCCAACTACGCCAGCAAGTCTTCCACCACCAAGAAGTGGATTACCCGAGGAAGCCGAGATTGGGATGGGCGAACCGCCCGATATTTGGCAGGACCGTCGAAAGATCGCTCTGGCTCACACCGAACCACCGCGCCAGCGTGGCTGAAAATTCGTCCACCGAAGTTGTAGGAATCCAGCGTCCATCTTCCGTATCGTCCGGCCCATCGATTGCCAGCGTTGGAAATGTTCCGTAAAGCTTTCCACCCTGCACCGCGCCACCCATTACCAACTGATGACTTCCCCAACCATGGTCGCTGCCGGAACCATTAGCGGCGAAAGTGCGCCCGAAATCGGAAGCGGTAAAGGTAGTTACCTGCTGGTTTACCCCAAGCTCGGTGGTGGCAGCATAGAATGCGCTCATGGCCTGGCTCAACTCTGTCAGTAAGTCCGACTGCGAGCCTAGTTGATCGCCGTGGGTATCGTAACCATCCGCCGCGCAGAAAAAGATCTGGCGATTCATACTCAGGTTACTGCGCGCCGAAATTAATCTTGCAATCATCTTTAGCTGCCCACCGAGATCGGTGTCAGGAAACGGCGTCGTAAGCGCAGGCACGTTGCTAAGCGCGGCCGTAAGAATGTCGTTCTCCTGGATGGAGCGCGTAAAAGTATCGGCGTAAGCCTGGGCGAGCAGACTCTTGCGCGGAACAGTCATCATGTTCTTGAAAGCCTGTAGTCGCACGTTGGAGTCGGTATCGCCCCAAAAACCTTGCAGGCCAATGCTTCCATCCGACGAGATAAGGTAAGGGATAACGGAGTTTCCTACTTCGAAGGTGTTCGTCCCCGCAATCGAAATTGCCATCGATACCTGGGAGCCGGAATTATACGACCGCAGCAGGTCGGCCGTCCGTCCACCCCATCCAGTCCGCGTGTCGGATTCGGCGACGGAAGTCTGCCATTGAACCGCCTGGTCCGCGTGTGAAAATAGCTGCGGCGGCACGGCCACACTGTTGTTGAAGTATTGTGTGCGATTGAGCGGCGCCAGGAGCGTCCCAACGTTTGTTACGAGTGCGAGTTTGTTCTGGTTAAACAACTGTTGCAATCCTGGAATGCTCGGATGAAAGCCGAAAATATGACCGCCGGTGTTACCACTGGCGTTGACGGACAAGAGAGAGCCTTTCGCAATCGCGAGACCGCCGCGTGCAGCCTGGTAAGTGCTATAGCCGGCGGTATCGGTGGGAATGAGAAGATTATTGGCATCGTTGCCACCATAGAGAAAAAGGCAGACTAACGCCTTGTAGTCTCCGGCAGGAGGAGTGGCCGCGGCGAGGCGGCGTAAATCCCAGATCGTGTGAACGACTCCAACCGCACCCAGAGCAGCGCAGGCGGTTTGGCGAATGAATGCGCGACGAGTAGTCTGATACATAACTTAATTATCGAGGGCGCAATCGGGACTATTAATTACCAGGTGAATAGCAGAGAAGGCACGGTGATCCAGCGCGTTTTGGGAGCTACCCGAAAGCAGGCCGATCGTGTTAACTAGCAAGGAATTAAGTTCGGGCGACATCTTGCCGGCCATCAACAAAAGGTTAAGATCATCGATGAGCGCCTGCGGATTATTGGCGAGATTCGTTTCCGCGCTATAATCGATCGGATAGTTGTCGTCCCACATTGCATCGATCAGGCGATTGGCCTGACCAACTACCGTCGTCTCAGTCGTAATTTGTAGCTCGGGACTGCGGAGTCCGGCGGCGGCAATTGCACCCGGGGCCTCGTAGTCGGGCGAAAAGAAATTGAAAACGGTCGGCGAATCCATCGGGCGTTGTCCAAACTCGTCGTTGATCCAGACCGAGTAGGTGCCATCAGACGAATGGGCGTGGAAAGCGCGCATAAGATTCGTTAGACGAAGGACCGGTTCGCGCAGGTGGCCCGCGCCGGGATCGGTTTTGACGGCACCGCGAGCATCGTAGTCCATTAAGATGGCGCGCACGACTGCTCCCATGTCGCCGCGTACGCCCTGACCGTTGTTGTTGAAAACGGAAGCGACGCGGTAGACATAGGCCGGACTCGGATTGCTCGTAATCAAACGTTCGATGAGCTGGCGACAGATGAATGGGCCGACATTGGGATGATTAAAGATGGTATCGAGTGCGATCTTTAGCTCCTGGGCGGGAGTTAGTCCGTCTGGAATAACGACGCCATTTAAGATCGTTTTCGGCCCAGGTTGATGATGGTCAGCATACGCGACCATAGGTTGCTTCCAGTTCGGGGAGTAATCCCAAAAACTTTTTGCCCCGGACCAACTCCAGCCGGTAAAGACGGCCGCCAAACCGGTGACGGCATCCTGATCATAAGTCGGAATGGGAAAACCTTGTGAGTCGAGTGTTAGCGTGCCGTCCAGATTAAGGCGATAAAGCCCGATCGAGAAAAGTTGCATGATTTCCCGCGCATAGTTCTCGTTAGGATGGGTACCGTCATCGGGATAGCTGCGGTTGTTTTGCAGCATATCGAGGTAATCTCCCATTCCGGGATTGAGAGTGATGTCCTCCAATAGTGTGCGGAAATTGCCGAAGGCGTCGCGCACCAGCACATCCATGTAGGTGGACATCAAGTCATCCCGGCCATTTTTCTCCGCGGATACCACCAGAGTTTCGCTAAGGGCAAAGGCGACCCGCTGGCGCAACTGATCCTGGCCGGCTAAGGCGTAGGTCCAATAAGCATCCCAAAATGCCCCCGAAAAATCATTGTTCGAATCGCCGTGGGCGTTGACATATGCGACGTGGGAGGACATCGGCGCTGCTAGCTGTTGGTTCAAAAAAGTGGTGAACCCTTGTTGTTGAACTTGAGTAATCAGCTGCTTGGTAGCACCGAAAGTCGACTGGGAGAGCATCCGAGCGGCATCTTGCGGAGTAGGAGTTCCGGAAGCTAGCGGCGGCGGCGGCGTGGGTGTCGGAGCAGCCTGGCCGCCGCTGGCAACATGGAAATAGCCGGTAATCTCACCCTTGGGATAAAGAGCGGTGTGAATATTATAGTAAACCTGCCCGGTCTGGATCGCGTTTAGAATGTCGGCCGCAGACAAGGTTCCTGCCGGAACGATGGTCCAAAGGTAAGTGCCATCGGCCTGTGGAGTAGCTTCGTCCACATCAAATAAGATCTGGCCTCCCGGCCCGTGAATGTGCATGCCGGTGATCGGTCCGGTTAAGTTCGAGTATTGAAAAGCCACGCTCGCGGAAGTTCCATCCGCAGAAAGGCGCAGGGAAGCGGTGCCGTAGCCTTGCGAAGTGGCTGTGCCTTGCGGGCGCAGGTCGGCGGTGTAGAGAGTAGAACCATCCGCCTGGGGCGGTTGATCCAGGTCGAAAAACTCCACCAAAGCAATACCGGTGGAGTTGTTGGTTCCGGCGACGACAGCGCTATATGCGCCCGGCGGTAGGTTGGTAATGATGGCGGGTTCGCGCGTATCCAGTGGCGCCAGACTACTGGCATTAATTTCAGCCTCCTGAGAGGTTTTCCAGTTGTCGTTAAACGAAATCACCGCTCCGTTAGCATCGTGCAAGGTTAGGTTAGGGTCTTGAAGGGCGCCGGTGATCTGCGACGAAAGGCTCGCTCCGCCCACCCGCACGATCAAACGCTTGGGCGATTGTCCTGCGACGATGAAACCGCCGATCATGACATTATCTCCGGTCAAGACCTGGCCGCGGGTGGAGATGTTCAATAGCCGCGCCGAAGTCTTGGTCGATTCGAGATCGAAAACCTCTATTAGGGCAACCCCGGTCGTATTATTAGCGCCGCTGACGACTACAGAGTAGGCTCCCTGCCCGAGATTAACTACCAGCGCCGATTCCTTGTCGTTGGTGGGCGCTATACCGGTGTCGATTACCTGCTCCTGCTGGCCCGGCTGACCTATTCTCCAGTCATCATTCGTTGCAATGACTGCGCCGGCGCTGTCATGCAACGCGATCACCGGATTGGCCAGCGGACCGGGAACCGGGAGCGTTGGCCCAATCGCTCGCAGGCAAAACTTCTTCTGCCCGGTGCCGGTGACAATAAAGCCGGCAATGCCCACATTGTTACCCGTCCCGACATCGAGACGAGTGGAAATGTTAACCGCGGTAGAAACTGCGCTGGCAGCTTCGCTAAACAATAGTGCAAGCGCGAGCGCGCCCAGCCCAATTTTTCCAAAAGTCTTCATGCCCTTCTTCTGCGGCTGCCGCAGGAGACCCGGGGACTGACGGGGTGGCGCCTGTTCTTGACTGGAGCAGGAATCAGACCGGCAGATGCGACAAAAAAACGTGCGACCGAAAAATACGCGCGCGATTTTCGCGAAACGTTTGGCGCAGCTCGGCCGAGTAAAGCCGGCCATCTCGCTGCGGGTGAAACTCGAGCAGCAAAGTGCCGCCGGGCGCGAGATAGTGGGCGCGCACGTCATCGATAAAAAATTGCCATTCCGCCGGCGACCACATCTCCCAATTGCCATCGGGCGATTTTTTCTTGCGATGGAAACAGGTGAGGTAACTGGTGATGAGATCGAACTTCTGTCCAGTTGCTGGCAGTGGCTGACACGGAGCAATGCGATGAACGGTGCGATTTACTTCCAGTAAACGCACCGTTTCACGAAAAATCGGTTGTTCATCCAAATCGAGCCCGAGCGCGTTATGGCCAAGCTTCTTCGCCACGTAGAGAAAAAAACCGGGTCCGCAGCCGAGATCGAGTATTTCCAAGTGCGGTCCGCGATCGAGCGAGAGGTCCTGCGCCCGCTCGACGTTGCGCTTAATCCAGAAACGAATGTCGGCAAAACGATGCACTTCCTTTTCCCGCCGGGGAAAGCGCGCCCGCAAGTCATTCCAGGAATTGTTAGCTTCCAGCTCCTGTAAGAGCTTGCGGCTGCTGATCGGATGCAGCGTCCGCCGCAGATGCGCCCCGGCGCTGGCCAGGATATCGGGGTCGAATAGTTTGGCGACCTTATGACTTAGCTTCATGCCAGCTGCCCGCCATCGTGAATTGCTCCGCGGCGCGCTTAAAAAATGGAGACCACGTCGCCCACCGTGACCAGCTCTTTTACTCGCGCCCCATCCCAGTTGGCGGTGCGAATGCAACCATGGCTGGCGGCGCGGCCGATTGTCTCGGGATTATTGGTGCCGTGTACGCCGACGTGCGGTTTGTTCAGAGCCATCCAGAGAATACCCACCGGATTATTTGGCCCGGCCGGCAGCAGAAACGCAGTATCACTCACCACTCCATGTTGCAGCACTCCTTCATCGTGACGAAAAACCGGCAGCGTAGCGATTCCCAAAATCTTCCACACGCCGATCGGCGCCGGCAGAGTAGTCGAGCCCGGAGTAATGGGAAACTCCGCTACCAACTGGCCGCTATCGTAAATGAGGAGAAAACGTTCCTTGGTATCGACATAGACTTTTCGTTTGGCGAAGGCTGGGTTGGGTTTCGCGAAGCCTTCGTGCAAATCCTCAATCTTAAATGGCAACACATTCGGCACTTTGACCGTGTCGCCGGGCTTTAGTTCTTCCAGCTTCTTACCCGGGTTCAATTTGCGCAGGTAATCTTCCGCCGAGTGGAATCGCTCCGCCACGAATTCCAGCAACGAGCCATACTTGAGCGCCTTTAGCTTGGCCTGCTCGCTCGGCTTGCTCGCGATTGGCCCGACAAAATTCTCCGCTTCCGGCGGAATGGTGTAATCGGTAAACGGCTCCGGCACCTGGTCGAGCAACCATTGATCGACCGCCCCGGTTTCACGCATGCGATGCGAACGCTTGTAATGGATGAGCGCTTTCAGAAAAAATTCTCCCATCTCGCCGTCGATTTTGCCCGGCCCGAAATCGTTGTTATCGAGAAAAATCTGGAGCCGGGTCGCGGTCACTTCATCGTAGTTAGGCAACGCCACCATCACTTTGGGCGGCGCGCGCAACGCTTTCGGCGGCGGTGAAGGCGCGCTTGGCGAGGCGGCGCACAGACCGGTTTGCGCAGTGAAGATAGAAATAAAAATAGCAGCAGAGGCTCTCATTCGTCGCAAGTAATCCGCTGTGAAACCCACGCGCGCAACTTTACCGCGCAAATTTTCCGCTGACCAGGCAACTGGGACACCGCAGCGGGCGTCCCTTCAGTTCAGGTTTTGACGATTACGCCACGGAAGTTTTTACCCAGCTACGCATAACTTCGGCCACGCTCCAGGCCTGGGCGACGCAGCCGCCGGCGTGATGCGGCTCGCGCGCATCGAATACTTCGCTAATGCTGCCAATGCCGTCATCGCTCAGGTGCTGTGGAAAACGAGCGAGGAATTTACGCGCGCCTTCCGTGTCGCCCGGGTGAACTTTGAGCCAGGCATCGATGAATGGTCCGATCAGCCACGCCCAGACTGTCCCCTGATGGTAAGCGCCATCGCGCGCGCGCAGGTCGCCGGAGTAGATTGGCTTGTAGTCGGGGTGATCGGGCGAAAGAGAACGAAGACCGACATCGGTGACCAGCTTCTCTTCTACTACCCGCATCACTTCAGCCCAGCGCGTTTGCTCGAGCACGGCATTGTCCAGCGAGATAGCGAAGAGCTGGTTAGGGCGACAGGATGAATCGGCCGAGCCACTCGCGCCGTCGCAATCTACTACATCATAAAGGTAACCACCTTCAGCGAACCAGAAGCGTTCGTTAAAGGAAGCACGCGCGCGTTTCGCCGCGTCCCCAAACCTTTCCGCTTCGCCACCTGCTCCTTCTTCGCCGCACCAGCGCACCAGTAGCTCGAGCGCATTATACCAAAGCGCGTTTATTTCCACCGCTTTGCCTCGTCGCGGAGTAACTACCCAGTCGCCCATCTTGGCGTCCATCCAGGTAAGTTGGTAACCTTGCGCCCCCTGCGCCAGCAAACCATCCTCTGGATCGACGTGAATATTGAATCTCGTTCCGCGCAAATGATGTTCAACGATGTCGATTAACTCCGGCAGGAGCGAGCGCAGAGTAGTTCGGTCGCCGGTGTAATCAAGGTAACGACTTAGCGCGTGGAAGAACCATAGAGTAGCATCTGCGGTATGGTAGCGGCCCTCGCGGGCGCCATCGGGGAACATGTTTGGAATCAGGCCATCGCGCACGTAGTGAGCGAACGTGCGCAGGATATACCCGGCTTCGAGCGTGCGCCCGCTAACGAGAGTTAGACCCTCCAGCGAAATCATGGTGTCGCGGCCCCAATCGGTAAACCAATGGTAACCGGCGATGACGGTCCGCACTTCGTCGCCCGCGGCGTGGGCGCGCGCCGCTTCTTCCGCCCGGCCCGCGGGCGTGATGATGAACTGGTCGCCCGCAAACACCAGTTCCGCGCCAAACCCCGCGCGCGCTGCCTCGCAGGCGTCGTCCAGCATTTTGGCGCGCCGTTCTGCTTCCGCCTTTTGCGCCTGGAAAGCATTGAGCACGCCGATGATTTCCCAATTTTCGGTCGAAGCGACGAGCCCTGCTTCGTTGTGTTTTGCCAGGTCGAGCTCAAAAAATCCCGGGCTCCATAGTTCGCCCTCGGCATGGTAGCCGCGGCGTTGTTCGATGCGATACACGACTTGCGGAATAATCTGCGCCGCCACGGTAAATTCCGCTGGCACACTGGCGCGCATGCGCAATGGCGGCAGGCCGCTGTGCTCGGCCTCGATTTCGTGCCGGCCATCGATGGAAGTAAAGCGGTAGGGTGCAGGCAGTCCCTCGTTTACCGGCGACTCATAATGGCGGAAATAAAATGCCGGGCGCAGTTCGAGTTGCGGGCGCTCCTTCGCCTCGACCACGCGATAGCTGACGTGCACGGTATTTTGCAAATGCGGCATGGAAATGCGTTTCTCCAGCACCAGATCGCGCACCTGATAAATCCAAACCGGCAGTCCGTTCTCGAGCCGAAATTCGCGCAGGTGCTCATCCGCTCCAAGATCGAGCTGACCGCCGGCGCGTTCTTCGCCGCCGAGTGAGACGACATCGTTTTCGCCAAAGCGCAAAAATTCCGAGACGTGACTCCACAGAACAACTCGACCGTGCGGCGCCGGCAATGCCGCAACGAGAAGACCGTGATAACGCCGCGTCACCGCGCCCGAAATCGTGCCGGAAGCGAATCCCCCCAGGCCATTCGTAACCAGCCATTCGCGCGCGAGCAAAGTATCGCGTGACTGCTGGCCTTTGCTCCAGGGCAAAGAACGGAGGGTGAAGATCATCGTACTGGGAAAACTGTGACTTAGCGTGCTGACACACCTTTCCGGGTGTTCCGTCGCGGTCAATCTAAATTCCTAAAGCAAGAGCTATTCAAGGCCGAATGTCGGCAAGACCACTATCGCTTAACAGCTGTCGCCAAAGAAGAAGGGCAAAAGTTGTAAACTAGGAAAGCAGCTTGTGATTCAACGAATTAAAACTGAAGATTCGATTGTGGTTCGTGCGATTGCAGCTGTAAACAGCCAGCTCTCGGATCAACTCCGCGAATCATAGCTATGAAACGCAAAATCCGTTCTCAAGCCTGCTCTTTGCAGCTACCAGCGAAGTAAACCAGATTAATTCCCAGAACTACAGCCGCGTCATCATTGCGGTCGAATCTCAAATAGTAGACGCGACCCCGGCTTCCCACGAACCGGAAGCTTGTTATGACCTGGAAGCGTGCGTCGGAGGTAGAGTCATTGCTAACGTTAACTCCGCGGCCGTCCGGCATCTTCTCTAACATGACTTCCGCAAGCACTGTTAAATCGCAAGACTTCGCAGTGAGGAGTCAACTTGCTACGTTCTCACAACCACTTTCCCAGACGCAAGCGGTAACCGCCGCTTGCTTTGACCTCGCTGCCGTTCCGCAGCCGGATCAGAAATCCTTCCGGCTCAAGAGTTGTTAGCTCTGCAATTTGGGCTTTCGGAACGATGGTCGAGCGGTGGATGCGGAGAAAGTGTTCGGGATCAAGCTCATGTTCGAGAGAACTAATTGTCTGCCGTACCAGGTATTCCTTGTTGTTTACGTGCAACGTTACGTAATCACCGTCGGCACTGATCCAATCGATTTCCCCTATCTGCACCACTCTTAGTCGCCGGCCAGTCTTGATTGTTATGTGCGTGCGATATTGAGGGCGAGCTTTGTCTTGCTTGAGATAATGCAAAAGCGCGCTGAGCCGCCGGTTCGTCTCTGTTAGATCGTGCGATGTTTTTAACATTCTAGCGCGTTCGAGCGCCTGTTCAAAACGGGCGTTATCGATCGGCTTAAGGATGTAATCGAGAGCGTGAGCCTCGAAGGCGGCCAGGGCATATTCGTCGTAAGCTGTTACAAACACAATCAGAGGCAAGTTGTCCGCGGGTAGGCGACGCAAAACCTCGAAGCCATTCAAATCAGGCATTTGGATATCGAGGAACACGAGGTCGGGCGCAAGATTCTGGATCGATTTGATGGCCTCCCCGCCGTTTGCGCACTCCGCCACGACATCGGTATCGTGGGTTGCATCTAGTCGAAGGCGAATGCCGCGTCGTGCCAGCGGCTCATCATCCACTATTACGACACGCACGCAGGTTCTCCTATGTCAGATCGAACAGCAGGACTCGTCGAGTATGGAAGATCGATCTCTACCAGGCATCCTCCTCCGTTTGGACAGCGTACGGCGAGGTCCTGATCGTCTCCGTATAGAACTCGAAGTCGTTCGAAGGTGTTGGTGAGGCCGATCCCGCGTCGAGTACTTTGGACACCCGCACCAGTATCACAGACTCGCAGGCAGAGACGCGATCCAGCACGTCTTGCCTCAATCCTCAGCGTTCCGCCGTCCAGGCGTGCTGCGATTCCGTGGTAAATCGCATTCTCGACTAATGGTTGCAGAAGGAGTGGCGGGATGACCGCGCACGCAACCTCCGGCGCGATCAAGAATTCTACTTTGAGTCGATCTCCGAGTCGCGCTTGTTCGATGTTTATGTATTCCTGCAGGTTCGCCAGTTCCTCTTTGAGCGGAATCTCGGTCGCGGATGAGTCACTCAGGGTCCGGCGCAGAAAATTGCCGAGTTGCACAACCATATGACTCGCCTCATTCGCGTGGCCTTCCAGCATCAAGGTGGAGATCGCGTTAAGTGTATTAAAGAGAAAATGGGGTTGGAGCTGGAAGCGCAGCGCCTGCAACTTCGCACTGCGCGCAAGCTCTTCCGCCTGCCGCGCACGAGCGTGCTCCGATCTGAAGAGCTGATAGTGCTTGATTCCCAAATACAACCCGCTCCAACATGCCATCACCACCGCGGCATAGACAATCCCACACCACGCCCAGACTAGCAGCGGAGGCCATCCCAACGACTCGCCCCTCACGCTATAGGCTGCCCATACCGCCACGATGCTGCACGGTACCGCGCAAGCGACCGAAACGAGGACAGCCCGAAGCATCGCTCTCGGCCAGGCGGTGCCCCGTTGAAACGATCTGCGGCAGACTGCCCGAAGGACAAAGCTGGCGGCAAACATACTCGGCAGAATTGCGAGATCGTAAGCGACCTCGGGACGCCGAAAGTAAGGCAGAAGGCCGATGAGGACGCCCCCGATATAAACACCCCACCCTCCTATTTGCAGAATCCAAAACTGTTCTAGACGGGCGAACGACCTGGTCACGACGAGAAGGTTACTCCTATTCGCCTCATTAGTGAAGGGGCTCCGTCGCAATTTTTAGGCGATTCGTCGCAGGATTCGGTAGGTTCATCGCATCCTCCTTGCCCGAGATGTGCCAGTTGCATTACAGCTCCAAGGTATGAATAAAATCAAATTGCTCTGTGTTATCCTGCTTAGCTCAATCGCGCTGCCAGCGTACTCCGCCACGATCAACTTCGATGATCTCCCCGGGCAGGGGGATTTTATTCCAAACGGCTACAATGGCCTGGATTGGTCAAACTTTGGCAACGTCGATACGAGGCTCGTGCCGCTGAGCGGGTTCGCGGAGGGAACCATCTCACCCTTCAATGTCGGGTTCGATGGCTTCAGCGATCCAGCGTTCATCACCAGCAATAGCATTTTCGATCTGAACTCCGGTTATTTCATCAGCGGCTGGAACGATGATCTGCAACTGCAAGTGATCGGCTCGCTCAATGGCAACGTCCTCTACGACATGACCTTTATCTTGAGCGCAACCGATCCGCGCCTGATCAACCTCAACTATCTCGGGATTGATTCGGCGGAGTTTATTTCTTCCGGAGGCACGCCTCATCCGGAATTCATCCCAGGCGGTTCTGGAACGAATTTTGGGGTGGACAACCTGGTGATCAATCAAACGAGCAGTGTGCCCGATTCCGGGAGCACCGTGATGCTGCTCGGAGTCGCCCTCAGTGGATTGGATTATTTGCGCAGAAAACTGAGCTGAGCTTCTCCGGGTGGTGGCTTAGCCTGCTCGTTGAGCCGGCAAACTTACTCGTGATTAGCGCGCTCGCCGCGCGCATCACATGAGCGGCTTGGAAATAAACTACATAGTGAAAGAAAACATAACGTCATCTTGACTTAGAGGCGGATTTCAAAATTCATTTTTCGCGCTATAGCGGCGGTCATGACCGCCGTCTCTCCATAGAG
>DAIOVO010000012.1:16457-52799 GCA_036758965.1 Chthoniobacterales bacterium
CTTACAAAACCGCCGCTATAGATTTTTGCGACTGCTTCTAGCGCTTCGTCGGCTTCCTGCGCTGCTGCGTCCGGCGACGCGGCCGCAAAAGAAATGTCGTTTCCGCGGGGAGAACCCAGGCGTCGTCGAGCGATGGTTCAATCTCGCCCGGGCCGCCGTAGCGCACCGATTCGCTGCTCCAGATCATTTCCCATTCGCAATCGGACGGCGGCGCGAGCAGCGGTTCCGCTGGGAGTAGCGGAAGTCGCCCGCCGAAATTTGTCACCAGCAAACGATCGTCGTTTTCGTTGCCAAAAAATCGGAGCAAAAACGCCCGCGCACTCAAGACTGCTCCATCGACACCGCCTTTCCCCTGCTCGCGCAACCGCGTATCTTCGCGGCGTAGCTTAATCAGGTCGCGATGCAGATTCACGAACGCGACATTTTTTTCCCGCTCGCTCCAA
The DNA here is from genome assembly GCA_036758965.1 of Chthoniobacterales bacterium. Classification (GTDB taxonomy): domain Bacteria; phylum Verrucomicrobiota; class Verrucomicrobiia; order Chthoniobacterales; family UBA10450; genus AV69. The sequence continues at coordinate 16,901 of DAIOVO010000012.1, forward strand.
TCGAGTTTGCTCTGCGTAAAAGTTTCGCGCGCATGGGGAACTGGAAGATGCGCCTGTGCTTGCGCGGAAGCGGCGGAAGGAAATTGCGCCAAAAAATCGAACCGGCCCTTCCGCACCGCTTCCTTCAAGCCGTCGTCACCGACATCAGCAAAGTAACTAAATGGCGTGGTGGCGCCGAATTCTTCGCCCTGAAAAAGCAGAGGTGTCCACGGCCCGAGCAGGAGCAGCGAAGTCATCGCGCGATAACGGCCCGGCGAAGTGAGCAGGCGAACGCGCGCGCCCAAAGCGACATTCGGGACCTGATCGTGATTTTCAATGAAGGAGACGAACTTCTCCGCGCCTAAACTCAGCCCGGGAAAACCGCGCGGTGCTTGCTGCCACGAATACGGTTGTCCCTGATAAAGGTAGCCGTACTTCGCCGCCGAAATAAACTCCTGCGGCGTGCCAGCATAGTCAGTCAGGTAAGCTTCGTTGCGTCCAGTTAGCGCCACTAACGCGCTGTGGTGCCAGTCGTCATTCCAGACTGCATCGAGCTCGTCGCCACCTTCGCGTCGCGGGCGAAGTAGCTTCGGCTCCTGCGTTTCGTTCTCCGCCACTATCAAAATGTTGCGCCCATCCGCGGCTGCTCGCGCCGCCCGGCCAATCGCTCCCACAATATATTCCGCCGAAGAATCATGAATGCTCTGGGTGGCGTCGAAACGAAATCCGTCGAAGTGAAATTCCTCGATCCAATAGCGCGCGTTAGTAATAAAAAATTCCCGCACCGGCTCGCTATTTGGTCCATCGAAATTAAGGGCGTCACCCCATTCGTTTTCGTGTTCTTTTTTTCGGCTGATGAAATCATCGCTATAAGCGCCAAGATAATTCCCATCCGGGCCGAAGTGGTTATAGACCACATCGAGAATCACTCCCAGCCCGAGCGCGTGCGCGCGATCGATAAAGGCGCGCAGATCATCGGGTTTGCCGTATAAACGGGTAGGCGCAAATAAATTCACCCCATCGTAGCCCCAGCCAAAGTCGCCGCCGAAATCGGCGACCGGCATCATTTCCAAAAGAGTAATTCCATCTCTCGTTAGTTCTTCCAATTTTTCCGCCGCTGCCCGCCAGGTTCCTTCCGGGGTAAAGGTGCCGACGTGGAACTCGTAGATCACCTGGCCGGGAAGCTCTACGCCGGCCCAGTTCCTATCGCTCCACTGGAAAGTAGAAGGATCGATCACGCACGATTCGCCGTGCGGCCCATCTGGCTGATAGCGCGACGCCGGATCGGGAAATGCATCGTCGCCATCCAATCGAAACTTGTAACGCGCTCCCGCGCCGTATGGCGCCGAACCGGAGAAGTAGCCGGCCGTCTCCGCTTCGAGCGCGTAATCGCGGTTGTTCGACTGCACGGCCACTTTCCGCGCCTTTGGCGCCCACACCCGAAAATGCGTTTCGTTTTTGCCCATCACCTCCGCCCCGATGGGATAACGTCGTTTTTGCGCCCCTTTGCCGCCGATCTGCTGCTCTCTTCTACTCGTGCTCGTACTCGTGCTCCTGATCGTGATCGGTTTACGACGATTTCGCTTTGCCCGCAGTGCCGGTCCGTTTTAAATCCATCAGTCTTCTCGTATGTCTCACTCTTCCATTCATCTCGTGCCGCATTCGTTGATCGCGGCGAAGATGGCTACGTTGCGCGAGAAAACAACCCCGATGATGGAATTTCGCCGGGCGCTGGAAGAGATCGCGATCTTGTTGTTGAGCGAAGCGGCGAAGGAATGGGAGACAACCGCGACTATAATCGAGACTCCGCTGGGAGTGGCGCCCGCGCTGCGTTTGGCGCGCCCAGTAGTTTTCGCGCCCATTCTGCGCGCGGGCGTTGGATTACTCGAAGGAATGTTGCGGTTGCTGCCGGATGCGGCCGTCGGTCACATCGGTTTGTATCGTGATGAAGTTACCCTCCAGCCGGTCAAGTACTACGCGCGCTTTCCCGCCCACCTCAACCAGGCGCAAGTGTTGTTGCTCGATCCCATGCTCGCAACCGGTCGCAGCGCAACCAAAGCTGCCAGCCTGTTAAAAGAACAGGGCGCGACCCACCTGCAATTTCTCTGCGTCGTCGCTTGTGAAGAAGGAATTGATCATCTGGAAGAGGCGCATCCGGAGCTGCCAATCTACTGCGCCGCGGTCGATCCTGAGCTAAACCAGCATGGTTACATCGTTCCCGGCCTGGGCGATGCCGGTGACCGATATTTTGGCACTACCTAACGAGAACTAGAAGCGCTAGCGACCGATCAAAATGAAAATCCCCGCCACCAGCGCGAGAATACCAGTAAGATATCCGATGCCCCAACCCCCGAGCGTGACAATCCCGACGCAGATGAGATAAATCGCCAGCAACAACATGCCGATATTTTTGTTCATGTGAGCGATTCTCTCGCGGCCACGGCGCTTGTCACGCCCGAAAAACAGGCTTTTTCTAGATTTGCATTCAATGCCTAAGCCGAACCTGATTGTTTTCCTGACCGACCAGCAACGGGCGGACACTCTGGCGGCTTACGGCAATCACAAAATCCATGCACCGAATTTGAACAAACTGGCCGCCGAAAGTTTCCTTTTCGAGCGCGCCTACGTTACCCAGCCGTTGTGTACGCCGTCGCGTTCGGCGCTTTTCACCGGAATGTGGCCGCACACCAACGGCTGCACCCGAAACGGTCTTGCGCTCGACCCGGAGCATCTCACTCTCGCTGAGCTATGTCAGGATAGAGAGTACCATTTTGCCTACATGGGTAAGTGGCAACTAGGGAACGAAACTACCTGCCAGCGCGGTTTCCAAACCTGGATCTCGACCGAAGGAGTGAGTGACTACAGCCGGTTGCTCATCGATCGAGGTTACGTTCCCGATAAACCAAATGGCTCCTTCTCCGAGGTTGCCATAAGTAACGTGCTGCTGGAAGCAGGGAAGCCGGCATTTCTAGAAAAACATGCCTGCCGCTTTTTGGAAAAGCACGGTCGCGATCCATTCGTGCTCATCCTTTCCTTTGTCGAACCTCATTCACCCTATAATGGTCCGCTTAATGATGAGCATTCCCTGGGTAAAGTTGAGCTGGATGCGACCGCACTTGCGCCACCGAATAACGATGTTCCTCTGCGTTACCAGTTGATGCGCGAATGGCAGCAGGCGGAAGCGGTTCTCGATCACGAACGCCTTCCTTTACCTTACTTTTTTGGAGCGACCAGAGAAGACTATATCGGGATCAGGCAACGATACTACGGGTTAGTCACCGCGTTGGATCGAAGTATTGGCGCGATTCTCGGTTGTCTCGAAAGCACCGGGTTAATGGATAACACCATTGTGATTTACACCAGCGATCACGGCGACATGCTCGGCGCACACCACCTTTTTGCCAAGGAAGTGATGTTTGAGGCAGCTACCAGAGTTCCGTTTTTTATCCGCATGCCGGGCCAGCGAGGTGCGCAAAGAATCGCTGCAGCGATTAGCCAGATCGATTTTCTGCCAACTGTGCTCGACTTACTGGGTCAGGCGAAGCCAGCGCAATGTGCCGGCAAAAGCCTTCTCCCCTGGTTGCGTGGTGAAACATTCGCCGCGGGAAGTGTTTTTATCGAATGGTCGCCTAACCGCATGAAAGCGGTCAAAGGCACGCGCCTGGCCGGCCGACGTGCCATCAAACGCGCGCTGGAGGAATCTACTCGCACGATCGTCTCTCCCGAAGGCTGGAAACTTTCTCTCCGCGATAAGGATAGGAGAGAGCTATATGATTTAACCCAGGACCCAGCGGAGACGAAGAACTTGTTCGATGACGGCAGTCATACTTCCGTCGTGAAACGCGGCCGCGACGCGATCCATCGCTGGCAGGAGAGAGTAAATGATTCGCTCAGAATCTAGCCAGGTTCAGGCAGTGACACTTCCCACGGTTATCGTTAGTTCAGTTATTCGCTCGAGTCAGCAGGGCGAAAGCCATGGCGGCGTTTACCTGGTGGACTTGGAATCGGGCAAGATCGAACAAAAGCTGGATTGGAATGACGACGCGATTGATTGGGAAGGACGGGGAGGAGATCGCGGTCTGCGTGGGATCGCTTTGCACGGAGATCAGGTTTACCTCGCGGCCAGTGACGAGATTTTTGTCTATGATACAAAGTTTCAATCGATAGCGTCCTATCGAAACAGGTATCTAAAACATTGTCATGAAATTAGCGTAGCCGGCGGCGTCCTCTATCTTACTTCGACTGCGCACAATAGTATTCTGGAATTCAACCTGGAGTGCGCCACATTTGGACGGGGCTATCTAATTTCTCGCCGGCAGGAATCGCTCTTCCGGAGATGGACAAAAGCTTTCTCCCAGCAACTCGATTTTGAGGTAACGCCCTTTGATTGTAACTCGGAGGCCCATCTCGGCCCACCGCAGAGTGACCTCCATCTTAACAACGTGAGCGTCCGCGATGGAACTATCCTCGTCGCTGGAACAAGGATTGATGGGCTTCTAACTGTGAAAGGCTCTGCCATTGGCAGGTATGCGTCTTTGCCGATCGGAACGCATAACGCAACGGCTTATCAGGATGGCGTGATCTATAACGATACGCGACAGGACCGCATCGTAATCGTTGATCGGGGCGGCCGGATCCGGCAAAGCTTTGAGGTGCCGCGTTACGAATCGGGGGAACTTCTGCACACCGACGTGCCAGAAGATCACGCCCGGCAGTCGTTCGCCCGCGGTCTTTGTTTATCTGGAGAAGACTTCATCATAGGTGGCTCGTCGCCTTCTACGATCACCGCCTATCGGATAAATACCGGCGAACGTCTGAAGAGCATCAATATCTCGCGAGACGTTCGTAATTGCATCCACGGCTTGGAAATCTGGCCGCGCCAAGAACTGTAGCGCGCTGGAAAAAGCGGTCGCTTCATTTTTCAATCTCGTTATACTGCCGCTCATGGAACGCCGACACATCAAATGGCTGCCACTGGTCCTGGCGGCTTTATTTTTTGCCTACCAATATTTTTCCTCGGAGAAATTTGTTAACCCGGAGACGGGCCGCAAAAGTCACGTAGGAATTTCTTCACAGCAGGAAGCGACCCTGGGTGTGCAAAGTTACCAGCAGGTCTTGTCCCAGGCGGAAGCAATTACTTCCGGGCCGGAGCTGGAAATGGTCAAGCAGGTCGCTTCGCGGCTGGAGAGCGCGACGCGGAACGCAAGTGGTGGTTTCGATTGGCAGGTATCGCTCATTCGCGACCCGCAGGTGAATGCCTTCTGCCTGCCGGGCGGCAAGATCGTAGTCTATACCGGCATCTTGCCCGTCAGTCAAAACGCGGCTGCGCTGGCCACCGTGCTCGGTCATGAAATAGCGCATGCTACTTCCCGCCACGGCGCCCAGCGTATCTTTGAGCAGAACCTTGCGCAAACTGCAATGTCGGGCGTAGCGATGTCGATCACAGATATGGACTACGACAAACAACGCGCTGTCATGGGTGCGCTCGGCGCCGGCGCGCAGTTTGGAGTATTGATGCCATTCAATCGCAAGCAAGAATCCGAAGCGGACCAGATCGGGTTGCACTACATGGCACGCGCCGGTTACGATCCGCAGGAAAGTATTCGTTTCTGGGAAAGGATGGAAAAGGCCAATACGGCTAACCCGCCGGAATTTCTTTCGACCCATCCTTCGCATGGAACGCGCATCCAACAATTGAAAGACGAGATGCCCAGGGCACTGGAGGAGTATAACAGCTCCCCGCACGCGCCCGGCCAGGGCTAGTTCTTCTTCCGTCGCTCGCACGCGAACGCCATGCGCAAGCCGAACCTGGTCGTGTTTTTACCCGACCAGCAGCGAGCGGATACGCTGGCTTGTTATGGCGGGACAAAGGTACACGCGCCGGCCTTAAACAAACTGGCAGCTACTTCCGTCGTCTTCGAGCGCGCCTACGTTACCCAGCCAATCTGCACGCCCTCGCGCGCATCGCTTTTTACCGGCCTCTGGCCCCATACCACTGGCTGCACCCGCAACGGAATAACTCTAAGCGAGAATACTCCAACCTTTCTCGAGCTACTGCAAGATGATGAGTATCACACCGCTTACATGGGTAAATGGCAGTTGGGAAACAACGCTACCGCTCAGCGAGGTTTTCGCGAACGGGTTTCAACCGAAAGCGTTTCGGATTACAGCCAGTTTCTGGTTAAACACGGGATTGTTCCCGACCAGCCGGTTGGCGCCGTCTCTCGCCTGGTCATTAGCACTTTGCCATTGGAATTGTCCAAGCCGCTTTTTTTGCAAAAGCATGCCTGCCGTTTTATCGAAGAGCATTGGCGCGAACCATTCATCTTATTCGTCGCCTACCTCGAGCCGCATACTCCTTACAACAGCCGCTTCAACGAGGAACATTCGCTGGAGGAGATTGAGCTGGATGAGACAGCACTCATTCCTCCGGAAGAGGATGTCCCACTCCGCTACCGCCTCATCCGGGAACGGCAACAAAGGCAGGTGCCATCCGATCGGACGCGGCTGCCGCAATTATACTACGTCGGATTGACTCCGGATGACTATCGCGGTCTCCGTCAACGCTACTTCGGTCTGGTCACGATGATCGACCAAAGTGTCGGGTCAATCCTAACTTGCCTCGAGCGTCACGATATTCTGGACCAGACCATCATCGTGCATACGAGCGATCATGGCGATATGATGGGTGCGCACCAGCTTTTCGGCAAGGAAGTCATGTTTGAAGAAGCGGCGAGCGTTCCTTACCTGGTGAAGCTGGCCGGACAACAGCGTAGTAGTAGAATTAGCCAGGCGGTAAGCCACATCGACTTTCTTCCCACTTTGCTTGCATTACTTGGACGGCGCGAGCATCCCGGGCCTGGTAAGAGCCGGTTGCCGCTTCTGGAGGGAGAAACCATGTCGCCAGAGAATGTGTTCCTGGAATGGTCGCCTAACCGGGAAAAGATGGTCAAGGGTAGTTCGCTGGGAAATTGGTGGAACCGCCGGCGAGCAATCAAGGAATCGACCCGCACGATTGTGATGCCGGATGGTTTTAAGTTGTCTTTGCGCGATAAAGATTTGAACGAGCTTTACAATTTGAAAGCTGATCCAATTGAGGCAACCAATCTTTATTATACTGGTAACTACAAGGAGATAATCACTCGCGGCCGCGTCGAAATCCGACGCTGGCAAGAGAGCGTAGGGGATGAGCTAAAGATATAGGGGAGCGATTTCGTTTGCCCTGGTTGGGGGACGCCCGCAGTGGCGTCCGGGTTTTACACGGGGACGGGACAGCGCCCATCCCTCCAGTCTTCCTCATGCCCGCGGGCGAAACAGCCGATGCCAGAAACGGCGTTTCGGTAATCGACCCATGAATATTCTTTCGCCGTTGGAAGATTGAAACCATTCCGGCAGTTCAATCTCGGTTTGGCTGATACTCTCGAGACAGTTGCGGGTAATGCGCCCGCGTTTAGTGCTTTCGCCAAAAACGGCGAAATTCTTCTCGGTCACATAGAGATGGTAGTGCTCCGGCTTTGCGACCTGGTTCTTGAGCAGATCGAGCGCCTTGGCCGATGGTACTTGGGCCGGTAGCTCGGAGAACAGATAGCGCAGCACCTTCACCCGCAGGAACTGGTGAATCCAGATTTGATACCAGGCTTTTCTTTCGAGTAATCGATCGCCGGTCGAAGCCAGTGTCTTGCCGGGCAACAAGGATAGTTCCGGCTGGTCCAGGGTAACGCGCGTGCGGCAAAATAGCAGCCCGCTTAGCTCCGAGGCAGTCTGGACGTAGGCAAGTAGTTCCTTCACCTTATCGACCACAAGTTGCACTGGATACTTGTCGTCCGAGCACCAGTAAACCCATTCGTCATCGCCCAAATCGGCAATCAAGCGCAAGACCGTGGGTGCAATCTCCGGGGGCGAATGCAAATATTCCACCCGCGCGCCGTTTTCCCCGCGCTGCTTTTGAAACGGAATTCGGAAGCGGAAGGGATGATCTGGCCAAAGCCGCTCATATTGCCAGATCAAATGCTGCGCGATAGCGTGGTGACGATCGTAAGTGAGAACTATCGCTTTCATCCGAGTATGAGATTAGCTATTGTTTGCCCTTGCCAACCAAGCTGTGATCTCTCATCGATACAAGTGCATTTTCGTGGAAGTTCCCAAGACTGGTTCCACCAGTATCCGGGCGGTTTTGGGCCGGGCGATTAGTCCGCACCTCAATTTAGTCGAGAACCGCCGAATGATGGAGCGCTATTGGGTGGAACGCGGGGGGCGAACCAATCGCATGAAGGAATGGCTCTATCTTCTTCAAAGCGAAGAAAAGCGCAAACAGCGTGGGCGCGAACAATTCGCAAGCTACTACAAGTTTGGGTTCGTCCGCAATCCGTGGGACCGGGTGGTATCGCTCTATGAACGCAAAGAGGCGATGGAACTGCGCGCGCAGATGAGTTTTGAGGAATTTGTTAAGTGGATTCAGTATAGCAGCAGCACCTGTCCGCACTCCTCGCCCCACCGCTATCAACTCGATTGGTTTGTTGATGCGAATGGCTCGATCCTGGCGGACTTCATCGGCCGATTCGAGAAATTGCCGGAAGATTGGGCGCAGGTGGCAGGCCGACTGGGACTGCCAGACCAGCTACCGCATCGCCGCGCCAATCCGAGGGAACGGCATTACACCGAATACTACAATGATTCGACCCGGGAGATCATTGCGCGAAAGTTCGACGTGGATATTGAAAAATTTGGCTATCGTTTTGGCGAGTAGATATTATTGAGGGCCATTCTCTTCCATCTCGCGCAAGCGCGGCATGAGATCTTTGCCTAGCCGGGCGAGTGACTTAAAAAGAAGGAAATAGAAGCCGCTAACAAGAACGAGCATGGCTGCCATCACGATGAAGTGATGCGAACTCAGCCGTTGCCAGCGCGGCATAAAAGCAATCAAGCCAAACAGACCCAGGATAACTACCACCGCATCGAAGCTGGCGCGCTGCCAATAGCCGCCGCCGAGATGGAGCCACATTCCAAATTCATCGAAGGTGAGCGCCAGGCCGCACCCGTAAACCAGGGCACACCATATTTTTTGGGCGTCGTTCAGGCGCGCGAAAAGCAAGACCGCGCCAATGGTTGAAAGGAGGAAAATTCCGTAGTTTAAATGGTGAACGTGAGTGCCGCCGAGGTGGAGAAACAAGTCGGGCATCCGGCGCGTCATGATCAGAATCACGAGCGTGCGCGAGGCAATGAAGGTGAGAAGAAACGCGATGAAAACCAGCCGCGCCAGAAAACGAGTGGGAGAGAGATGGCGCGACAGATTCATGGTTCCGATTGCAACCAACCGTCTTTCTGCTGAAAATGGAGTGGAATGTCAAAGTATCTTGTTATCAGCACCAGCGGCAATCCCGATAGCAACAGCCGGCGAATGGGACGGGTCGCGTTCGAGTTTTTGCAAAAAGCGAAAGTCGATTGCGAATGGCTCGATATTGGCAAACTCGGCCTGCCTTTGTGCGATGCCGATGCCTGCTATACCCAGCCGGAGGCGCGCAAAATCGGCCAGGTGGTGGAAGGCGCCGATGGAATCTTGCTGGCGACGCCGGTTTATAACTACGACGTCAGCGCCGCGGCCAAGAACCTGGTCGAGCTGACGGGGAGCGCCTGGGAAGATAAAATCGCTGGCTTTCTGTGCGCGGCCGGCGGAATGAGCAGCTACATGTCGATCATGGCTTTTGCCAGCAGTCTCATGCTCGATTTTCGCACGGTCATCATTCCGCGCTTTGTGTTTGCTACGGGTAGTTCCTTTGATAACGACAGTATTACCGACACGAAAGTGCGCGCGCGGGTGCAACAATTGGCGCGGGATCTGATTCGTTTTACGAGCGCGCTTCGACCATGAACAAATGAAACATTGGATCGGCACCTCTGGTTTTCAATACGACGCGTGGAAAGGCAACTTCTACCCGGAAGATTTGCCGGCGAGGAAAATGCTGTCGTTCTACTCGGAGAAATTTATCACGACCGAAATCAACTATACCTTTCATCGCATCCCATCGGCGAAAACGATTGAGAACTGGGGGAAGCAGACGCCGGCGGAGTTTCGTTTCGGACTCAAGGCGCCGCAAAAAATTACCCACTTCGCCAGGTTACGGAACTGCGCTGACACGGTCGATTATTTCTATGAAGTCGTCTCCGCATTAGGAACGCGTTTAGGCCCGGTGCTATTTCAGTTACCGCCCAACTTAAAAAAAGACGCAGCTCTTCTCAGCGAGTTTGCCCAGGCGCTGCCACCCAGCATGCGGGCCGCCTTTGAGTTTCGCCATCCGTCGTGGCTGGACGATGAAGTTTTCGCGCTTCTGCGCCGGTGGAACAATGCCTTGTGTGTCGCCGATACGGAAAAGCTGGCAACGCCGGTGGTAGCGACCGCGGACTGGGGTTATGTGCGGCTACGGCGGGAAGATTACCAATCTGCCGATGTAGAGAAGTGGGCGAACACACTCCGCGAACAACAAACTACCTGGTCGGACGCCTACATTTATTTCAAGCACGAAGAGAGCGGCATCGGGCCGAAGCTGGCCGCGGAATTACAGCAGCTATTAGCCTGAGCCGAGCCTAAGCGGCGGCGCGGCGCTTTTGCTTTACCAGCGTGGAAGTGGCGCGCTTGCCGTTGCGGGTCGAACCGCGCTTTACTTTGACGGACTGGCTGCGATTCAGACTTTCCTGCAACACCTTTACCAGATCGACTACGTTAGTAGCGCGATGTTTTACTTCCGGCTTTGCCACCGGCTCCTGATGCTTCGCCTTCTGCTCGATCATTTCCATGACGGCATCGCGGTATTCATCGCGATATTTTTCCGGTTCCCATGTTGCCGACATCGATTCGATCAAGGTCTGCGCCATCTTTAGTTCCTTCTCGCTGATTTCGCCGGCGGGAGCATTGTTGAGCTCGGCGGGCGAAAGTATCTCGCTGGCGAAATGCATTAATTCGAGAACAAGAAACAAACCATCGGGTTTGACCGAGGCAAGATGCTCGCGGTTGCTGATGACAACTTTGGCGACGCCGATCTTTCCAGAGCCGCTGAGCGCGCGATGCAACAAGCGGTAGGCTTTTTCGCCCCCTTTGTGCGGTTCGAGGAAGTAAGGTTTGTAAAAGAACTTGGGATCGACCTGGTCGAGATCTACGAAATCTGTGATATCGATTGAGTGCGTCGATTCAATTCGCACTTTTTCAAAATCTTCGTCTTTCAGGACAATGTAATGGCCGCGCTCGTACTCGTAGCCTTTGACGATTTGATCGGCGGCCACTTCTTTCATGTCCGCTTCCGCGACCTTCTTGTATTTGATCGGGCTGAGGTCGTTGAGGCGGAGCTGACGGAAGCTGAGCTTCTCCTCGCGGGTGGCGGGATAAACCGAGATCGGGATATAAACTAACCCGAAGCTGATGCTACCTTTCCAGATTGGGCGCATAAAATTTAAAGGTCGCGCAGCCTAAAGGGAAGTTTGGTGGCTGTCAATAGCATCGAGATGCTGAAATCAGCAGATGGTGCGCCAAGTTTACGCCTAGGCGTGGTGATGATTTGGTTTTTGGATTGCGGGGAGAGAGCGAGCGCGAGCGGTTGCGCGCTGCGCATCTGCGGCCCGGCCGGCGAGGCGGTATTCTTGCGCCAGATGTTCCCACGGCAGCCGGCCGTTGGGAAGCAATTGGGTTGCGCGCTCGAATGCCTTAAGCGCGTCACGATGGCTTTCTTTTTTCTGATAAGCCAGCCCGAGATGTTCCCAAACCGGTCCATATTTCGGGTTGAGCTTGGCGCCTTTGCGAAGATAAGAAATGCCGGCATCCACCTGCCCGGTGGTAGCAAGGCAGTAGCCAAGCTGGGATTGCACAAGATAATTTTGCGGCGCCATCTTTGCGGCGCGCGTTAGAGGCGGGATTGCCTGCTGGAGGCGGTTCAGGTTAATGTAGCTATAACCCACGATCGCCAGCATCGTCGCACTATCGGGTGATACTTCAGCTCCGTGCGCCATCGCATCCATCGTAGCTTCGGTGTGGCCGAGTGCCTTTTCGGCTCCAGCCAGCTGAAGCCAGGCGTAACCAACCGAAGGTCCGCGCGCGCCCGATTTTTTCGCGTAATCGAGCGCTTCCTGTTTGCGCCCGAGGCGTCGCGCGCAATCACTCAAGGCGAAGTAGGTGAGCCATAGCTTGGGTTCGAGCTCAGCTACTTTTTGCAAATGCGGGATGGCAGCGGCGAAGTGACCTTGCGCGCCTTCTACTGACGCCAGGCCGAAGTGGGCCTGGGCGAAACGCGGTTGGATGACCGTGGCTTTGCGGAAAGCGGCCGTGGCTTCCGCATATTGATGCGTGGCCCAGGCAAGAACGCCGCGCAAGTTTTCCGCGCCGGCGCTTTGCGGATAACGCCCGGTAAGATTACGACTAATCGCGAGGGCGTGTGGCACATTGTGCTGGAGAACAGCCTGCACAATTTGGCGAACCAGTGGATCCTTTAACGCAGGGTCCGGTTGATGCAGGGCGCGTTCCACCGGCGATTTGGCCAGCTTCTCCGGCGGCGGGAGTTTACTCAGCAATTTATCGAGCGACGAATCCTGCTGTTGCGCAAAAACTAAACCAGTCCTCAAGAAGACCAGTGCCAAACAAGCGCAGGAGCGAAAAAACGGCTTCACGAAACCCTTTGTAGCAAACCCGATACCAGCAGCCAAGTAGAAACGTGACTAAAAGGCGGAAAATAGTAAGATAACCCAATGCGAAAGAAACAGTTGATCCTTCTAACGGCGCTAGTCTGGTGGTTTGCATTTCATACCGAAGCTGCGTCGGTTTGGCGCGTGTCTGGAGAAAAGGGCCAAATTCTCTATCTCGGGGGATCAGTCCATGGATTATCCAGAACGGATTATCCGTTGCCGGCAGCTTACAATCGCGCCTTCGATGCGTCTTCCCGATTGGTGTTGGAAGATGATCCCGCCGTCTCCCGCAGCACGATGCAAAAGTTCTTCAAGTCGGGCCTCTATTCCAAAAACGATAACCTGAAGAACCATCTCGATCCGCGCAGCTACGACTACCTTCGACGGGTCTTTGGCCTTTGGCATGTGCCCGAAGCGACGTTTCAGCGGTATCGGCCGTGGATGCTGATCATGATGCTATGGTCGTCCTCCACAAATCCGCTGGGAGTGGAAGGGTTCCTGGTCAAACGCGCGCACGCGAGCAACAAACCAATTACGGGGCTGGAGTCATTCCACGAGCATATGGAAATCATTTCCGGAATGAGTGATAAGCAGGCCGAAATGGTGCTGTTGCTGACTTTTATCCCCCAGGGAGATAAAACAAACGAGCAGCGGCAACTACTCGGTGCCTGGCGCCGCGGCGATGCCGACGCCCTGGCCCGCCTCGAATTCGGCTACTTCGCCGATGTTCCATTTCTTGGGGAACGTTTGATTAACGCGCGCAATCGCAACTGGATTCCAAAAATCGAAGGTTACTTACGGGGTAACAAAACCTATTTTGTCGTGGCCGGCGCTGGACATATGGGGGGGCCGGATGGTGTGCTGGCTTTACTCCGGGGCCGCGGCTATAAAATTGAAGAAATTTAGCAACGTTTGGCGTTGCGACTGTATGCCAGGGAATTACTTGCTACTCAGAGCTAGTCTAGCAATTTGGTGGCTGGCCCTGCCTTTGCCGGCTGCTTTAGCCATTGTAGCTAACGAGGCGTAGAACAGGACCGGCAACGATCGAGCGCTACGCTGGCAGTAGGTCGAGGTGCCGGGACACGACGAGTGGAGATGTCTCGAATCGATCGCGTGGACGGGACCGCCCGTTCAGTAGCGTAGTTCAAAGATGGAGAAGTCCGATGATGAGACGGACGAACTGCGGTGCGCGCGACCGCTTTCTTAGGATGAGCTGGGAAGAGTTGCTTCCACCAATTCGACAGACTTGGCTTGCGCGAGTGCGTTCGCCGACGGTGCGCGGCAAGGCTGCGCCGGTGAGTGGTTTTGGACGTCTTGTGCGCTGTTTTGCCGGATGGCTGAAGCGCACTCGCAGTTGAGGCGGAATGGCTCACGGACGGATCGCCCGGCGTGAGTGATCCAGTTGGAAGACCGCCATTTAAATTTGAGTTCGCGCGCAAATAATCCGGGTCACTGAGAGAAAAGAGTTCCGGTGCGGGAGCAGGCGAAAGAGAAAGCGGAGGCAAAACCTGCGGAACAGGCGTCGTTGCCGCGGGCTGGGGCGTCCCAGTTTTGTTTGGCGGAGGCGCGGAATTGTTAGCCGGCAATTCCGCCGGCGAAGGTGACAATTGGGCGGCGGGTAAACCCGAAGCCCGGCGCCAACGAACGATGCGGCTGGCCGGTTCGACAGTATTAAACAAAACGATCGAACAGATGAGACCACCCATGGCGGAGAGGGCAATGACGAGCGAAATACGGAGCGTTTTGAAGCGATCGGCCGTCTCCACCAGCGCCCGCATCCGCTCGGGTGCCGGCGCGCTCGGGGCAGAATTCGCAGGCAGAACTCGAGGGTGACGGAACCCGAGGTCGGCCTCGGCCTCCTGATGGGACTCAGTAGCCATAACGAAAGCAAATGGGAAAAAAGCACATCCCATTCCCAAATTATAATTTCCATAATTAATATTTCGTGAAAACGCCTTTGGTTACCGGCAGAAATCGGGTTATCACGAGAGGGCATGGCGATCTGCGTTTCGAGAGTCGCGCCGGAATTTCGGGCGCCTCGACCTTCGCCCGAAGCGGCATCCGAAACGATCTATAATCCCGCTGGATGACGTGCCACGAAACCGCGCGGCGGCCGATAACTACCACGCCAGCGCGGCGCCCAGCGACGACCCGAATTAGCGGTTGTGTCGAGGCGCAGGCCGGCGATGACGGCAAAGGTGTGACCACGGCGCGCATAGATCGTCAGCCAGTGGCCTTCACCGCGCGCGCCGTAGTTGCAGAAATCTGTCGAGCTGATAGGTCTCGTTAGAAGACCGGCCCCGGCCATGGCGTAGGAAACGGTTGCCGAGCAATCATAGCCACTGTCGGAAAAAGAACGATGGCCGCCGCCGAAGCGATACGGCTTCGAGCGCAACTGGTTGGCGGCCCAAATTGCCCGCTGAATGGAGCGGGGCGCTTTTGCCGGCGCGAAAGCAATTCCATCGCGCAAGGCCGCCTGCGCGCCGGGAACAACCGGACCAGTCTCGGGGAAAGTCTGCGCTTGGGCCGAAAGTAACGGTAGAAAGATAAGCAGAAGCGCCCTCGTCATTTTCTCCAGTGTTCAGCCAACATACGCAAGAAAGTTTCGCGCCAGACAGAAGCGGACTCGAATGCGAGCGCAAGCGAAATTGTTAAAGAGGCTCGTTTTGCGTTGACGCGAAGTGGCAGAAAAATAGGATAGATCATGAGTCAGCTTGACCGGCGAGTAGATCATTACATCACGAACGCGGAGCCTTTCGCGCAACCCATTCTCAAGGCGGTCCGCAAATGGATTCGTCGTGGTTGCCCCGAAGTAGTCGAAGCTATCAAGTGGAATTTTCCGCACTTTGATTACCAGGGACCTTTGTGCGGGATGGCGGCGTTTAAGCAGCATTGCTCGGTTGGTTTCTGGAAAGGCGAGCTGGTTTTGGGAAAAAAGGCAGGCGAAGAAGGCGGCATGGGTCACTTTGGCAAAGTCACCAAACTGGCTGATCTGCCTTCGGCGAACCAGTTTGTCGATTACGTGCGCAAGGCAGCGGAGTTGAACCGCGCGGGAATCAAGAAGCCGTCTGTTCCGCCGAAGCCAAAAAAACGACTGGTAGTGCCGAAAGACCTTGCAGCGTCTTTAAAGAAGAACAAGAAAGCCGCGGCAACTTTTGATCGGTTTAGCTATAGCCATCGCAAAGAATACCTGGAATGGATCGAAGAAGCTAAGCGAGCGGAAACACGCGCCGAACGCATTCGAACCGCGGTCGCGTGGATGGCGGAAGGAAAATCGCGCAACTGGAAATACCTGCGGCGCAAGGAGGCGAGGGGAGGTGGATAACGTTGCCGAGCGACTCGATCTTGTCCGCACAGAAATAGCTGAGGCGGCGAAGAAGGCGGGAAGAAACGACGATGGGATCGAGCTGGTGGCGGTGACGAAGACTCATGATGCGGCGAAAGCGCGCGAGGCGGTCGAAGCTGGTCAGCTACTTTTCGGTGAAAGCAAAGTGCAGGAGGCGCGTGCGAAGATCCCGCTGCTGCCATCGCACTTACGCTGGCATTTTATCGGACATCTGCAGAAGAACAAGATCCGGCATGCCCTGCCATTGTTTGAGCTGATTCATGGTATCGATTCACTCGAACTGGCGGAACAGGTTGACCGCGTAGCTAAAGAATACGGGCTCTTTCCCCGGATACTACTCGAAGTAAATGTCGCGGGTGAGGGGAGTAAGTTTGGATTTAAGCCTGAGTTGCTAATCAGCAACATGGAAAAGATAATCGAACTGGAACGGGTTTCCATCGAGGGTTTGATGACGATTCCGCCAATAGCGGAGAAGCCTGAGAAATCGCGGCCGCACTTCGCGGCGCTGCGTGATTTGCGCGACCGGCTAGAGCAACGTTTCGATTTGAAACTGCCGCAGTTGTCGATGGGAATGAGCGATGATTTTATGATCGCGATTGAAGAGGGAGCGACCCTCGTGCGGGTGGGGACGCGGATCTTCGGAAAACGTTAGGCGCGTTTTCCTCCGGGGAGCACGGGCTGACAGCCCGTGCTCCCCGGAAGTCGGACTTCTATCCGCTCACGATGCTGGCGGCAGTGTTTGAAGTGGGTACACTTCTTTTGGTATGCCTTTGGCGCCGACTAATATCGAGCAGATCGGTAACGAGCTCGCCATCCATTGGAACGATCAAACAGAATCGTTCCTAAATTTGGAGCAGTTGCGACGCGGTTGTCCTTGCGCGGCGTGTGCCGGCGAACCAGACATTCTGGGTCGGATCGGCAAGCCAGCGACGAGCTATTCGGCCGATAGCTTTAGATTGATCTCGATCGCTTCCGTCGGCGGCTACGCAATCAGCTTGCGCTGGGCGGATGGACACTCGACTGGGATCTATAGTTTCGATTACCTACGCAAGCTAACTGGAAGTAGCGTGTAGGTTATTTCCGGGGGGGAATCGTAATTCGAAGTAGTTGTGCTTGCTGCCCCATAGGTTCAATTACTCTACTGGTGGCGGTGGCCGGCAGAAGAAAAAACTCGCCCGCCCGGAAGGTCGCATGGCCACACTTCAGCTCGCCTTTAAGAGAGAAAGCAATCGCGAAACGTCCCGGCGCAACAAGCTCGCGCGGAGAGTCCAGTTGCCAGCGGTCGAGCTGGAAGAACTCACTCGCCACCAGAGTCTCGCTGCCAGCAGGCAACGCGACCGGCGAATGATCGTTGAAGTCGATACACGACAAAGCCTGTTCGATATGCAGCTCACGTGCCTGGCCGGTCTGGTCCACCCGGTTCCAGTCAAACACGCGAAAGGTGGTATCGCTGTTTTGTTGCACTTCGACGATCAGGTTGCCGCCGCCAATTGCGTGCAACCGGCCGCTTGGAATAAAGAAAGCGTCTCCCGCCTTCACTGAGATACCATGGACTAGTTCCGCGGCCGTGCCTGACTCCAGAGCAGCGCGGAAAGCGGGCGCGTCCACATTGTCTCGAACTCCGAGATATAACTCAGCTTCCGGCGTGGCCCGGGCAATATACCAGGCTTCGGTTTTGGGTTCGCCGCCAAGACGTTGAGCTATTTCGGCGGGCGGATGAACTTGGAGCGACAATTTTTCCTCGCAATCAAGTAGCTTGATAAGAAGCGGGAAACGTGGCGCATCGGGAACAACGCCGAAACATTCTTGTCGAAAGTTTACCCACAGATCATGCAGCGAGCGGCCCGCCAACGGTCCCGACTGGACGACGCTCTGCGCTTCCGCCCTATCGACAATTTCCCACGATTCACCGATGCTGTGGCTGGAGGGAAGCGATTTATGGAAAAGCTCAGCCAGGTTGCGCCCGCCCCAGATACGCTCGAGAAACAGCGGATGGAAGGTGATGGCTTCAATCACATCGTAACCGGTCATAATCTAGCTAAGAAGTAGCAGAAGAAGTTGTCGAGCGCGACTAAAGAGCTAAGGTAAGAGGGTTGAAAACTTTTTTCCGTTACTGGCTGCCGTTGATCGTGTGGATGGTATTCATCTTCGCCGGCTCCTCCGACGTGCTCTCAGCTGAACATACTTCCCGTTTCTTATTTCCATTCTTGCATTGGCTCAAGCCCAACATTTCGCTAGTTACCATCCTAAAGATACATTTCTTCATGCGCAAACTTGGCCATGTCACCGAATACGCCATTCTGGCGATGTTACTTTATCGCGCCTTGGTAAATAGTTTCTGGCGCGGCCGGCCATGGCGATGTGCGATCGTGGTCATCGTTCTCTGCGGCGCCTATGCCGCGAGCGATGAGTTCCATCAATCGTTCGTTCCGTCGCGCACCGCTTCCGCCCGGGACGTGGCGATTGATCTCTGCGGCGCAGTTTTAAGCGTGATGATCTACTGGTTATTCGCGATGGGAGTGCAAAAATTCTCAACTCGGGCAATCGACAGATAAAGGAGCGATTAAACGCGCGACGGACCTCCTTCGGCAAGCGACCGCCAAGTTTCCCGAGCGTCTCCATATCTGATGCGGCCTTGCTTTCATTCAACAGAAGCTGCCGAAGCTGGGCCTGAAAGGACTTGAACCTTTGACCCTGCGCTTATCAAGCGCATGCTCTAACCAACTGAGCTACAGGCCCGCACGATTCTCACGCATGGCAGAAAAATCGGAGACAAAGCTTTAGCACGGACGGGCGCTTGCGCAATGCTCTTTTTCAGAGCCGAGTTCAAATTGTTCGCGCCCCAGGCGAACCCTGCTAGGCTGCCGCTCCGCGTGAGAAATCTTCTAACATTTTTGGCGGCGAGTGCGACCTGCTACTTTCCCGCAGCCGCAGCCGCAGCCCAGCCGGGGGAGGTGGTCGTCCCGGTTTTGCAATACAAACACACCACGCTTTCCAATGGCCTGGAAGTTTATTCGCTCGAAGACCATGCCAGCCCGACGGTGGCGGTCCAGGTATGGTATCACGTCGGATCGAAGGACGACCCGAATGGTCGCAGCGGTTTCGCGCATTTGTTCGAGCACATGATGTTTAAAGGGAATGATCATCTGGCGCAAAATAGCTTCGAGGAGCTAACGGAAAACATCGGCGGGGAAAATAATGCCTATACGGCCGACGATGTAACAGTCTATCACGAAGTAGTTCCGTCGAACTATCTCGAACCCATCCTCTGGGCGGAAGCGGAGCGAATGTCTTCCCTGGCGGTCACCGAGACGAACTTCACTTCCGAGCGAGAGGTAGTGAAGGAGGAATACCGGCAGCGGATCGCTGCCAATCCGTATGGCGAGTTCTTTCTCGCAATTCCGGAGCTGTCTTATCTGGCGCATCCCTACAAGCGACCCGGGATAGGCAACATCGCCGAGCTGAATGCATCCAAACTTGCCGAAGTACAGGCTTTCCACGCCACCTTTTACCGGCCGGATAATGCTACTTTGATCGTAGTGGGCGATTTCGCACCGGCAGAGCTTGATCGCTGGATTGGAAAATACTTTGGCGCGATCGCCAAACCAACCCGGGAAATCTCGCGCGTCTCAATCACCGAACCTTCGCGGGAGAAAGACCGTAAGCAGACGATCTACGGCGCCAAAGCGCCGCTGCCGGCGTTCGCCATCACTTATCTCGGGCCATCCGTTCGCAGCCAGGACGACATCGTGCTCGACGTAGCGGTCGAGATTCTGGCGGGCGGCACTTCCTCGCGGCTTTACCGCGCGCTAGTTTACGAGCAACGACTGGCGCAGGAAGCATCGTTTAATTCCGAGCTGCACCAGGATCTCGGCTTGTTGATCTTCCGTCTTGTTTTGGCCAGCGGCAAAACGGTTGCGGAAGCGGAAAAAGCTCTCGACCAGCAGATCGCGGATGTTTTGACGAAGGGCGTAAGTGAAGCTGAGCTAACGAAAGCCAAAAATAGATTTCTCACTGGCAAACTGTTTGAGCTGGAAACGGCTAATGGCAAGGCCGGTTCCCTCGGCGAGGCCGCCGTCTTATTCGGAAATATCGATCGGGTAAATAAGGATCTGGCCAGGATCCAGGCCGTCACAACAGATGAAGTGAAGGAAGTGCTGAACAAGTATCTGGCAGGCAAGAAACGGGTGGTGATTGAGTATTTGCCGGAAGCGATGAAACCAAAGGAAACGACGCCGAATCCCCAATGATGAAGTTTAGGACAACATGAAACAAGGGATGACAAGGCGGGGAACGCCGAAGTTCGCGTTTGGCAATTCGACCCTCATTCTTTGCACGTTGCTCTTAGGGTTCGTCGCCGAATCCGTCTTTGCAATTGCGGGAGTGTACAAAGCGCCCGTGCCTTCCGCGCCGCGCCCGACTCACTTTGTTAAGCCGGTCGAAACGCGACTCCCAAATGGATTGAGCGTTGTTGTGGCCGACCGTCCGGCGTTGCCCTTGGTCGCAGTCGAGTTAGTCCTGCGCAGTGGCGCAGAACTCGATCCTTCAGATCGCGGCGGCCTCGCGATTATTACCGGCTCACTGTTAACCAGGGGCACGGACAAGCACTCCGCTCCCGAAATCGCGGACGCGATCGAGTCACTGGGAGGAGAAATTTACTCAGGAGCCGGGTGGGATGAGTCGCATGCCGCGGTAGTGGTAATGTCGGATAAGGCTAAACCGGCACTTACGATTCTCGCAGATGTCGTGCTACACCCAGTTTTCAAACAGGAGGAATTGGATCGATTAAAGAAACAATATCTCGACCGGTTGCGAGTTTCGCTTCAGCAGCCGGGGACGCTCGCGAGCTATGTAGCTACCCGGGTGCTGTATCCCGCCGGCGAATACGCCCATCCTGCTGGTGGCACGATGGAAAGCTTACAGGCAATTAATCGGGCGGAGATAATCAATTTCTATCAAAGGTGCTATCGACCCGAAAATGCTGTCCTTGTTTTCGTTGGCGACATCAGGCTGGAGCAGGCGAGGGAATTTGCGCAGGAATTTTTCGGCTCCTGGATGGTGAAGGAGCCGGCGAGGCCACGTCCGACGCCGGCAAAAAGCGCGCCGTGGAAGCGGCAGGATGTCGTAATAGACATGCCGCAAGCCGGGCAGGCGGCGGTCGATATCTTCAAACCTGCAATCAAACGGGACTCGCCAGACTACTACACTGGTCTTGTTGCTAATGCGGCTTTGGGACGCGGTTTGGGTTCAAGACTAAACCGTGATATTCGGATCAAACGTGGCCTGAGTTATGGTGCGAGTAGTTCACTCGATCCACGGCGCGATGCTGGCGCCTTTGCTGCCGGCGCGCAGACTAAGAACGAGTCAGTGGCGGAAGTAGCCAGGCTCCTGAAGGCTGGGGTGCAGGAGATGGCAGCTAATCCAGTGCAAAATGATGAGCTAAAGTCGAGGCAAGCGATGTTAAGCGGTAATTACGCGCGCGCGATGGAGACTAACTTTGGCATGCTGGGAGAGATTTCTGCTTTGTCGGTGTATCAACTGTCATTAGCAACCCTCGACCGGTTCATTCCGGCAATAAACGCGGTCACAGCGGAGGAGGTCACTGCGTTCGCGAAGAAATACCTTTCGCCACCGGGGGCTTTGATCATTACTGGTAAGGCGCCGGTGTTTATCGAGGCGCTGAAGAAAGATGTTCCCGATGCGCGCGTTATTCCGCAGGAGAAGCTTGATTTAAATCGCGCCGAGTTAGTGGAGCAAAAGTAGGGAGCTACCAGATGTGAACCCGTCCTTCCGCTGGAACAAACACCTTGTCGCTTGGATTTACGTTAAATAGCTCATACCAGGCATCGATATTTCGCGCCGGACCGATGACGCGATATTGCCGCGGCGAATGCGGATCGCTTACAACCTGCTTGCGCAAGTAGTCATCTGAAGCTTTCCCGCGCCAGGCCTGGGCCCAGCCGAGAAAGACCCGCTGGTCACCGGTGAAATTATTTAGAACTGGCGCAGCTTTTTCCTGCAGCGATCGGCGATATGCATCCAGTGCAAGAGTAAGTCCGCCCAAGTCGGCGATATTTTCGCCCATTGTCAGCTCGCCATTTACGTGCAAGCCAGGCAAAGGCTCATGCTCGGAATATTGCGCGCCGAGAACATCGGCGCGAGCTTTGAACGTGGTTGCATCTTTGGTGGTCCACCAATCGCGCAGCGCGCCCGAAGCGTCGATCTTGCGTCCTTGATCATCGAACCCATGAGTCAGTTCATGGCCGATCACGCCGCCGGCTGCGCCGTAGTTAATGGCAGGGTCAGCGTTGGCATCGAAGATGGGAGGTTGCAGGATGCCCGCAGGAAAAACAATGTCGCGCAGCGAGCCGTTATAAGCGTCGTTAGTTTGCGGAGTCATTCCCCAGTCAGTTCGATCGACGGGGCCGGAGAAGCGACCACTGTAGAAAGCCCAATCGAGCGCCGCGCAGCGTTTCACGTTGCCGATCAGATCGTCCGCTTTTATTATCAGAGTCGAATAGTCACGCGGATGATCAGGATAACCTACCTTGATCGTATAGGTATCGAGCTTCTTTAAAGCTTCCTTCTTCGTTTCCTCTCCCATCCAATCGAGCTTCTCGATCCGAGCGTGATAGGCATTCTTTAGGTTGTCCACCAGAGCTTGTATTTTCTCCTTGGCTGCCGCCGGAAAATATTTAGCGGTGTAAAGCTGGCCCGCGCCGAAGCCCATGGTGCCGAAAGTACCGAAACGATCGCCGACGAGAAAATCGCCGCCGCTTACGGCAGTGATAGCCCGTTTCCATCGCAGTTGCTGTTCCTGTTGGCCGGCCAGAGTTTTGTTGTGCAATTGAAAATAGGCGTCGGTAAACGGCTTTGAGAGATAGGGCGCGGCATTATCGGCCAGATGGAAGGCGTGCCAGGCCTTCAGAGTCTCGATCGAAGTATGAGCGAAGATATCCGCCAACTTCGGGAAAGCGCTCTTCTCCGCGACGATCACGCGCGGGAGAGTGGCCATTTTGGCTTCGGCGAAGAAATCTTTCCAGCTAAACCCGGGTGCGAACTTCTCCAGTTCTTCGACTGTCATCGGGTTATAAATAGCGCTGAGATCGCGCTGTTGCGTCTTCGTCCAGCTCGCGTCTGCGAGCCTGGTTTCGAATTCGATAACCTCTTTGGCTAGAGCTTCGGGTTGCGGCCAATCCACCAGCCGAAGTAGTGTGGTGACGTAGTTCTGGTAAGCCGATTTCTGACTGGCGAAATCAGACTTAAGATAGTAATCGCGATCGGGTAGACCCAGTCCAGCCTGCGAAAGGTAGAAGGCATAGCGAGTCGGGTCTTTTAGATCGACATCGATGCCGTAATTAAAAAGGGAAAACTCGAAATCGGTGGTAGTTCGCCCCATTAGCGCTGCCAGTTGGTCGCGCGAGCTGGCGTGTTTGATCTCGTCCAGCTCCGAGACAATTGCCTTAACGCCTGCTTGCTCGATCCGCGTTTCGTCCATGAACGAGCGATAAAAGGCGCCTATTTTGTTATCGAGCGTGGGAGCGTCGCCTTTGGCGTTCTCCATCATTTCATGGAGGCGCTGTTCGGTGAGATCAGACATCGCCAGGCGAAGGGAGTATCCCGGTTTGTCTGGCGGAATCCGGGTCTTATCGAGCCAGGTTCCGTTGGCGTAGCGAAAGAAATCGTCCCCCGGTTTCACCTTGAGATCGGCGCCGGCGAGATCGAAGCCCCACTCGCCGTATTGCGGTTTGCCCGCCGCGGCGGAAGTGAGAGTGGCGGAAGGGAAAGCGGCGGTGAGAAGCGCGAGGGCACGCAATAGACGTGTTTGCATAATCAATGGAGATTCAATTAGCTGATGAGATCGGCAGTTGCAAATGTGTAATTTGCGAAGCAAAGTCAGCACCCATTACCGCGGGGGCATAGCTCAGTTGGTAGAGCGCCAGCTTTGCAAGCTGGATGTCAGGGGTTCGAATCCCCTTGCCTCCACTGCCCGATATGATCGTCAGAGGTCGCGCGAGCCTTTTTCATCGACGACGCACGTTTCATCTTTGGCTGAATTGTGCGCCGCGAAACCGGAGCTAGGATGACGCATGATTTATCATTGCATTCGTTACACGATTGACCCGCACAAGCTCGACGATTTCGAAGCCTACGCTCGCAAGTGGATGGAGGGTGGCATCATTCGTCGCTGTGGCGGGGAGCCACTAGGTTATTTCCTTCCGAAGAAAGGTTTGGGCGGCGCCGATAATATCGCCATGACTCTGATCGGTTTTGAAAGCCTCGCCGCTTACGAACAATACCGTGGCAAACTGACGAATGATGCGGACGCACGCGCCAATGTCGCCGAAGCGAAGAAATCCGGATGTATTCTGGTAGAGGATCGCTCGTACTTTTATCGGATCGACGCGGGCAGCGGTGAGAGGAGTAGTTGACGATTCAGATGCGCGTTGAGCCAAACATCGCGCCGGTCGCGTCGTTATTCGGCGAGCCGAGCCGTGCAGCTATTCTGACAGTCCTAATGGATGGACGCGCTTTGCCGGCAGGTGAGCTGGCCGCAATCGCAGGCATAAGTCCTACAGCCGCGAGTAGTCATTTGTCGAGACTTGTTACCGGCGGCGTGCTGGCAGTGGAAACGGAGGGCCGGCATCGATACTACCGGCTCGCTAGTTCATCAGTGGCTACGGTTATCGAAAATCTGGCGCAACTAGCTGGAACGCTGGCAATCCTTAATCTTCCCGGACTCTCTCCGGCCGCGCAGGCGTTGCGACAGGCGCGCAGTTGTTACGACCATCTCGCCGGTGAACTGGCGGTGGCGATAGCTTCTGCTCTGGAAGAGCGAGGCTGGCTTATTCGCGGAGAAGGCAAACGTTACGAGATCGGAAGTGAAAAAGGACGGAGATGGTTTGTCGGTCAAGGCATAGACTTCGAATCGATGAAACCCGGGCGACATGGAATTGCCCGGCAGTGTCTCGACTGGACTGAACGCCGACCGCATCTGGCCGGTCCGTTAGGCGCGCAGTTATTCGCTTGTTGGTGTGCATGCGGCTGGTTGAAGCGCTGCAAAAAGCAACCGCGCCTTATCGAAGTAACGACCCTGGGCCGGCGGAAATTACGACAGCAACTTAGCATTCGTTAGTTACCCCGGTTATGACCAGTTACAAACAACAAACTCACTTGCTACCTACCTGACCGAATACTTCTGTTCGCTGGGCTAGCTGGCGTCCGCCGCAGATTGCGCCGAAGCGCTACCATTCTAGAAATGAGACCGCAGAACACGGGTGGGGAAGAGCCACAACTTTTCCTCCAACTTGCATCTGACCGTAAGGTTTGCTGCTCCGAACTGGTGACATGGCAAGGCCGGGCGCGACTAGCGTTTGCCGCGCCCGGCTCTGGTGGGGGCCAGTTTAGCGGAGAAGTTTACCGGTCGCGGCCACCTCGCGGGACGGCTTCGTAAGCGGTGCGAACGCCGGTGACTGGATTGACGGCGCGACCGGTGATCCGGCCGGCCTCATTAATGTCTTTGGCTGATTGCAAGACCGTCGAGAAGTCAGCTTGTTTGAGCGTATTCAAATCCTGCATCACTCCATCTTCCCAGACAAAGGCGCGGCAGGAGCCGTTCGCATCGCAGGAGAGTCCTACTACCTGGCGTTGTTCATTAATCCCATAGGCTTCACTTTCCACGTCCCCCGGCAGAGTTCCCAGCGACTTCATCCCACCTTCTCTTGTCCAAATGAAAGCCCGGAGGAAGTTCCCATCCACGTCGCCTGGACTGCCGGCGAACCCGACGATGTCCCCACGCTGGTTGATCGCCGTCGGCGTATTCCAAAATTCCGCTCCCAGGTTTCCAAGATCGATAACCCTTTCTCTATCCCAGAGCACAGCGTGTTTGGCGGTGTAACGCCCGACAGCTTGATCGCAAATGCCGGAGATACCGATGGCTTGCCCGCGATCGTTAATTCCAGTGGCGGCGCCGGCGGTGTCGCCCGGTTCCAGCGGAAATTCAGAGATGGCGTCATGCGCATCCCACATTACCGGCCGAAAGTTCAGGACCTGCGGCGGAACGCAGGTAGCATCGGCACAATTTCTCTCTGCCCAACCGACTTTTTCGCGCCGATTGTTTGCGCCGGTGGCGAAACCGTTGTCACCTCCCAAAGTAGGCAGGGCGCGCATTTGGCCATGTTCCCAGGCGAAGCCGAGGCAAATAAAGCCGACGGCGTGCGGGCCGGAGAAAAAGGCAGCGCTACTCCAGGCTTCGCCGCGCGGTTGCGGTTGTGCGGTTTGGGAAATCCCTACCACTAGACCGTTGTTATTCTTAACCGACCAGGTGACGGAGCTATTCGGGCCGCCCAAGGTTTTCAGGTCAGTAATCTCATCGTCCTCCCGCCAGAGAGCGGCGTGACGATCCAGGTCGTTCACGAGCCTGGAGTAGCCCGCGATCCAGCCACGATTGTTTATACTGTTCCCGCCACTATTCGTGCCGCCCGGGTCGGGCAAAGTAGTTACTCGATAGCGAGTCTGGCGATCGTGTTTCGAAGGCGACTGGGCAAAGCTGATGGCGGCCGCGGCGCTAACGAGGATTAGAATCAGAATGATCAGCATCCATGGCCGATAGCGATCATTTGCCGAATAGTGACGAAGCGACGAAATGGAAGACAGCGCCGCTGGAATTTCAGAGTTAGTATTTGATTGAATCATGATGTGCTTCTTTGTGGTTGGGAACACGTTAACCTCCGGCTCAGAAGATCCACAATAGCCACTTAGCCAGTTCGGCGCAGGCCACTTTCAACCCGCTCTAGCTCGAGCTAGCGAAGCGCGGCCGCGAGACGGCCCAAACCTTCGCGCAGTTGCGCCCGCGTCCAGGCGGCAAAGCCAAAGGTCAGTGCCGGTCGGATTTTCGCCTTGAGATAACACGAAGAAAGTGGGCTGGGTCGAATCCCGATCTCGTGACAGACTCGCGTGATCAATGGAAGATCGCTTTCCCGTCGCAGCCAGGCGACGAAGTGCAAACCCGCTTCCGGAATTTGCAGGTCGAAATGTTTGCTGAGCAAACGATTGAATTCCGCGATAAAAAATTCCCGGCGTTGCGCATAGAGCTGGCGCATCCGTTTAATGTGGCTGAGAAAATATCCTTCAGTCATGAAGCGGGCGAGGGTCGCTTGATCGATGGCGGAGGAATGTTGATCGATCACGGCGCGAAGCTTGATCATCGAGTCGACCAATTGTTCAGGCGCGAGCAGATAGCCGAGGCGAAGTGATGGATAGAGAATCTTGCTCATGGTGCCGGCGTAGATCACTCGGCTGGAATCATCCAGTCCTTGCAGGCAGGGAAGGGGCGGGCCGGTGAAGCGGAACTCCGAATTATGATCGTCTTCAAAGATGTAGGCGTCGCGGGTGTGGGCGAAAGCGATCAGCGCGCGGCGTCGCCGCAAGCTCATCGTCATCCCGAGAGGGAATTGATGCGAAGGAGTGGTGTAGATTAGTTTCGGAGAAGATTGTTTGGCCGGCTGGCTAATCGTAATTCCTTCTCGATCGACTGGCCGCGGCACCACTTTCGCGCCCGCAACCACCAGGACGCGACGAGCCTGATAGAAGCCCGGGTCTTCTATCCACGCTACCTCACCGCGATTGACCAGCGTCATCGCACTGATGATCATGGCCTGCTGCGTGCCCGCGGTAATAATGATTTGATCTGGAACGCAGCGGGCGCCGCGGAAGTCGCAAAGGTAAGCGGCGATCGCTTTGCGCAATTCGGCGTCGCCGTGACTGGTGGCGTATTGCAGAAGGTGCGCGCCTTTGCGTGCGAGCACTTTCGCGCGCAGCCTTTCCCAAATCTCGATCGGAAACTCGTCCAGCGCGGCCAGGGCCGGCACGAAGGAAACTCCGGGTGCTCCCGCGACTCCAAGATCAAACTCTTTGCCGGCGCGTTTATCGGGAAGGTTTCTCACGCGCTGAGCCAGGCGCGCGCTAGACGCAGTTTGTTTTCGGATGCTCGGTGCTTGTGCGCTGAGGTAGCTTTCCGGTAGCGGATGAGCAACGAACGTTCCGGACCCGACGCGAGAACGAAGATAACCTTCCGCCTGTAGTTTGCTAAAGGCGAGGTTGACAGTTAAACGCGAAACGCCGAGATCGGCTGCCAGCGCGCGGGAGGAGGGAAGGCGAGCAGAGTTATCATTAAAGCTTCCTCCGGACAGCTCATCGCGAATCTGGCGGTAGAGTTGCTGGTGGAGTGGTTCGGCAGCCGCGCGATCGAGCCGAACCATTTCGAAGGCCGCGATCGATCGCCGCCGCCGTTTTGCTTTCGGTCCTCTGCTCATTCCAAAATCATCTTCATTGATTTGCCCGGCTGCAATCGTTTTGTCAAAGTGGTCCGGTCGCCACGCCCAAAGTGGTCTGTTGACACTCTGGCGCAGATTATAAGAGTTTTCCTGCAATGAAAATTCCGTGCAGCGACTATCAGAAAACACAAGGGCTCATCTATTTCGCCCGGATGCTGGATAAGATTCGCCTGCGCGCTGCCGGGAAGTTGTCCAACGATTACTTCACTGGAGTGGAAGATCCGACATTCTTCGATGCGCGTTGCACCAGATTCCTCGGCGTGGATTACGACGACCTCGCGGCGCGAACGCTGGAAGGAGGCTCGGACGAGGAAATTCTGGAATGGTGTTTCACCCAGGGCAGGCGACCGAGCGAAGAAGAGATCGAAATTTGGAATGGGTTCCTGGCGAAGCGCGGCTGGCGCGATGAGGCCAGTGCTGATCTTCAGGCGGCGAAGGCGCGGTCGAATTGGACAGATCGCGACAATATCCAAACCTGGATTGATCTGCACGACGCAGAAGAGGGACGCGTGCCGCATAACGCTTAGTGCGCGAGTCATTCCAGGTTTACGCGGCGAGATCATCCGCTTCGGTAGGATCCCGATTTTCAGAAATTGCCCGCGGTAACGGTTAAGCGAATCGTTCCCCAAAAAACAGTTTGCACAACACCTGAGCTTCGTTTAATAATTAACCATATGGTTAAATATGAGCGGAGACTTGATCGGACTTTTGCCGCGCTGGCTGATCCCACCCGGCGCCGTCTCCTCGCTCATCTCGCTCGCGGTAATCAGAACGTTACTAGCCTGGCCGAACCGCATGCGATGTCGCTCCCCGCGATCTCGAAACATTTGCGAGTGTTGGAAAAAGCGGGCTTGCTGCGCCGGCGACGCTATGGTCGCGTCCATCAGTTGCAACTGGAAGCGGAGCCACTGCAAGTCGCGGCGCGGTGGATTGAAAAGTATCGCGAATTTTGGGAAGGTTCACTCGATCGCCTGGCGGCCTATTTGGAAAAAGAACACAAGGCGATCACCAAGAAAGGAACGAAGTGATCGCGATTTGCCCGGATGTATCGCCAACATGACGCTGGTTACTGTGGGCGTGACTTCGGGTGGCGGGCTCACCGCCATCGCGGCGAGCAAGATTTTCGCACGAAGGAGAACAAAGATGAAGCCGCAAGAAACGAAAGAGAAAACAAACCGGATCGGAGAGAAAAATGGAAACTATGATTAATCATGCGACTGGAACTCGCGAACAATGGCTCACAGCCCGGCGCGACTTGCTCAAGGCGGAGAAGGAGCTGACGCGACGCAGTGACAAACTAGCGCGGTGGCGGCAGGAGCTACCGTGGGTTCGGATCGAGAAGAAGTATCGCTTTGAGACCGACCAAGGGAACGTTTCGTTGGTGGATCTCTTCCGTGGCCGGTCGCAGCTTCTTGTTTACCACTTCATGTTTGGGCCCGATTACACTGCAGGTTGTCCCTCCTGTTCGGCAATCGCGGACGGCTTCAACGGTATCGGCGTTCACCTGGCCAACCATGATGTGATGCTTTGGGCGGTCTCGCGAGCACCGGTCGCAAAGCTGCAAGCATATAAACGAAGGATGGGATGGACGTTTCCCTGGGCGTCATCGTTCGGCAGTGATTTCAACGGTGATTTCAACGTCTGGTTAAGCGAGAAGCAACAGATTGAAGGAGGTCATGACTACAACTATGAACGAGAAGAGCCGTGGGAAGGCCCGAGTGAAGGGGTAACTACTTGCGCAGATATGGCTGGCACTGACGCGGCAACATATACTCGCGATAGACCGGGCATGAGTGCGTTTGTGCTCGAAGACGGCGTTATCTATCACACCTACTCGACCTACGCGCGCGGTCTCGACGGCCTCTGGGGGATGTATCAGTGGCTCGATCGCGCTCCCAAAGGACGCAACGAAACGGACGTGTGGTGGCGCCATCATGACAAATATGAGTCGTCGCCGATGCAGAACGCCAACTCGTGCTGCCACTAAGCCAATATGGAAACGCAACAAAACATCCGCTTAGAAATCAAACGAGTAATCAAAGCTCCGCGCGATCGCGTTTACGCCGCGTGGACTGATCCGAAGCAGATGAGAGAATGGTTCGGACCCGAAGGCGTCCGCACTCGCAATGTCATCGCCGACGCGCGCGTCGGTGGAAAATTCCGTTGGGACCTAACGAGTCTCGAAGGTGAAGACATGACCGCTTTCGGCGATTACCAGGAACTTATTCCGGGCAAGAAGGCCGTATTCACTTGGAAATGGGACGATGACGAGGATTGGGAAAATGTCATCAGTATCGTGACGGTGGAACTAAGGGATGCCGGTGAAGGGACGGAAGTTCGGCTCCTGCACGAGCAATTGCCGAGCGAAGAATCGCGCGGCCGCCATGAAGAAGGCTGGACGAAGGTTCTCGGCAGCCTGGAGGAGTATATTATACAAGTAACTGGAAAGGATAAAAGATGACCACTGAAGAAGTAGCCAAGAAAGTAGTAGAGTTAACGAGTAAGCAAGCCTGGAAGGAAGCGGTCGATTCGCTTTACGCCGACGATGTCGTTAGCGTTGAAGCCATGACACGTGACGGTAGTTCGCCCGAGATGCGCGGGATCGAGGCCGTGCGTGAGAAAGTCGATTGGTGGATCAACAACATGGAAGTGCACAGTTGGAAAACGAGCCAACCATTCATGGCTCACGATCGTTTTGTCGTTCAATACGACGCCGACTTCACCGACCGGCAGTCAAAAGCGCGGCGGCAAATCTCCGAGGTCGGCGTCTATACCGTAAAGAACGGGAAGATTATCCGGGAAGACTTTCTCCCCCGGGTAGGCGGCTAGCGGGAAGTCACCCTTCAGGTCGGCGCGTAAATTTTGACGCGTCGGGGGGTCTCATTGACCGATTCTTGCGTTTAGGGGAGAATCGTCTCTTCCCTGCTGCCGCGGCAGCAATCAAATCAAGGGATGAAAAGAAAATCGAACGACTCAATTTCGCCCAAGGCCACGCGTGGATCAGAAAAATCTGTCACGGTGCGGCATCGCGTGAGCGGGCAGGCAGCTAACAAGTCGCGGCCTGAGATTTTCGACCGCCTCGCCGACATGGGGCATGAACAAGTGGCGCTCTGTTCCGACCCGGCGGCGGGTTACCGCGGGATCATTGCCATTCACAGTACGGTGCTGGGGCCGGCGCTCGGCGGGACACGTTTCTGGACTTACGCCAGCGACGAGGATGCAATCGAGGATGCCCTGCGACTCGCCCGCGGAATGACCTACAAAAATGCCGTAGCGGGACTGAACCTCGGTGGCGGCAAAGCGGTGATCATAGGTGATAACAAAACCAAAAACCGCGAGATGATTTTTCGTGCGCACGGCCGTTTCGTCGAGTCGTTAGGTGGCCGCTATGTCACCGCGGAAGACGTGGGGACAAGCACCAGCGACATGGATTTTGTTCACATGGAAACGGAGTATGTCGCTGGCCTAACCGATCGCTCGGGGGACCCGTCGCCCGTCACCGCGCGCGGTGTCTTTCGCGCCATTCAGGCTTCAGCGCAGTGGCGCTGGGGCTCGGACAATCTCGGTGGCAAAAAGATCCTGATTCAAGTTGCGGGCATGTCGGTTACCACCTCGCCGGGGAACTCCGCGCGGTCGACGCCAGGCTATTGGTTACGGACGTGGACGCCGAGCGTGTGCGCCGCGTGGTCGATGAGTTTGATGCGACAGCGGTGGACCCGAAGGAGATTATCGCGCAAAAAGGTGACATCTTTGCCCCCTGCGCGCTCGGAGGCGTGATCAATGATGAAACGATTCCGCGGCTCAAAGTGGAGATTGTCGCCGGCGCGGCGAACAACCAGCTCCTCGAAGAATGCCACGGCGATGAACTCGAACGGCGCGGGATTCTTTACGCGCCGGATTTTGTCGCGAATGCCGGCGGAGTAATCAACGTTTACAGCGAACTCGCTGGCTGGGATGCAGAACGCTCGTTGCGCAAGGCCGACGAAATTTACGATACGCTTCTCGGCGTCTTCGCCATCGCCAAAGCCGACAAGATACCGACGTACCTCGCCGCCGACCGTCTGGCCGAGCAAAGATTGAAAGCGGTTGGCTCGTTGATGCGGACGTGGCCGCAATGGCCTAACAAGTAACGGACGACGCGCTGTAGCGGCGCTCTATGAGCGTCGTGTCTTTATCGTAACGTCGCCGAGGTCATAGACCGCCCCGCTACAGGAAAACATTTATGGGATGGCTAGTGGACTATATCTGAACTTCGTGAGTGCTATACGTGAGTCACGTATAGCACCAAATACAGGTCAAAGCGCAAGGTCATTGTGGCGACAGACCGTCGCGCTCCACTCACAATTCAAATGATATAGGCACTAGCAACTGCCGAATTCTCGTTAGTTTATTGGTGCGGCACGATAGGCTGAGCCCAACTGGGAACGCCCAGGGCCGTGAGGACGATTTCGACTGCGAGTGACGCCAGAAGAATTCCCATGACGCGGACCAGGATGGCTCCTCCTTGTTGTCCGATGATTCGCACCACGTACTCGGACAGAATCATAAAGACATAGTTTAACGCCAGGACGACGAGCAGGACGACGGCGGTTTCGATTTGTTCGGGAACGGTGTAAACGTCGTTGTCGGTAAGAAGAATGACCGCCATCAATGCGCCCGGCCCGGCGATGGCGGGAACGGCGAGGGGAAAGACGGCCAGATCGCGTCCGGTTTCCTGCGAACCGTTATTGTTGCCGTCTTCCATTCCGAAAAGCATCCGTGTGCCGAAAAGAAACAGAATGATCCCGCCGGCGACTTTGAGTGAGTGCA
Organism: Chthoniobacterales bacterium; assembly: GCA_036758965.1. Taxonomy (GTDB): domain Bacteria; phylum Verrucomicrobiota; class Verrucomicrobiia; order Chthoniobacterales; family UBA10450; genus AV69. The sequence continues at coordinate 50,033 of DAIOVO010000012.1, forward strand.
TCCGGACGCCGACGGCATCGAGGATGATCTGCCCAGCGATAACAGCGATGCCCAGAATAACGGTAGCGTAAATAGACGAGCGAAGTGCAATCGAACGACGCTCCGAGCGGGTGCACCGCGCGGTGATCCCAGCGAAAATGGCAACTGTCGCAATTGGATTAACCGTGGCGAAGATGGTGGCGAAATCTTTGACGACTTTGACGGCGTAGGGCGACATCGGCTGGAAGTTCGGCCGATCCTAACCCGGTGGATAGTGGACGAAAAGACGAAACGTGATGGCGATAGAATGAAAAGCAAAGCCGACGGCATTTCCACGGCCAGTCCTTTCGCGAAGCTGTCGACGACGGTTGAATGGACGCTCCAGTCGTCGTTCCTTAAGCGTCGGTTGCTTTCGCTTCCGAAGTCTTGAACGCATGCCTGAGTTATTGAAGCGCAACGGCGAATCCTGCCACGTTCCGCCGATGTTGTTCGTTATTTACCTTACTTGGGGAGTGTTTTTCTTTCTCGCTGCTCGCCAGCCACTGGCTTATGCGTCGTTTTTCAACTTCACCATGTGGGCCAATCTCTTCCACGGCCTATTAATGGTCGGCCAGGCTGCTATGATGATGGACCACTATTGGAGCAAGTTTTTTTACAGACATCCCATTTGTTCTCCTCCTGGCGGCGGGCATTTACTTCTGGTTGCCAAAGAGAACAACAGAGCGGAACAGAAGCGCCTAACGATATGTTCAACTTCAACACACCTATGAAATATTTAAATCACTGTCCGCGGGGGTGGGCGGTTGCACGGCCTTCTTATCACCTGTCTTATGTTAACGGCCCTCTTGTTTGCCCAAATGTCTTCAAAAGGAGAATTCGGCTCGGAAGTAAAAGCTCTCGGGAAGGGGTTTGTCTCTGACAACAAGAGTAAACGGGACGACGCTTCATTACGTTCATGGCGGAACTGTCCCGCTTTACTTCTGCTGCATGGCTTTCCCCAAGACTGGTCTGAATGGCACGCCATCATGCCGCGGTTGGCGGAATCTAAGAAAGTGGTGGTCGATAACGAGACCGGATTTCTCGTGCCGCTGGAGCAGATGACCGAGAGCCCGTTCGAGCCGCTGTATCCGGAGAAGTTCGCGCGCGATCTGGCGAAGAAAATCAATGAACTGATGCGCAATGACAAGATGCGTGAGCGCTTTGGCAAAGCCGGGCGGCGCCGTGCGGAGGAAAAATTTAGCTGGCGCGCAATCGGCCAACAAACGGCGCGGCTCTACCAGGAATTGTTAGCAGGACGATGAGATTGTGGCGGCGCCTTCGTCTCCTGAGCGACGGGCGCTTCATCGCAGTGGTCTATGCTGTGGTCGCAATCATCGCGACGTGGCAAAAGTTCGCGACGGGCCACGACAACAATTTGCACATCTTTCGCGCGTCGTTGTGGAATCTGCTGGCCGGGCGCAACCTTTATGCGCTGCATCCAGCCCAGCACGCCGATTATTTCAAATATAGTCCGACCTTCGCCTTATTGATGGCGCCGTTTGCGGCAATGCCGGAGTGGCTGAGCGCGATGGGGTGGAACCTTTGCAGCGTCTTTGCCCTCTTCAGTGCGGTTCGTTTCCTCAATATCACACGCGATCAAAAGTCGGCCGTCCTGTGGTTGGTCCTAATCGAGCTACTGACTTCGATTCAGAATTTCCAAAGCAACGCGCTCGTCGCCGCGCTCATCATCGCAACTCTGGTCGCCTTCGAGCGCGACCGGCCGGAAGTTGCCGCTTTTTGCGTGGCGCTCGGCGCATCCATCAAGATCTTCGGGGGCGCTTCGGCTGTCTTCTTCCTGTTCTATCCTCGCAAGCTACGATTCATCCTCGCTTCCGCCGCAGCAGTGCCGTTGTTTCTGGCGTTACCACTTCTCGTTAGCTCGCCCGCGCAGTTGCGATGGCAGTACACGAATTGGTTCGGTTTGCTGCAGGCGGACTATCTGGCGGAAGAAAAGCTTTCGATCATGAGCTGGTTGCATGCGTGGTTCGGGCTGGATTGGCCGAATAATATCGTGCAAGCGGCAGGAGTGTGTTTGTCTCTGTTGCCGCTTTTATTGCGAAGCGATCGTTATCACGATTCTTCGTTTCGCCTCCATTCTCTGGCGTCGCTGCTCGTCTTCCTCGTCATCTTCAATCACAAAGCGGAATCACCCATGTTCATTCTGGCGGTGATGGGCGTTGCGATTTGGTTTGTAACGAGCGAGCGCAACCTGTTTCACACCATCGTGATGGCGTTTGTGCTGCTCTTCGCTTCACTCGCTTCCACTGATATTGTGCCTCGGTTTTGGCGTGAAACGATCACCACACCGCTTGTCGTCAAAGCGGTGCCATGCATTCTGGCGTGGTTTGTCATGGAGGCGGAGTTGCTCCTGGCGCGCGCAGCTCCGCGCGTCCCGCCGGTAGGGCGACGGGATATCTTGCCCGGCGGCTGACTCGCTCACCGGGCGAGACGCCCCGCCGCAGCGGCCGTGTTTCAACAAAAATGCCGGAAGGCGCGTGGCCCTCCGGCATTAGTCGATGTGCAGCAAAGACTGAATTGTGCGTTGCCGTCGTTCTCGTTGGCTCTGGTTTCTTTCGATTCCAAAGTCTTAACGGCATGTCGTGAATTCCGAAGAACTCACGGGTTAGCCGTCGACCTATGCGAAAGCAAAGTAGAAATTTGAAAGTAGGAAGTAGAAGGTTTTCTACTTTAGCCTTTCTCCTTAGAAAGGAGGTGATCCAGCCGCAGGTTCCCCTACGGCTACCTTGTT
>DAIOVO010000013.1:0-10998 GCA_036758965.1 Chthoniobacterales bacterium
TCCCTGGGCGCGTTCGTCCGCCAGCGTGATTTGCCGCGCCAAGGTGCGATGCTCCGAACTGAGAATCTCGACGTCGCGCTCGGCGTCGTGATGTTCGCGTTCGAGATCGGTGATTTTGGAAACGGCGGCGGCTTGTGCGGCATGGGCGGCTTGATGAGCGGCGCGCGCGTTTTCTAACGACGCGTGGGCAGAGCCGATCTTTGTTTCGAGCGCGCGTTGGGTTTGCTCAGCCGATTCGCGTTCGCGAGTTAACTTCGCCAGCTCGGAAGCGAGAACATCGATGCGCGATTTGCGTTCCAGCACGGAATCGGTGCGAGTGTTGCTGCTCCCGCCAAAAAGAATTCCTTCGGCCGAAATAAATTCGCCCCGTAGCGTCGCCGCCGCCCCGGCAAAGGTTTCCCGCGCGCGCAGCGCCTGTTCCAGAGTCTCGAAAATCGCCACCTCCCGGAGCAAGCGTTGCACAAGCCCTGTTAGCTGGGCCGGCGCCCGCACTTTGTCCGACGCCCAGGCGATGGCAGGCGCGGGCAAAGGTCTGCTGGAATTTCCAGGATCGTTTTGCAGTTCGCCCAGAGCCAGCGCCGCCTGTCCGAGCTGCTGCTCGTTTAAATAGGAAATAATCTCGCCGACGCGCGCGTGATCGCGCGGAATGATCGTGTGCAAATTTCGGCCGAGCGCGGCTTCGATCGCCGGAACAAATTCCGGCGCGACATCGAGTTGCGCGGCGAGCGCGCCGGCGAACTCGAATTGCTCGCCTTTGAGCAACGCCTGCGAACCCTTGGCCAGTCCTTCGCCTTCTTCATTAAGCTGGCGCAACACTTCCAGACGCGACTCCTTTTCCGCCGTCAAGCGCAGGAGGCTCGCCAATTCTTTGCCGGCTTCGACGGACCCGCGCTGATGCTCCCGCATTTCTTCCTCGTAAGAATGCGCGCGCGCCAAAAGCTGTCCCACGCTCTGCTGTTCCGTTTCGCTGGAGACGCGCGCCTGCAACACTTTCGCCTCCAACTTTTCCCGGCCGCTGCTCGAAGCCGCAATTTTTTCGGCCAGCAAATCGTGATCGTGTTTCGTTGAATCCCGGCGCGCACGCAGTTGCTCGAGGTCGTCGCCGATGGCGGCCACACGCAATTCGTCTTTGGACAAATTAAGTTGCGCCCGTTGCAGTAGCTGTTCGATTTCGGCGCGCGATTCACGTTGTTCGTTCGCGCCGGCAACAAATTCCGCCAGTTGCTCGTTTTTTTGTGCGAGCAGACGCGCGGTTTCTTCCACCAACGCACTGGCGGAATCGATCTCTGCTTCCTGCTCGCGCAATTTTCCCTCGGCGGAAGCAATGTCGCGTTTGCTGCGCGCAAGCAATTCGTTCAACTCGCCGCTCCGCTGTTCATTGAACTCGATGCGGCTGCGATGCGAGCTGATTTCACTTTCCAGTCGCTGCAAATTTGCCCGCGCCTCGGCGATGCGATCATCCATCTCGTCAAGTTCGCCTCGCAAATCCGCCAGTTTCGTTTCGCCTTCCTCGATTTGATGGCGGGTAGTGCGTTCGCCATCGGCAATGCGCGCGATTTCGCCTCCGCATTCACTCAGCTCACTTTCGAGCGCCTGCAGCCGGCGAAACGAAAAATGAGTGTCGAGCACTTTCAAATCCGCGTGCAACACCTGGTAACGCCGCGCTTTACCGGCCTGGCGCTGGAGCGAACCGATCTGGCGTTTCACTTCCTTAATGATGTCGCCAATGCGCAAGAGATTCGCTTCCGTTGCCTCCAGTTTGCGCAGTGCTTCTTTCTTTTGCGTTTTGTATTTGGTAATACCGGCGGCGTCCTCAAAAATGCTGCGCCGATCTTCCGGGCGCGAGCTCAAAATCAAATCGATTTTTCCCTGCTCCATAATGGAGTAGGCCGCGCGCCCGATTCCGGTATCGGCGAAGAGGGAGTGAATGTCCTTCAGCCGGCAAAGCGTTTTGTTGAGGAAATATTCCGAGTTGCCATCGCGGTAAATGCGCCGCGTCACGCGCACTTCATGCCAGGCGACGCCGAGCTCGCTCGCACAATCGCTGAAAGCTAACGAGACTTCAGCAAAGCCGAGCGGTTTGCGCGAGTCGGTACCGTTAAAAATGACGTCCGCCATTTCGCCGCCCCGCAAGGATTTGGCCGATTGCTCGCCCAGGACCCAGCGGACCGCGTCGCAGACGTTGGATTTGCCGCACCCGTTTGGGCCGACAATGGCGGTCACACCTTCATGGAAATTGAAGATCGTTTTTTCAGCGAACGACTTAAATCCGAAAAGCTCGAGCGATTGGAGATGCATTTGGTGGCGTGAAGGCGCTTTCGTTAAACTATTTAACCGAAGTGAGATTGAAACAAGGGCAAATTTATACAAGTTGCCGTAGGACAGGAAAACCAAACCACAAGATGCTGCGCTTTCGAGGCAGACGAAATCGAAACTAGATCAGCTGGTGGCGGCTCTCTTACGGCGTGCGGCTTGCAAAAGTCTTCCCGCCCAATAAAGCACCGAAGCGATGACGAGAACGATAGCGGCGACCCGAAGCCCGGCACGAGTATCGCTGCCGATGCCGCTTTCGCTTAATGAAGACTGCAAGAGCATCCAGATGATAGCGAGGATGGCGAGGGGAGGAACGATTTTCATTCCAGGAAAATTAAAAGGCCTTCCATCCGAACGCTGGTCGCGCTGAACCAGGAACCAGCAGGCAGCGCAGCAGAGGAGATACATTAGTAAAACGGCGACGTTTGAAAGCACTGCCAGACCTTCGAAAGAACCTGCAACGGACAAGGCAAAAGCAACTGCGGAATAAGCGACGATGGCGACATCAGGCGAACGATAGCGCGAATGGACGTGCGAGAACCAGGCGGGCAGACTGCCATCGCGGCCAAATGCGAAAATCATTCGCGGCGAGCTAAGGATATCGCTGGTAACAAAACCAAACGCCGAAATCGTTGCGCCCGCCAGAAGGATGGTGCGTCCCGCGTTACCGAGAAATATGGTGGCCGCGGCCGCCAGTGGCGCATCCGGATGGTTGGCCAGATCAAGACCGAGGGTGCCCTGCGCCACGAGTTGGATCGCCAGGTAAATGATCGTCGTGACCAGGAGCGCAAGATAGGCGGCGCGCGGGACGGTTCGCGAAGGATTTTTTACTTCGCCACTGGGGATGAGGGCGACTTCGATCCCGACGAAAGCAAACATTAAGATGATCACGCTATCACTCAGCGCTTTGCTACCTGGCCAGATCGACCAACCGATGTTTGGCGGATGAATAAAAAAGATTCCCACACACAGGAAGATCAGGATCGGCAAAAGTTTCGCCACCGTCACTACCGCCACAGCTCCGGCGCCTTCGCGAACACCGCGGATATTTATACCGGCCAGAACGCCATAGATTAATGCGATGACGATGATGCGCATGACCGGGTTGCCTAACAAGGGCACCAGGCCGGCGACTGAATTCACGAAGACATTTACTACTCCAGCGACGGCCGCGATGGCCGTGAGACAATAAAGCGCGCCGGCGAGGAATCCGACATAACGTCCGAAGGCGACTTCGACGTAAGCGTAGAGTCCGCCAGTAAGCGAGACGCGGCTGCCGGCGATGGCGAAGCAAGTGACAAACAACACCATTGCCAGTGCGCAAACAATGAACGCAAGTGGCGCGGCCGGGCCCAACCCCTTTGCCACCAGCGCCGGCAAAACGAAAATCCCGGCGCCAATCGTTGAGTTGACGATATTCGCAGCCAAACCCGGGGTACCGATTGCGCGAATTAATTGCTCGTCCGCGCGTTCGGCGGAGGGAATCGGTTGCTCAACCATTGGGTGAGTTCACCTCACTCGGCAAAAGATTAACAGATTTTTCAGCCGAGCGAATACGTTGCCCTAATATCCCGCTGCCTGTCCATCTTTCCGCGCTTCGCTCGCGCCAACATAAACACGCTGCCCATCGTGCAGTTCTACTTTGATGGCCTGATAGCCGCCGTAGCCGCCGACATCGAAACGGACATCGTGGCCGAGCTTCTTTAACTCGCGCACGGTCTCATAGGGAATGCCGCTTTCTACTTCCACGTAACCACCGTTACTCATCTTCTCGCCCGTCGGTTCGTTGTCGCCTTCGTGTTGCCAGCGGGAAGCATCGCCTGCCTCCTGCACGTTCAATCCAAAATCGATCTGGTTCGTCAGCACCTGCACGTGTCCCTGCGGCTGTATCCCGCCGCCCATGACGCCAAAGGCCTCCCACGGTTTTCCATCTTTCATCACAAACCCCGGAATGATGGTGTGGAACGGCCGCTTGCCCGGCGCGTACACATTCGCGTGGCCAGGCTCCATCGAAAACAGCTCACCGCGATCTTGAAACATGAAGCCCAATCCCGGCACAACCATACCGCTCCCCATTCCGCGATAATTGCTTTGGATCAACGAAACCATGTTGCCCTGGTCATCCGCCGCGCACATGTAAATCGTGTCGCCGTTATCCAAATTGCCGGCCGCAACGGTTTTCGCCGCGTGCTTAGGATCAATTAGCTTGCGTCGCTCCCCGGCATATTCTTTCGAGAGCAATTGCGAGAGTGGGATTTTCGCGAAAGCCGGGTCAGCATAGAACTTCGCCCGATCGGCCCACGCAATTTTTTTTGCCTCAATCATCGCGTGCAGCGTCTGGGGCGAGTTCCGGCCCATTGCCTTAAGGTCGAATCCTTCGAGAAGGTTCAGCATCTGAAGAGTCGCGATGCCTTGTCCGTTTGGCGGCAATTCGAAAACGTCGTAGCCGCGGTAATTCGTTGAAACCGGCTCGACCCACGTGCTGGTATGCTGTTCCAAATCAACTTTGCGCAGGTAACCGCCGTTCGCCTGCATGAATTCGTCGATTTTGTCCGCGATCGCGCCTTTGTAAAAAACGTCGCGCCCATTTTCGCCGATCAGCCGCAGTGTATTGGCCAGAGCGGGATTTTTGAAAATGTCGCCTTTCGCCGGGGTGCGACCTTTGCCATCCAAGGTGTAAGTTTCAAGAAACGCGCCTGGCAAATCCTGGTAAAGGCGCGGACCAAATGACCAGGAATAAGAAATAAGTTCCGTCACCGGAAATCCTTCCTCGGCGTAGCGAATGGCCGGCGCCAGATCCTCACTCAGCTTCAATTTCCCAAATTTTTTATGCAGCTCCGCCCAGGCATCGACGCATCCGGGCACGCTGATCGGCAGCAATCCCACCGGAGGAATGGCTGAGCGCTTAAGCCTCGTTAGCTCGGCTTTCATCTCTTCGTAGCTCAAGCCCATCGGCGAACGGCCGCTGCCGTTCAGCCCATACAGCTTGTTTTCTTTGGCGCTGTAAACAATCGCAAACAAATCTCCACCGACACCGTTCGAGACCGGCTCCATCAGACCAAGGGTGGCGTTCGCCGCAATCGCAGCATCCACTGCGCTGCCTCCACGTTTCAAAATATCGAGCCCGACCTGCGTGGCCGCCGGCACACTCGTGCAAATCATTCCGTGTCGCGCCACGATTTCTGAGCGGGTCGCGAAATTTTTTCCCGTAATGCGATCAATCTGCGCGCTGGCAGGAATGGCGCAGCCAAAGCCGAGCAAGAGCAGAAGCGAAATTCTCACGGCGAGATCGTAGCACTGCCGCGGATTTAGAGCGAAGTCATGGCGGGCAAAATCCCGCTCCTGCGCCGCAAAAATTCGGGGACGGAACACCGCCCGGTCCCTCCAAATTGCGACGGGCGAAAATTGGAGGGACGACCGCTGTGTCGTCCCCGTTTGCGCAAGGATGACAAGCGCCACTGCCTCGCTTAAATAATTTAATGCGCGCATCTCATCTCGAAGATTTCTACCAGTTCCTGCGGTTCCCGAGCGTTTCCACCGATGACGCGTTTGCCGACAAAGTGACCGAGTGCGGCCACTGGCTGGTGGAAAAATTGAACGGCATCGGGTTGACCGCAAAACTTTGCCCCACGCCCGGTCATCCTGTCGTCTGGGCGCACAACGAACAGAAACCGAATCGGCGCACCATTCTCATTTACGGGCACTACGACGTGCAGCCGCCCGATCCGCTCGAGCTGTGGGAGTCGCCGCCGTTCGAGCCGGTTTTGAAAAACGGTTATGTTTTTGCCCGCGGCGCGACCGATAACAAGGGCCAGATTCTTTCCCACATTCTGGGCGTGGAAGAACAACTGCAAAATGGCGGCGAGCTGCCGGTGAATTTGCATTTCGTCATCGAAGGCGAGGAAGAAATCGGGAGCGGCAATCTCGGCAATTTTCTTTCCCAACATCGTGAGGAATTGAAACCCGACATCGTGATGGTTTCCGATACCGGCATGGTCGCGCGCGGTGTGCCCACTATCAGCTACGGATTGCGCGGAGTCGCGGCCTTGGAATTGAAAATCACCGGCCCGAAAATGGATTTGCACTCGGGGATTTACGGCGGCGCGGTCGCCAACCCACTCACCGCCATGGCGCGTTTGCTCACCACTTTGCACGATGCCAACGGCCACGTCGCGATTCCGGGATTTTATGACGACGTCGCGCCGCTGGAAGGTTGGGAGCGCGAAATGTGGCGCAAAGTTCCGGTGAAAGTGGACGAGGAAATGTTGCAGGAAACCGGTGTGCCGGAATTATTTGGCGAAAAAGATTTCAGCACTTTGGAGCGAATCTGGGCGCGGCCGACGGCGGAGATCAATGGCTTCGGCGGCGGCTACCAGGGGCAGGGGACGAAAACGGTCATTGGCCGTGAAGCGATGGCGAAACTGACTTTTCGCACCGTGCCCAATCAGGACGGCGAAAAAATCATCGCGCTTGCGCAAAAACATTTGCAGAAAAATTGTCCGCCAGGAGTAAAACTGGAAATGATTCCCGGCCATGCCGGCCCGTGGTATTTGACCGACCCGCATTCAAAATATGGCGAGGCGGCGCAGCGCGCGCTCAAGCAGGCCTTCGAGCGTGATCCGGTCCTGATTCGCGAAGGCGGCAGCATTCCCATCGTCTCGGAATTTCGGAACATTCTCGGGGTCGAAACTTTGCTGCTCGGTCTCGCGTTGCCCGATTGTCGCGCCCATTCGCCGAACGAAAATTTTCCGCTGGAAAATCTCGATGCCGGCATTCGTATCAACAAAGCGGTGCTGAAAGAGATTGCGGAGTAATGCCGTCATTCCGAGCGGAGCTTAGGATGACGCGCGTTTTGGCGCTCCTCGCGCTAGGGTCAATCATCGCACTTCCTTCGCCGCTTCCGGCGCAATCTCTCGGACAATCGATCAAAAAGATTTTTTCGACCCCCACTCCCACGCCGACTCCGCGCCGGCACAAAAAATCCGCAACGAAACCATCGCCTTCGCCGAGCGCATCGCCGAAAAGGAAAAAAACTTCGCCCACGCCGGCGGCGGAAGAATCACCATCGCCGAGAAAAAGAAAATCCCCGGCCGCGGGCAAAAAAGCAGCCGAAGAAGAATCGCCATCTCCCACGCCGGCCAAGAAAAAGAAACCAACGCCTGAGCCGAGCGAGCCACCCACGCCAACGCCGTCGCCCACCCTGAGCCCGCCCAAGTCTCCCACTCCTGAACCATCGGTATCGCCGGTGGAAAAAAAACCTGACAAGGAAAATGCCACCTTATCGACCGATGCCATCAGTGGTTTTGAAAATTATCCCTCCAAAGTGCAGCAATTGCTCAGCTCCGCCCTTGAGCTAACGAAACGTAATCTGGATTACAAATATGGTTCGGCAGATCCAGCGGAAGGGGGAATGGATTGTTCTGGTTTCGTTTATTACGTTTTAAGACAGAACGGGATCGACGATGTCCCGCGCGATTCCGCCGGCCAATACGTCTGGCTAAGGCACGCCGGCAAAATCGAGCCGGTCGTGAGCCGGAAGGAGGAGACTTTCGAGCTCGATGGCTTGAAGCCGGGCGATCTTCTCTTCTGGACCGGCACTTACGCGATTGAGCGCGATCCGCCGATCACGCACGCCATGATTTATCTCGGGCGAGAAAAAAAATCAGGCAAACGGGTGATGGTGGGCGCGAGTGACGGGCGCACCTACGATGGGAAACAGCGTTTCGGAGTGAGCGTGTTCGATTTTAAAATGCCGCGGATCGAAAAAGAAGATGCGACCGACAAAAAAATGCATCCGACTTTTATTGGTTACGGACATCTCCCGGGGCTGCGCGATTAACCGACCTGGAGTGCCGGGTCCTCCATTTCCGCTTCGCGAAAACCTTTTGCGCGCAGCAGGCAGGAATCGCACTCACCGCAGGCGGCGCCGTCTGGCGCCGGGTCGTAACAACTGTGAGTGAGCGAGAAATCGACCCCGAGCTCCGTTCCTTTACGAACAATTTCCGCCTTTGTCATTTCGATCAGCGGCGCGTGAATGTGAAACCAATCGCAGGAAACGCCCGCTTTAGTGGCGAGATTAGCTAACCGTTCGTAAGCAGCGATAAAGGCGGGCCGGCAATCGGGGTAACCGCTGTAATCGAGCGCGTTCACACCGATAAAAATATCGCGGGCTCCGAGAACTTCCGCCCACGCCAGGGCGTAACTGAGAAAGATCGTGTTGCGCGCCGGAACGTAAGTGATGGCAATTTCGCTTTCCATTTCCTGCGCGCTGCGATTTTTCGGAACCTGCATCAGGTCGGTCAGGGCCGAGCCGCCGAAAGCGCGCAAGTCGATCTCGACCACGCGATGTTCTTTTACCGCAAAACTTTTCGCCACTCGCTTCGCCGCCGCCACTTCTACTTTATGACGCTGTCCATACTGGAAGGAGAGCGCGAAAATTTCGAAACCGTCGCGCTTTGCCAGCGCCAGGGTCGTTGCAGAATCCAGGCCGCCACTCAGGAGGACGACCGCCCGTTTCATTTCGCCGGATAACTTGCGCGCACGGTCAGCGCGATGCCGCCGCGAGCAGAAAACGCCGCGAGAATATTCGCTTCCCGAGGGGCAACTACAGCAACGAAATCATCCAGAATGCGATTGGTAATGGCTTCGTTAAATCCGCGCTGGTTGCGAAAGGAAGCGAGATAAAACTTCAGCGATTTGGTTTCGACGCAGAGTTTGGCTGGCACGTAGTCCAGCTCGATGCGGGCGAAATCGGCCTGACCAGTGACCGGACAAACGGAAGTGAAGTCGCTCGTTTCAAAATGAATGCGGTAACGGCGCCGCGAGGGATTGGGGAAGGTCTCGAGCGTCGCGGCCGCGGGCGAGGAGGGAAGCTTGGTTGCGCTGTGGCCAAGCAGCGTCAGCTTCTTCCTCCTACTCTTACTCATAATTCTAATCTTAATCTTAATCCAAATCGATTACGAGTCGGCGAGGATTAAGAGTAAGTTTATGATTAGGAGTAGGATCAAGAATGGCGCTAATCGGGATGTTGGAGCATCGGGTTCTTCAGTGCGCGCTCGCGATCGCCATTCTTGGAGTAGTTCCAGTAATCGGCTTTTAAACTGCGCTTCAATTTCAACTTCGATCCATCGGCCAACTGCCATTCGCGTAAGAGAAAAGGAAAATCGGAATCGATACGAAATGTGTCCTGCCCGCCGGCATGTTGGACGTTGACCTGAATCGATCTTTCGGCTGCGCTCCACGAGATTTTAGCCGGCTTAAATTCAACCGTTCCGGCGTTGTGGAGCGGCGCGCTCAACTGGATTTCGAACGGCTTTTGTTTCCAGTCGATCGTGCGCACGCGAAGAGCCAGTTCGTCATAGAAAACTGCATTCGGTGGTGGCGTGATGGTGCGGTTGGCCGTGCCATCGCGGTAACTGTCGCTAACAAGATGTAGAACGGACGAAGAGGAAGCAGTCTGTGATTCGACCTTTTTCGTACTGTTACCGAAACTGTCCGCCGCGATCAGCATCAATTGCGCGAGCGATCCATCGGTGCGCCAAAGTCCGGTGAGCGATCCTTGTTCAACAAACATTCCAATCGGCGCCGTCCAGATTTGGTTCATCCGAATTGCATTGATGGCGTCGGTTCGCTTCGAATCGGTGATGCGCACAAAAGTTTGCGGATCGGTCTTTTCGCGCGTGAAGATCATGAGCAGCTCGCATTGGCGCGGCTGGCCGTCGCGCATGAGTTGCGCATCGTAAAAATCGAACTCTGCCTTGCCGTCGCCCCAGTAGCTTTCGTTCGCCAGAAAATCGGGCCGGAATTGCGCTTTTGACTGGGCGAGGGCGAAACTAAAAACGAGGAACAGAAACACGCGCTTCATTGCTCGGGGGAGTTTCTTTTATAAACTCGCAGGCGCAATCGGAATGAGTGAACCAGAAAACGGAATTGCCAATCCCGCGGTCATCGACCTCTTCGGTTTCGACCAAACGAAAAACGAGATCGTGCTGGTGATGAGTGAGCCGCGGGCGTGGGACGGTGCCGACGAACAACTGCACGAGTTGCAGGAGAAATTCAACGCCTACGCTTCCTTCATTTTGGATGGCGAGCTGGCCAACGAACATCCCGACCTGAAGGGAAAGACCGCCCGCATCGAGCTGCGTTGCGCACAAATGCCAAGTCAGCGCGCGCTCGCGCTGCTGGAAGCGATTCACGACCAACTCGCGCTCCAGGAAATCAAAGTCGAGGTGATCGTGAAAGAACAAGGCTGCGGCGACTCCTGCGCCTGCCACGAGTCTGCTTAAGTATCGTTAGTATTTCAGGAACGACGTCACCGCCACCGGTTCCAGTTTTTTCCGGCCGCGCAAAAATTCGAGCTCGATCAAAAACATCGCCTCGACCAAATCGCCACCCACTTTTTTGATGAGAGTGATGGCGGACGCGCTGGTGCCGCCGGTGGCGAGCAAATCATCGATCAAGACAATTTTTTCGCCGCGCTCGATGGCGTCGATGTGCAATTCCATCTCGGCTTCGCCGTATTCGAGCGAGTATTTTGCGCTCTCGGTTTGGTAAGGGAGCCGGCCTTTTTTGCGCAGCGGGACGAAGCCCACACCCAGCTCATAGGCGACGGCCGAGCCAAACAAAAAACCGCGCGCGTCAATCCCCACAATCTTGTCGATTTTTTTCCCTTCGCATTCCTGCAAA
>DAIOVO010000013.1:11043-12995 GCA_036758965.1 Chthoniobacterales bacterium
GACGAACGAAAGAGCGCGCCATCCTTCAACACCGGCGTGATGTCTTTAAAAATAATTCCCGGCTTCGGGAAATCGGGCACATCGCGCACGGCTGCGTGCAGTTTCGCGATCACGTCCTCTTTCATGCCGGGCGGATGCTAATGGCAGCCGATGGAAAATCAATGTTGATGCCGGTCATCCCGAGCGTAGTCGCCTGCCGCGCCGTAGCAGCGCGAAGGCGGGAGGGATCTCGTGGCGAAAGCTTTACGATACCGTTGCGGAATCCATCGGCCTCGCTTCGCTCTGCTCGGCCGGTTGCGCCAGCAATCCGGCGCTCTTAGTTTCTCTCCCCGATGGACCGCCAGCTCCTTTTCGTTTCCAGCATTTGTTATTTCGCGGCGGTGGCGCGGACGGTTTTGTCGCTGCAAGCGCGCGTCTTTCATCGAAACCGTTTCAATTTCGCGATGATCCTGGCCGGCTTCGGATTGCAAACGGCCTTTCTCAGTTTGCGCGGGCACGCGCTGGGCCGCTGTCCGATAACAAATCTGTTCGAAGTGCTGGTTTTTCTGGCCTGGTCGATCGCTCTTATTTATCTGCTGGTCGGACCGGCTTATCGGCTCTCGCTTATGGGAGCCTTTACCGCTCCGCTGGTTTTTCTGATCCAATTTTTCGCCCTTATCACGCCGATTGATTCGCCGGGCACGCCTCGTTTGACGCCGAATGCGTGGCTGGAATTTCACGCATCGATTTCGATCATTGCCTATGGCGCGTTCGCCCTCGCGTGCGTGGCGGGCGCGATGTATCTGGTGCAGGAGCGTCAGTTAAAAACGCATGAGCTGCGCACGATTTTTTATCATTTGCCGCCGCTGCCAAATTTGTTTTCGGCGATGACGCGACTGCTCTGGCTCGGATTTGGCCTTTACACGGCCGGTTTGCTGAGTGGCTTTCTAACGGGGGAACCGTTGCCGTGGACGAAAGTGGTGCTGGCGGTCGCGATCTGGATTGTCTATGCCGCAATTTTGCTCGGGCCGCGCGTGCGCTCGATCGCGCCGCGGCGGATCGCCGCCTTTTGCATTGGCGCTTTTGCGGCCGCGCTTTCCCTTTTGTGGAGCATCGAATTTGTCGGGCGACACGTATGAAATTTTTTTGCGCCGGCATTAACCACCGTTCTGCGTCGATCGAAACGCGCGAGCATTTTGCCGGTCATGAAAAGAGCGTGGCCGAGCTGCGTGCGCTCGGATGCGCGGAAGCTCTTTTACTCGCGACCTGTAATCGGGTGGAAGTTTACGCGGCGTCGCGGCGCGAAATCGGCACCGCGGAAATCGCGGAATGTTTGCGCATGGGCGAGGGAACACGGGACGCGGGCGCATTTTATCGGTGCGAAGATGCAGAGTGCGCGCGCCATCTTTTTCGGGTTGTTTCCGGGCTGGATTCGATGGTGGTGGGCGAAACGGAAATTCTGGGACAGGCAAAGAGGAGCTACGAAAAGGCCCGTGCCGCCGGAAGCGCCGGTCCGTGTTTGCACAAACTCTTTCAACGCGCCTTTCGAGTGGCAAAACGAGTGCGCTCAAAAACCCAGATCACGCGCGGCGCGGTCTCCGTCGGGTCGGCGGCGGTGGATTTAGCCGAGAAGATTTTTGGCGATCTGCGCGGGCGAACGGTTTTGGTTTTGGGTGCGGGCTCGACGAGCGAGAAAACTATTCGCGCGCTCAATTCCCGTGGCGTATCCGATTTGCGATTGAGCAATCGCACGCCGGCGCGGGCGGAGGAACTGGCGGCGGAGCTGAATGGAATTGCGGTCCCTTTTTCCAACTGGCTGGAGCAATGTCGCGAAATCGACATTCTCGTTTCATCGACGGCGGCGGAAACGCATTTGCTAACGCCGCTGTTGTTGTCGCCGATTTTGAGGAAACCGCCCTGCTGCTCAGCGAGACTTTGTGCCGCGCCGACGAGATGTTTTAGGGCGTTTACGC
>DAIOVO010000013.1:13005-31039 GCA_036758965.1 Chthoniobacterales bacterium
GAGGAAACGAGCGGAGCGCCCGCTGTTCATCATCGACATCGCGGTGCCGCGCAATGTCGCGCCGGAAGTGAACGAAATGGAGGGCGTTTATCTTTATGATATTGATTCGTTGCAGAGTATCGCTGCGCAATCGCTCGAAATGCGCCGCCAGCAGATGGCCGCGGCGGAATCGATTATTGCCGAAGAGATCGAGGGTTTTGCGAAGCAGCTAACGATTTCTAAGAACATCTCGAGACCACGAACGGAAATCAGCGCCGCGGCGCTTCGGCCATCCGAGCTTTAGCGGCGGTTTATGGCCGTCGCACGCGCGGGTAAAAAAATAGTTCTCGGCACGCGCGGAAGCGAGCTGGCTTTGACGCAGGCGCGAATGGTGGCGGCGCGGCTGCGAGAAAATTGCGGGATGGAAGTGGAGCTCGAAACGATTCGCGCACACGGCGATGAGGTCATCCCGAGCGCAGCCGGGGACGGTGGAGCGGGGCGGAAAGGGATCTTTACGGCGGAGTTGGAACGTGCGCTCCTGGAAGAACGAATTGATGCCGCGGTGCATAGCGCAAAAGATTTACCGAGCGAAATGGATGCTGCGCTTGTGATCGGCGCTGTCCTCGCGCGCGCGTCTGCTGAAGACTTGTTAGTTAGCAGGACGGCTGCAAATTTCGATTCGTTGCCAGAGGAAGCAAGAATGGCCACCGGTAGCATTCGGCGGCGACGGCAACTCCGCTGGCAGCGCGCGAATATCCAACTGTTCGATTTGCGCGGCAATGTGCCGACGCGGTTGCGAAAGTTTATCGCTAGCGATTGGAATGGGATCGTGCTGGCGCGGGCTGGTTTGGAACGGCTTGGTTTTTTACCGCCGAAATTCGAGTTCGAAGGGCAAACATTTTTTGCCGAGATTTTGCCGGTCGAAACATTTGTTCCGGCGGGCGGGCAGGGGATTATTGCGCTGCAAACGCGGGTGGAAGACGCAACGCAATTCGACGCGATCGATCATCGCGCGACGCACGCCTGTCTCGAAGCGGAACGCGAATTCTTGCGATTGCTGGAAGGTGGTTGCGATTTGCCGGTGGGGGTTTACGCGCGGTTTGTGTCCGAAAGCGAAATGGAGATGCGGGCTCAACTTTTTGGCGACGAACGAGCACCGAAAATGGAGATGGCGCGCGGCGTTGATCCCCGAAGACTGGCTGAGGAGCTTTTTCAAAAGATCGATCAAGAGCATGAGCATGAGCATGAGCATGACTAAGAAGGGGAAATGTTTTTTGGTGGGTGCCGGACCGGGTGATCTCGGATTGGTCACGCTGCGCGCGAAGGAATTAATTGGGCAGGCAGACGTGATCGTTTACGACGCGCTTTGTAATTCGGAAATGCTCGCCTGGGCGAAGGAAACGGCGGAAAGCATTTTTGCGGGCAAGCGCGCGAGCGAACAGACGTTGGGGCAAAATAAAATTAACGAGACTTTGATCGAGAAGGCGCGCGCCGGAAAATTGGTTGTGCGTTTGAAAGGCGGCGATCCGTTTGTTTTTGGTCGCGGAGCAGAAGAAGCGGAGGCGCTGGCGGGGGCGGGAATCGAATTTGAAGTCGTGCCCGGAATTACTTCGGCGATTGCCGCGCCGGCTTACGCGGGAATTCCAGTAACGGATCGTGGCGCGACTTCGCACGTCACGTTTTTTACGGGCCACGAAGACCCGACCAAGGGAGAAAGCGCGATCGATTTCACGGCGCTGGCGAAACTCGGCGGCACGCAGGTGATGCTGATGGGAGTTGAGCGGTTGGGGGCGATCACGCGCGAAATGCTGGCGGCGGGAAGCGCGCCCGATTTGCCGGCCGCGCTGGTGCGCTGGGGAACTACTGGCGCGCAGCGCACCATCGTGGGCACGCTGGAAAATATCGCGCAACGCGCACGTGAAAGGGGAATGGAAGCGCCGGCGATTGCGATTTTTGGCGCGGTGGTTTCGTTGCGGAAAAAACTGGAGTGGTTCGAGAAACGTCCGCTTTTCGGCAAACGCATCGTCGTTACTCGCACTCGCAAACAAGCCGGCGTGTTGAGCGCGCAGTTGCGCGCGCTGGGCGCGGAGGTGATCGAGCTGGCGACGATTCGGATTGAGCCGCCAACGAATCTGCGGGAGTTCGCCGAGCTGGTGCAGGAAGCGCACAATTATGACTGGATCATTTTCACCAGCCCGAACGGCGTCGATTCTTTCTTCGATATTTTCTCCAAGCTTTACGATGATGCGCGCGAAATCGGCGGAGCGAAAATCGCGGCCATCGGGCCGGCGACGGCGCAGCGGGTGAAAGATTTCCATCTGCACGTCGATCTGCAGCCAGAGGAATTTGTGGCGGAAGCGTTGGTGAAGGAATTTCAGAAACAGGGCGGGATCGAGAATTTGAAGATTCTGGTCGCCCGCGCGGAGCAGGCGCGGGACTTGCTCCCCAAGGCGCTGGCCGGAATGGGAGCAATTGTAGATGAAGGTTTCGCGTATCGGACGGTCCCGGAAACGAAAGACGTAACCGGCGCGCGCCTGCGCCTGGCCGAAAACGGCGCAGACCTGATCACGTTTACCAGTTCATCGACGGTCGAAAATTTCCTGGCGCTTAATCTTCCGTGGCCGGCGCAAATGAAAGTGGCGAGTATCGGGCCGATCACTTCGGCAACCGCGCGCGCACGCGGCCTGAAGGTCGCGGTGGAAGCGAAACGTCACGACATCCCGGGTTTGGTGGAGGCGATCGAAAAATTTTATGCCGGATAATTTTGCCACAACGATGCGGGAGCTGAGCGCGGCGGCGGTGCACGAGCAGCCGCGGGTCTCGCCCGCATCGGCGCCGACGCAGGAGCCACTGGTTACGATGCGCGAGTTTCAAAAACTGTGCGCGAACATCGATCGCATCGAATCGCTCGTGAGCCGCCGGCTCGACAATATCTCGACCAACTTGCTCCCCACGCGCGCGAACGAAGCGCTGGCGCAGTTCCAAAAAATCGAAGAGCACCTGCTCTCCATCCGCACCAGTGAATCGGTTAATCAGCGGTTGTTTGATTCGCTGCATGACGAGCTGCTGAAGTATCGCGATAATTTTTTGCACGAATCGCTGCACAAGCCGTTCGTGCGCGATCTGATTGTTTTGTTCGATGATTTAAGCGCGCTCTCCGAGCAACTCCGAGGCGCAGCCGATTCCGCCAGAAAGAGCGACCGAGTGACGCGCTGGCGGGAGAATCTGGAGAATGCGATCCACTCGCTGGTGGAAGTGTTGCATCGGCTGGAAGTGACCGAGATCGAAGTGAAAGAGCGCGTCGATTTGGCGATGCACAAAGTAGTGAACTTCGAGCCGGCGGAATTTGCCGAGGACGACGGACGCATCGTGATGCGGATAAAGCGCGGCTTCCTCTGGCGAGGAAAGGTCCTGCGGCCCGAAGAAGTTATCGCGAAACGATACAGCTGAGCGGCACGCGCGGTTTTGGGGCGGCGAAAATCAGTCCTGCGCGCGGCATGGAAGTTGCAACCAAGAAGCGCGGGCGCATGGGCAACTTCTCACTCTAAAAATGAAACAGCGCAAAGCGGTTGGCATCGATTTAGGAACAACGTTTTCGGCCATGGCGCACATCGACGCCTACGGCAAACCACAAATTATTCCGAACGCCGAAAGCGAGCTGATTACGCCCTCGGTCATTTTGTTTGACGGCTCGAATGCGATCATCGGCACCACGGCCAAGAATAATGCGGTGGCGGAGCCGGAAAAAATTGTCGATTTCGTGAAACGCGAAATGGGCAAGCCGAAGGAGCAATTTCACCGGGCTTTCGGAAACAAGATGTATTCGGCGGAGGAATTGAGCGCGTTGATTTTAAAAAAACTCAAGAACGACGCCGAAAAATATTTAAAGGAACCGATCACGGACGCAGTCATCACCGTGCCAGCATATTTCAACGACGCCGAGCGCACCGCCACTATTACCGCCGGCCAGCTCGCGGGCTTTAATGTTCTGCAAATCATCAACGAACCGACTGCGGCCGCGCTTGCCTACGGTCTCGACAAATTGGATCAGGACCAGACGGTTTTCGTTTTCGATTTAGGTGGCGGCACTTTCGACGTCACGATCATGCGGATCGAGGGTCATCACATCAACATGCTGGCGACCAATGGCGATCATCGATTGGGCGGCAAAGATTGGGACGACATTATCGTCAATCACGTCGCGGAAGAATTTGACCGGCAGCATGGCGAAAATCCGCTGCTGGACCTGCAGAGTTATCAGGAACTGCATACGCGTGCGCTCTCGGCCAAGATACAACTTTCCAGCCGGCGCCACACCGCGGTTGTTCATCACCACGAAGGCAAAAGCGTGAAGCTCGAGATTACGCGTGACGAATTCGAGCGCCGCAGTCTGCACCTGGTCGAGAAGTGCAAGACGATTTGCGAAATCGTGATGCAGGAAGCGAAAATGACCTGGGAAGAAATCGACAAGGTGCTGCTCGTCGGCGGCATGACGCGCATGCCGATGGTGCGCGATCTGGTGAAACAACTGACTGACGCGCCGACGGTGCCCGATGTGAATCCCGACGAAGCGGTGGCGATGGGCGCCGGTATTCAGGCGATTCTGTCGCTGCTGGAAGAAGAGCGCGTTTCGGGAGAAAGGGTTTTGCCGGAAAATACGCGTGATCAATTTACCGCGCGCGATGGCGGGTTGATTCAGGTTACCAACATTACTTCACACACATTGGGTGTGGTGCTGTGGGATGAAGCGCAACTAGAAGAGTACGTTTTCCCGATGATTCGCAAAATGACCGCGATTCCGGCGACGGCGAAGAATTCTTTCGGCACCGCAATGGCGAACATGCAGCGCGCGGTCGTGCGGGTGGTGGAAGGCGAGAGCACGCAGCCGGGCGAATGCACGCCGCTGGGAGTTTGCGATGTGGAGCTGCCGTCGTTTTTGCCCAAAGGCTCACCGGTCGAACTGACCTACCAATATAACAACAACCAGGTGTTGGAAGTCTCGGTCAATGCCTGCGGTAATCTTTCCAAAGTTTTGATCGAGCGAAATACCGGTCTCGCTCCGGGTGAAATTGCGCAGGCGGCCAAAAACCTCGGATCGCTGCAGGTGGCGTGATGGATGTGAAATGGGAAGCCACCTTTCCAATTCCCCTTCCAGACGACCCGAAAAAGTGGGATGGCTGGAATCGGTATAAATCAAACAATCCGTACGAACGACTCTGCCTCGATCCGCGGCAGAACCCGAGCAACGAGCTGATCGAAGAGCATTGCCGCGAGTTACTGCGCTGGTGGCAAAAAAAGCTGCCGCTAAAAAATCAACCTAGCAATCCCGTTGCCCAAATGTTGCGTTCCGGCCTGGATGAATCCTCGCGCTTTATCACCGAGGCGCGGATTGAATTACTCGATCCGGAGCGGCGCAAGCTGGTGGATGACGAAATGGCGTTGGAGGCGCGCGAAGAATCGTTAGCCGAGTTTCACAAGTTTCTCGCATTCTCGCTCGCCGATGGATTCCTCACCGCCGATACGGAAAAAACATTGCTGCGTTTCGGGTTGGAG
Source organism: Chthoniobacterales bacterium (assembly GCA_036758965.1). Lineage (GTDB taxonomy): Bacteria > Verrucomicrobiota > Verrucomicrobiia > Chthoniobacterales > UBA10450 > AV69. The sequence continues at coordinate 18,538 of DAIOVO010000013.1, forward strand.
CAGGGGCTGACCGAAGAGGAGATCAATGGATTCATCGAAAAGGAACTGAAAGACTGCGGCGCCAAGAGAGTGTCGGCCCCGCCGCCTCCCGAGCCGGTGATCTCGGTCGTGACCGGCGATCCTAAAACGGAGTTCACCCGCATGCTGCGCCTGAGCCAGCTCGACAGCGAGACGATGACGGACGATCAACGCGACGCTTTCATCAACGTGGCGGAAAATTCCGGGATCGACCCAGGCGAGGCAGAAGACATGGTGGACGAGTATTTGGAAGAGATCGATCAAAAGCAGATCGTGCAAATGTCGGGCCCGCGTCCGGTGCAGATCGCGACGCCGAGTGCTGCAAAGATCTCGTTAGGAAGTGAGATTGTCCTGCCGGCCGCGCCGCAACTTTCGCCGGATGAAGAACGGCGCCGTTTTCCAAACTACGCCAATTCCATCGGCGGCCAGATGTATCTCATTCCCTCGAGCGAATTTTTGATGGGGAGCGATGCGCTCGATGCCGCGCCCAATGAACGCCCATCGTTTCGAGTGACGGTGACCCGTTTTTATATCGCGCGCTTTCCGGTGACGAACGAGCAATACGAACAGTTCGACCTGCTGCACCGGCAAAAACGTGCACCGAATACCGGCGAGAAACATCCGGTCGTGCACGTTAGCAGCCTGGACGCGATTCGTTTCTGCCAATGGCTCAGCACGAGAGAGCGAAAAAAATATCGGCTCCCTTATGAAGCAGAATGGGAGTACGCCGCCAAAGGCAGCGATGGCCGGCGTTATCCCTGGGGAAATTTCGACAAGCGCGGTGATTTGGCCAATTTCGCGGACAAGAACACCGTTTTTGCCTGGAGCGATCAGGAGATCGACGACGGTTTCGCCGAAAGCTCGCCGGTCGGTTCGTTTCCGCGTGGGGCGAGTCCGTTCGGAATCGAAGAGATGGCGGGAAACGTCTGGGAATGGTGCCACGATTATTTTGAGCAATACAAGACCGCGCCGAAAGTGAACCCGCGCGGGCCGACGACGGGACCGAAACGGGTCTATCGCGGCGGCAGTTGGAAATCGCGCTTCGCTAGCCTGCGCACCACTTCACGCAGCGCGAACGCACCAAATTATTCCTGCAACGACCTCGGCTTCCGCGTCGTCTGCGAGTGCGAGTGAAAAACAAAAAACGCGGCGTTGCCGCCGCGCTTTCGTAAAATCAGTTTTTTGCCCGCCTCAAACCTCACGCATTGTAAGTAAACCGAAACTTGGTGCGTCCTCGCTTGGCGTTGGCTTTCGCTTTGCGACGAGTCTTTTGGTTCGGCGTTTCAAACGCGCGCAGACGACGCACTTCATCGAGAATGCCTTCGGCATCGAGCTTACCTTTCAAGCGCTTGAGCGCCCGATCCACCGGCTCGCCTTTTCGAACAATAACTTCTGGCATTAATTCACCTCAATCCTGGAAAATTCGACCGGGAGCATCCCGGACAAGGCAAAAATACCCGGCGGCTCCAGCGCCGTCAAATCCGGCCAAAAACCGCGTTTTCGTGCCCTCTCTTCAGCTCGCCGTGGCGGGCTTAGTTTGCTTGGAAGTAATTTCGCGCTGGAGACTCGTTTTGCCGCCGCCCCGGGCGCGTGTCCACCACAGCACGATAGGCGAGGCGATGAAGATGGAGGAATAAGTTCCCACCACCACGCCAATGATGATGGCGAGCGAGAAATCGCGCAGCACCGTCCCTCCAAAGAAGAACAAACACAAAATCGGGATGAGCGTGACCGTGCTGGTAAGGATGGTGCGCGAAAGCGTCTGGTTAATGCTTTCGTTCATGATTTGCTCGATCGAACCTTTGCGTCCGCTGGCCAAACCTTCGCGGATTCGGTCGTAAACCACGATGGTATCGTTGATCGAATAACCGGCGATGGTGAGAACGGCGCCGACCATCGTCAGTGTGAGTTCGCGGTGGAGGAGCGAAAACACTCCTACGGTAATAAAGACGTCGTGCAACAAGGCGACAATCGCACCGATGGCGAAGGACAACTCGAAACGAATGGTAACGAAAATCAAAATGCCGAGAATGCCAAGCCCGAGCGCGATGAGCGAGTTGCGCGCCAGTTCGCCGCCGACGATCGCACCGACACGGTCTTCGCCTTCGACCTTGAACTGCGCCGCCGGCATCGCGGTCGTGATTGTTTTCTCAACCTCATCGCTGGTCTTCAGCGGCGTTCGCACCGTGATGTAACTCTTGCCACCTTGCGCCGATTCCTGGATGGAAGCTTCGGCGAGATTTATTTGCTGCAGCGCCGCCCGCACCTGGCCAACGTCGATTACGGAGGGCGAGCTAAGAGTAATTAAATCGCCACCGCGAAAATCGACTCCGAAATTCTTTTCGCCTCGCAAATAAAACGAGGCTGCGCCCGCGAGGATGAGCGCAAGCGAGCACATGCAGGCGAGAAAACCTTTCCCGAGAAAATTGATGTTTTGCGATGAAATCAAATGGAGCATGGAAATTTTCTTCACCCGCCCGGAATCGACGAACCACTCCAGGATATTGCGGCCGACGATGAGCGCGGTGAAAAGCGAAGCGAAAATTCCGAGCGTGAGCGAAATGGCAAAGCCTTTCACCGGTCCACTCGCTTTCCAGAACAGGATGATCGCGGTGATGAGCGTCGTCACGTTTGCATCAAAAATGGAGCTGAACGCTTTTTCGTAGGCAGCCTGGACGGCGACCTTCAGCGTTTTGCCCAACGCCAGTTCCTCGCGCAAGCGTTCGTAAACAAGCACGCTGGCATCGACCGCCAGGCCGATCGTTAAGATAATTCCGGCGATGCCCGGCAAAGTCAGCACGAAACGGAACATCGTCAGCGCGCCCAAAAGAAGAATCACGTTCACCAGCAGCGCGAGGCAGGCGATCAACCCCACGAAGCGATAATAAAGCGCCACGCACACCAGCGTGATGCAAAGGCCAATCAAACCCGCCAGCACACTCGCCCGAATCGAATCCAGCCCGAGCGTGGGTGAGACGCTGCGTTCTTCCTCGATGCTCACTGGCGTTTGCAGCGGATTTTCCAGAGCACTGGAGAGATTGCGCGCTTCCTGTTCGCCCATGTTGCCGCCGCTTATTTGCGCGTTGCCTCCGTAGATCGGGCCCGTTCGCACGCCGGGAGCGGAAATGACTTTATTATCCAGCACGATCGCCATCGCCGAGTGCTCGTTAAAAACTTGCTCAGTTAGTTTTCCGAACTCGGAAGCGCCTTGGGAATCGAACTGCAACTGCACTTCCCAGCCTTCCTGGCCATAGGAAGCGCCCGCACGCGTGACGTGGCTGCCCAGAAGGTCCGCTTTCTTTTTTACTAACAACCGCGTCTCGGTTTTTTTCCCGTCACGTTCGTCCGAAAGCGTTTCGATGCTGTAACCCGGCGGCACGACGCCTTTGCCCGATTCGATCTGTGCGATCAGCGCGGCGCTTTGAGGATGAACCAGCCGAAACTCCAGCCGCGCTACTTTTTGCAGTTGGTCGCGCGCTTCCTGTATCTTGGCCGTGTCGAGTCCAGGAATCTGGACCTCGATTCGGTCCGCGCCCACCGGGCTAATGACCGGTTCGCCACCGCCGAAATAATCCACTCGCTTGCGAATCACTTCCACCGCCTGATCGAGGTTCGCGCTCGTGATCGGCTTGTCGGTTTGTTGCAGCTTAATCAAAAATCGCGTGCCGCCTTTGATGTCGAGCCCGAGCGCGATTTTCTTTTCCGGCGGCCAAATGGTCGCGATGCTAAAGGCCACCAGTAGCGCCATCAACAAAGTCGCAAGCAGACGTTTGCGCACGCCGTAATCGGTGGCGAAATACCAGCCGAAAAGGACCAGCAGCACTAGCCCGATGAAAAATGTCAGAGCCGGAGTCATTACTAACCGACCATCCTGAGTGAGCGCCACTCTTTGGTGTCATCCTGAGCGGAGCGAAGCGGAGTCGAAGGATCCCGATGCGCTGGCTTTAAGGTAACGCCACGGGATCCCTCGACTTCGCTCGGGATGACGTTCACGCCGCTCCGTTCGATTTCACAACGTTAGTCACCGCCGATTTTTCCATCTCGAGTTTAACATTATCGGCCACCTTCACGATCACGGTCGAGTCCTTCACATTTGAGATGAGCCCGTGAATCCCGGAGCTCGTCACCACCCGGTCCCCAGTTTTGAGCGCCTTGACCAGGTTCTGCTGCTCCTTTTGCCGCCGCATCTGCGGGCGGATCATGATGAAATACATGATGACGATCACAAAGATGATCGGCATAAAACTGAAAATACCGCTGACGGGCGAAGCAGCGCCGCCGGGCGGAGCGGGCGATTGGGCTAAAATTTCGAGTAGCATAAGAATGAAAAGTGCGAAGAGCGGGAGCTTAAGCGCGGAAGGACGCGCCGCAATTCTTTAGTTAATCACGCAGGCAAATCAGCCGGCTCATTCAGACTCTTGAAGCCGGACGCGTCAGCCGGGGCGATCGGAACTAAATCGACCATGCCTCGTTCGGCTAACTGGCGAATGAGACGTTGCAGCGACCAATCGACACCCGCGAGAGCGGCGACAAACAACTCGCGCGCTTCCACGGGATAAACGGCAGCCAACGGCTCGAAGCGCTCACCCAATACCGGCACGACTCCGCAACCCGCCTTCGCTTTCTTGCATAGACTCTTCAGTTTGGCCGCCGATACGAACGGCATATCGACGGCGAGCGTAATCAAGTGCGAAGTTTCCATCCGCGAGAGCGTCGCGCCGATTCCACTCATCGGGCCGCGGGATGGCGGTGAATCCAAGAGCAACTCGGTGTCCGCCGGACGCCAATCGCATTCCGCTCGTGCGGAAATGTAAATTTTATCCGGACGAAGTTCGCTCAGAGTTTCCAAGGAAGTTTGCCAGAGCGGACGTCCGCGAAAAATAATTGTCGCCTTCTCTCTTGCCATCCGGCGCGACTCACCGCCAGCCAGAAGCACGGCGCTGAAGGTCACTTAGGCAAAGGCCGACGCCGGCGCGACGCGCAATTCGCCATCACTCAAAATTTTCGCCCGCAACCCACCGTGTCCGCGCAAAAACTCCAGCGCGCCCGGAGCGACTGCAAGATCCATCCAGGCGCATGGCCGGCACTCTTCCACCCCAGCAAACGATATGCCCTGAATCTCAAAGGTCGTCCCGATCAATTCATTTAAATCCTGGCCGCGAGTAATCACATTGCGTCGCACTGCCGACGGCGGTTTATCTTCCACCGTCAATTCCCGGCACAAAGCCTCGAAGACTTCCTCCTCAAAAAAAGTGATCTGCCCCTTGTAGTCATCCTTGAAATCGAAAAAACGGTCGCCGCGAATCCCGCGCCCAGCCACACATTCGACTGCGGGAACTTCGACCCCCGGACGATCGCCCGGCTCGCGGCCATTATGACCGAAAAAATTATGCCCCGGAGAGATGTAGAGGTGAATAACTTCCACGTGTTAAAGTATCCCCGGTCATCCGCCGACGGCAACTTATGAATCGTTCCAAAACTCAGGTAGCCGGCATCGGCGCCGGAACCATCCTGCGTCGCAACGCCTACGGCCAACTTGAATGCGCAACGGATGAAGTCGTGATCGAGGAGCCGCTGGAGATTCGCATCGATAACCATCCGCTCGCAGTTACCATGCGCACGCCCGGCGACGATCTCGAGCTGGCCATCGGGTTCCTTCTTTCCGAAGGAATCATACACGCGCGCGACGACATCGAGCCAACCGTCATCGATCAGCAGGCGAACGTCGTGAATCTTAAACTGGCGGCCCATGTAAAATGGGAAGCGGCTCCGGCCCAACGCTTCGGTACCATCTCGAGTAGTTGTGGATTATGCGGCAAGACCAGCATCGAATTTCTCCGCCAGAAACTGCCGCCCCTCCCGCCAGTCTCGGCTCGAATCGAAGTTGCCTGTCTATTGAAAATGCCAGAGCAACTCCGGCAGGCGCAGGGAAACTTCGCCCGCACCGGCGGTCTTCACGCCGCCGCGATTTTCGATCTGAAAGGTGATCTCATTGTCCTGCGCGAGGACATTGGCCGTCATAACGCGGTGGACAAAGCGATCGGCTGGGCACTTTCTCAGAACAGGCTGCCGTTATCCCGTAACCTACTCCTTGTTAGCGGACGCACCTCGCTGGAGATAGTTCAGAAAGCGCTCGCCGCCGGACTTCCCATAGTGGCCTCCGTTTCCGCACCCTCGAGTCTGGCCGCCAACTTCAGCCGCGAAGTAGGTCAAACCTTGATCGGCTTCCTCCGTCCACCCACTTTCAATGTTTATGCCCACGTCGAGCGAATCGCCCCTGGCTAGGGCTACAAGTCTGTAGCGGCCGTCCGTCCCCGGCGGCACGGCAGAACGGCTCACAAAGCCGTCCTCTTGTCCCTATTTCTTCTTATCGGCAGCGACTTCCGCGGCCTGATCTTTAGGCGTCTCGGTTTTGACCGATACCACTGCGCCGCTCTTCGCATCCACTTGCACCTCTTCGATGTCCCGTGTGCCCGGAGTCGCGATATCGAAGGACCAGATCAGTTTGCCATGCTCGCGTTCCAATTCACCTGCTGACACCTTCCCATTGCGAACTTTCCCCAAAGCGATCTTCTCGGCCGCACCTCGACTAATTTTTGCTTCCCTGGCTAACTGCCGCTCACTCGGCGCAGCGGCGGCACTGCCGCACAAACCCACCAGGCCCAGACCAGCCAATGCCAGACACATGTTTATCTTCATGTGTTTTTGGACAGCAACCAAATGCCCGCCGTTCAGAATCAGCACCCAATTGCGGCCTCTTCCTTGTCATTTTCCCGGAATCGGGCAATCTCTCCCGCAACTCTTGAACAAGCTCTTCTTCGGCGACAACCTAAGCTGGCTGCGCAATCACCGCGAGTTCCCCGACGCCAGCGTCGATCTCGTTTATCTCGATCCGCCCTTTAATTCCAACGCCGATTACAACGTCCTCTTTCGCGAGACCAGCGGCGAGGTAAGCCAGGCCCAATTCCACGCCTTCACCGATACCTGGAGCTGGGCCGACGCCGCCGAGACCTACCATCAATTCATCGATCAATGTCCAAACGTCGCCGTCGTCGAAATGATGGAAGCCTTCCACAGCTTCCTCAAAAACTCTCCGATGATGGCCTACCTCGCCATGATGGCGCCCAGACTAGTCGAGCTACATCGCGTGTTAAAAGAAACCGGAAGCCTCTACCTCCATTGCGATCCGACTGCGAGTCATCATCTAAAGCTCATGCTGGATGCGATTTTCGGAAGCGAGAACTTCCGCAACGAGGTCGTGTGGCGGCGTTACAAACGGCCGAAAGGCTCGCAATTCGCAGCGCGGAAGTTTGGTAGTTCAACTGATGCGATTCTCTTCTATACAAAAAGCGGCGCGTACGAATTTCACCTTGATCGTGTAAAGGTTGGATTAACCGAAGAAGAGATAGGGCAACGGTATAACGTCACCGACGCAAAAGGGCGATATTATAGCGGACCCTTGTTGCGTTCTGCCTCTATGGGCGCGCGCCCAAATCTTGTTTATGAGTACAAAGGGTTTAAACCGGGTCCGGAAGGCTGGCGGATGACGGCGGCAAAGCTGAAGGCGTTGGACGAAATCGGTGACATGTTTTGGACCAAGTCAGGAGTTCCTCGCAGGAAAGTTCGCCCACAAGATGACCCGGGCGTTACAATAGATAACCTGTGGAGTGACATAGAAGCATTGGGCGCGCAAGCGCAGGAACGACTAGGTTATCCAACACAAAAGCCATTGGCGTTACTAGAGCGCATAATCAGCGCGAGTAGCAACCCCGGCGATGTAGTTCTCGACCCATTCTGCGGCTGCGGCACTACCATTCACGCCGCGCAGAAGCTCGGGCGCAAGTGGATCGGCATCGATGTCACCTATCTCGCGATTAACCTGATCAAGCGCCGCCTGCGCGACGCCTTTGGCGAAGAGATCGAGTTCGAAGAGAAAGGTCAGCCGACCGATCTCGGCGGCGCAAAGCAGTTAGCGGACAACGATAAGTTCCAATTCCAACATTGGGCGCTCTCCTTAGTTCACGCGCGACCTTTGAAAGAAGGCGAAGGCAAAGGTGCCGACCGCGGCGTCGATGGTTTATTGTTCTTTTACGAAACTGTAGGGCAGGCGCTCCCGCCTGCCGCGGGGAAAAGACGGCAACCGGGAACGGTCGCCCTACAGAAGAACGACGCCCGCCGTGAAAAAATCATCGTGCAAGTAAAGGGCGGCGGCACCGGCGCCAAAGACATCCGCGACTTGTTAGGCACAGTCGAAAACCAGAAAGCCATCGGCGGAGTTCTAATCACCCTCGACAAGCCAACTAAACCAATGCGCGACGAAGCGGCCTCCGCCGGTCGATTCGCCTCCAGTCTCTGGCAAAAGAACTATCCCAAAATCCAGATCGTCACCATCGAAGGATTGTTAGATGGCACCGAAACCATTAACGCCCCGCCGTCGCTAAATCCCTTCGCTATGGCCGCGCGTGAGAAGAGTGCGCATCAGCAGACGGAGATGCTCTAGGATGCTAAGAATGCAATCTGAGAATCGAGATGATCTAGTGGCGCACCACGACGCGCTTCGATTGTGCGAAGAAGCTAAACGACTCCTTTCGACTTTTACCCTTTTGCGTTGGGAAGAGCTCACCCAAGATCAAAAAGTTCGCGCGGGGATACTCGGGAAATGGGTTTGTGAACGACTCTTAATTGCATTTGCTGCTGCGGCTCACAAGCAAGTGGCACCGCGTGCGACCTTTGAAGAAATAGTGTCCGCGAGTGGACTTCCGCTCTCAGAGCTGCACCAGTTTACGCTGCGCACGTTTGCAAATGAGTCACTCGCCGACGGCATAGGGGAAGACCGCGGCGAGATACTGTACCAGAACGCTCTCGACTCGGCCGTTGTCCTGCGCGAAATCGTTATTCAAAATCTCTTTCTCCTGCTGCCGTGACCAACAAGGGAACTGAACCGATTCATCTCCGGCGAATAATGGCGGTCGTCGAACCGAACCGCAATGCAGTGTCGCTCGTCCAGTCTCTTTGGGAATACTTCGACGGCGCACTTGAATGCCAATTTCCACAAATTGACCCAACCTTGCCCAGTTCCTGCCGTGTCGAAATCGATGCATTTTTGGAGACGAAGAAACTGAGAGCCCTCGCCCCTAAAATTGTCGTTCGCAATACCGATCGTAAGGAGGAAGCTCTCGTGCACGAACTATTGCATTTGAATCTTATTCGTCTTGGATTTCCGCGTTTCCGAATCTTTCACGACGACGAAGAGAGCGAAAAACGGAACTTAGCCGACGGAATTATTAACCTCGCAGATCATTTCGTGATGGGCCCGACGTTTGGTTCCCTTGGTTACCGCGAAGATCGATTCATGGGTCGAACTCACAACCTCACCGAACGCGAAGAGCGGACACTAGAAGCCGTGACCAAAGTGGGAAATCGACTAGCTGCGCCCGGCCGCTATACAATCGAGATTTCCCAGTTGCTGCGACTAGGGAAGATTGCGTTCGAAGCAGTGGCCATAGACGAGTTGGCGAAAGATGCAGCGAAAAAATGAAAACGCAAAAGACCCCGTTTCGCTCCTCGGTTACACCTTGAAGAATAATCCTACGTTCGTCGTCAAAATACCCGCAGAATTCAATTTCGTAGGGTTCGTACCGCGCCGGATTGCCAAACAACAGAATCGCTTTATCAAAGCAAAGCTCGAAGATGAGCAAAACAATCCCATGATTGGATGAGCACGCCGACGATAATCGTTATAACAGTTTCCGTTCCGCTTTTGCTTACCGGCTTTTTCGCCTTCTACGGCCAGAAGGCATGTTGATCTTCACTGACCCATTGCGGGTTTGCCCGAGGCAGCACCATGGGAGTTACATTCACCCGCTATGAAGGATGTAAAGTGTGGCATCGGCATCCTGCCGATGAGCTCACAGACACACCGGCTGGAAGCCGATGCCACTGTAGGTTCGCCGCAGAGTGCGACGATTTCTATCCCATGCGCCGCAGGTATTCTCTGTCCCATGCCGCTGGAATACTTTCACGCGAGGAGTACGGGCCTGGCTGGTAAGCGCGGGAACTGATTCCTAGCTCGCTTAGTTCGCATACTCGCCAGTCCTGTTTGTTGGTCAGGTCCCAGAACTCGATCGCGTCATCGGGCCGAAAGTCCGGTTGCTGGAAGGCGTTGGGATGGAAATACCAATCGCAGCTTATGAGCGTTCGCTCGGCTGATTGCGGCCGGAGTTGATGCACCATGACGTATTCCGGATGCAGGCTGAGAAAAGCGTTGGGAAAAATAGAGTAGTAAAACACTTGCTGGAGGTTTTCGATTTCTCCGACGAATTTCGCACAGGCATTTCCGCTCATGGTCAGACTTTTGCCCCGATTGATCGACATAAAGCCGCCTAGGAACGGACCTTCACACAAATCGTTTTCCGCCGAATCGTAGGGCGACAGTTTCGACAATGTCGGGTGTACGCCCGGGCAATGGTAACATTCGGAGTAGTTCTCGAACAGCAGCTTCCAATTCGCGCGCACGTCGTATTCGATTCGCTTCGCGGAGCGCAGGATCGGCAGGTTCCAATGCGAAAACTTGTCCGCCAATGGCGCGAACCATTCCTCCAGCGGCGCGGGGGAGTCCGCCAGGTTCACAAAAATGAAACCTTCCCACAGAGCGAGGTTAACTGCGCGCAAAGAGTAGTTGGCTTTATCGAACTCAGGCGTCGCGTCCATGTGCGGCGCGCCCAGCAGTCGCCCATCGAGTCCATAAGTCCAAGCGTGGTAGGGGCATTGAATGGCGGTGGCATGTCCGCTCTGCGTTTCACACAAGCGCGTGCCGCGGTGCCGGCAAACATTGTAGAAGGCGCGAATGGTCCCGCGCTGGTCGCGCGTGACAATAAGACTTTCGCCTGCAAGTTCGGCGACGAAATAGTCGCCCGCATTAAGAAGCTGGCTTTGATGGCCAGCCAGCAGCCAATGGTTGGAAAAAATCTTCGCTTCATCCTCGGCGAATAATTCCGGCGAAACGAAATAGCTTTGCGGCAAACTTTTCGCGCCCACCGAAGGAACAACGGCGTCCCCACGTTCGTCTGTCAGCTTATTCGTTCTCAATCTCGGGTTTGGGCAAAGGCGAAGAAATTTCCTTCGCTTCGATTTGCGCCATTTCCTCTTTCGCCTGCGCCTGCATTTCCGCCATCTTCTTCACGTCCTGCGGTGTATCCGGCGGGGGGTGCTTTTGTTTAATGCTCCAGCCTGCTTCTGCATTTCCTCGGCCTCCCTCATCATTTTCTGAGCGTCGGAATCCTCCTGCGCCCGCAGTTGCGGAGTAGTCAGAAAACAAATCGCGAGCAGGAGCAGCAGCCGAAGTGGAAAGGTCATAATTCAGTCTCAACCCCATTGAATCGCACTTACTTCCCTTGCTTTGCTTTTGCGACCAGGGCGCGGTGGGTCGCGAGTGCGTTGAGGATTTCGGGATTACCTTGCGCCCAGGCATTGTCAATCGTCACCCGCTTCAATCGCCACTTCTCACCGTCGCGCATTAGCTCGCAATCGTAACGATTCATCAGCAGCGCATTCTCGCTTCCCGGCTTCGGTCCTTCGCGGGGCATGAAATGCTGCGCCATCACATAGGCGTAAAGGGTGGCCGAATCGTCGCTGACTTCGATTTGCAGATTGCTGACGGTATGACTCGTATCAAGCGGGCCAAGTAGCGTAACCAAAGCGTCCACGATCGCCTTTCGCCCGCTTAGTTTAGGGAAATCGAGATGTAGCTTTCTTCCAGCCGGCCGAAAATCGAAAACGCAATCCTCCGTAAAGGCGGAGGCAAGAGTATCGGCATCGCCGTGGTCAAGACCAAAGGCGTAACGATACAGGGTATCCGCAATTTCAAAACGATCGTTGGCTAGTTGTGCGGGATCGGAGTTCATCGATGGGATTACTCTTCTACTCAAGACGGGAAAAGCAATACGCAAGAAGCAGGATAAACAACCCGAGCGCGCCCAAGCCAGTGTAAACAATTCGATCCTGGAAACGGGCGCGTCGGGCCGCCGCCGCGTAAGGTATTCTGGTAAAAGTCACCATTGTATAAAGCGGCAGGTATTTGCCTGGGAGCATTCCTTCCAGGATATGATCGAGCTTCTTCTTCGCCCGAAACAACGGCGATGCGGTTTTATCGCGCATCTCGATGAAGTTTTGCACGGCTAACTCGGCTAAAGCATCGGCGTTTTCTTTCCGGCGAGCAAAATATTCAGCGAAAGCGCGGGTGCGATCGGAAGTAAATGTGGCCAGGCATTCGTCCAACACGACGCAATCCTCAAACGCCGCATTCATCCCTTGTCCATAAAAGGGAACTACCGCGTGGGCGGCATCTCCTACCAAAGCCACCTTGTCCTTGTAATACCAGGGTGCGCAACGAATGGTTACAAGCGAGCCGGTTGGATTTGTTTGGTAATCTTCAACCAGCGCTGGCATCAAGGGCACGGCGTCAGGAAATTCCTCGTCGAAAAAC